>NZ_SZWE01000002.1:300000-573119 GCF_009669325.1 Roseovarius bejariae
GTGCGGGATGCATTGATGAATCCGGCGCGCGAAAAACTGCGCTTGATCGTCACCAAGAACGCCGCCGACAAGCTGTCCGAGGCGATCGCGGAGGGCGGGATCGCGCCCGAGATGGCCGATCCGCGCAAGTTTCCGGCGCCGCTTGACCCGCAATCGGTGCATCAGGGGGCCGCCCTGGAGGTCAAGCCGTTGGACTGGGGGGCTTTGGCCGATCTGGCGCTTGGCGGGGCGGCAGGCGTGCCGCCGCGGATCGTCATGCTGGACCGGGTGACCGACCCGCATAACGTGGGGGCGATCCTGCGCTCGGCGGAGGTGTTCGGGGCCTGTGCCGTGGTCGCCCCGCGCCATCATTCGGCGCCCGAGACCGGGGCGCTTGCCAAGACGGCGAGTGGTGCCTTGGAGCGGCAACCCTATGTGCAGGTGCGCAACCTTGCCGATGCGATCAGGGAATTGCAGGGCATGGGGTATCTGGTGCTGGGCCTTGCGGGGGAGGCCGAACAGACGATTGAAGACGCCTTGGAGGGGCGGCGTGATCGGCCCGTGGCGCTTGTCCTGGGGGCCGAAGGGCCGGGGTTGCGGCAAAAGACGCGCGAGACCTGTGACGCGCTGGTGCGGATCGAGTTCGCGGGGGGTTTTGGCTCGCTCAACGTGTCGAACGCGGCAGCGGTGGCGCTTTATGCGGCGCGGGCGCGCGGGGGCTGATGCCGGGTTTGCCATCAGGGGTTGGAAAATTGCCCGGGCTCAATATCTTTTTCGGAGCAGGAAAAGGCAGGCGGATGGGACCGAAGATTGCCACATGCAGCTATTGCGGCACGCGCGCGGCGCTGATTCTGGATCGGGGGCGGCATGAATTGGTGTGCTCGACCTGTGGTGCGCCGCTGCATGATATGAAGGCCCTGCCGAGGCAGGGGGATAACCCGCGCAAGCCTGCGCCTGCGGGCGCGGCCCCCAGGCGGCCCGGTGCACGGCGGCGGGTCAAGGTGGATTGGGCCGCCGAACGCGCCCATGCCCTTGGTGAGGAACGCACGCGAAAGCCGCGCCGCAAGCCCCGGAAATCATTGGCCTATCGGATATTGGATGACTTATGGGACGGGATCGAGGATATCTTCGATTAGCGGGAATCCGCCGATATCGTGGAGATGTTCACAAGCCTTTTACCAAGGCTTTTTATTTTGAATCGCGTCCCTATCTATTGTTCAGAAACGTCGGAATGGAACACCGGCGTTTCACTTCACTGTCCCTCGTTCCGCGACTGGCGCCCAAGGGTTTCCCTTGGGCGCTTTTTTCTTCCTCGAAGCCTGTCTAGAGTGCCGCCATGAGCCAAGAGTATTCAGACGCGCATCTGCGCAAGATCCTGACCCGCACCAAGCGCATCGCCGTGGTGGGGGTGTCGATGAACGAGGTGCGCCCGAGTTTCTACGTGGCGCGATATCTCAGGCTGAAGGGATTCGAGGTGGTGCCGGTCAATCCGGGCCATGCGGGCAAAACGGCCTTCGGTGCCGAAGTCGTTGCTTCGCTCAGCGATATCGAGGGGGGCGTGGACATGGTGGACATTTTCCGCCGGCCCGAGCACGTGCCGCCCATCGTGGAAGAGGCGTTAGAGTGCTTTCCGAAGCTACAGACCGTCTGGATGCAGATCGGTGTGGTCAACGAAGAGGCGGCCGAGATGGCCCGGGCGCGAGGCGTGGACGTGGTGATGGACCGTTGCCCCAAGATCGAATATCAGCGCCTGTTCGGGGAGTTGCGCATGGGCGGGTTCAATACCGGGGTGATTTCTTCGAAACTGTAAGGGTTTAGGGGCGCTGCCCCTTGGTTGAAAATGGGATTTTCAACCTACCCCGGAGTATTTTGGGAAAGATGAACAGGGGTCAGTCGCTTTGGATGTCTGCCGCGATGCGCATGTCGCGCAGGGGTTTCACGAGTTCGATGGCGCGGGAATAGATCGGGTCGGCCTTGTAGGCGGCAAGGTCGTCTTCATTGTCGAATTCGGCATAGACGACGAAATCCACTTCGGCGCCGGTCAGCCGGTCGGCGTGCATATTGCGGCCCACCTCGAAGTGGCGGGCGTGAGGGATTTGCCCAAGGGTTTCCAGACCTTCGCGGATGCGGTCCAGGTCGGCTTGGTCGCGGGCGGTGAAGAAGACGATGTGGCGGATCATTTCGGGCGCGATGCTTTTTCCTGAAGGCCGGATTGGGTTTGGCGGCGGGCGAGTTCGCCCATGACGTCCTCAAGGCTGACGCCGCGGCTGTGCAGCATGACGAGCAGGTGAAAGACCACATCGGCGGCCTCGGAGGTGAGGGCCTTGGGATCGCCTTTGACTGCTTCGATCACGGCCTCGATGGCCTCTTCTCCGAATTTCTCGGCCACTTTTTCCGGGCCTTTTGCCAGAAGTTTGGCGGTCCAGCTGTCTTCGGGCGTGGCTGCTGCGCGGGTGGCGATGATCTGTTCAAGCTCTTGCAGGGTCATGCGCCTGTCCTGACGGCAATGCCATTGGCGGCCATGTGGTCCTTGGCCTGTTGGATGGAGAACTCGCCAAAGTGGAAGATCGAGGCGGCCAGCACGGCAGAGGCGCCGCCCTTGGTCACCCCATCAACAAGGTGATCGAGTGTGCCAACGCCGCCCGAGGCGATGACGGGAATGTCGACCGCGTCGGAAATGGCACGGGTCAGCGGCAGGTTGAAGCCTTCGCGGGTGCCGTCGCGGTCCATCGAGGTGAGCAGGATTTCCCCGGCGCCCTTTTCCTCGACCAGCTTGGCGAATTCCACAGCGTCGATACCCGTGGGTTTGCGCCCGCCGTGGGTGAAGATTTCCCATTTGCCGGGTGATACGGTCTTGGCGTCGATGGCCACGACGATGCATTGACTACCGAATTGGTCAGCGGCCTCGCGTACCACGTCGGGGTTGGCCACGGCGGCGGAGTTGAACGACACCTTGTCGGCCCCCGCCAGCAGC
This sequence comes from Roseovarius bejariae, assembly GCF_009669325.1. Taxonomy (NCBI): domain Bacteria; kingdom Pseudomonadati; phylum Pseudomonadota; class Alphaproteobacteria; order Rhodobacterales; family Roseobacteraceae; genus Roseovarius; species Roseovarius bejariae. Next base: position 302,954 of record NZ_SZWE01000002.1, read on the forward strand.
AGTTTGCGTACGTCCTCGGCAGTACGTACGCCGCCGCCCACGGTGAGCGGGATGTAACATTGCTCGGCGGTGCGGGTGACCACATCGAGCATCACACCGCGATTCTCATGGGTGGCGTGGATGTCGAGAAAGCACAGCTCATCGGCCCCGGCGGCGTCATAGGCCTTGGCGGCATCCACCGGGTCGCCCGCGTCGCGCAGGTTGACGAAGTTCACGCCTTTGACCACGCGGCCATCGGCCACGTCGAGGCAGGGGATGATGCGGGTCTTCAACATGAGGCTCAGGTAGCGTGTCCGCGCGCCATTGTGAAGGTCTTTTGCCGCGGAAAACGCTTGGCTAACGATGGGCAAGACGCAAAGAGAGCAGGCCGGAGGTGAGGATCACCGCGAGGCCGGTGAGCGAGAGCGCATCGGGCCAGTCGCCGAAGGCCGCGTACCCAAGGAGCGTTGCGGCGATGAGTTGGGTATAGACCAGCGGTGCGATGACCGAGGCCGGGGCGCTGCGGTTGGCCATGGCGAGCAGGAAATTACCCATGGCCGAGCCTGCGGCGCTGAAGCCCAGAAGGGCCCAGACATAAGGAGACATCCGGGGCGCGCCCATGGTGAAGGCCAGCGGAGCCAGAAGGATGGTTCCGGTCAGCAATTGAGAAATCAGCAGGAAACGGGGCCGAAAGCCGCCTGCAAGCCAGCGGGTGGCGGTAAGGAAGCTGCCGTAAAACACGCCAGCCAGCACGGCAAAACCCATGCCCGCGCCAGCACCGAAACCGGGTTTGACCACCAGAAGCACCCCCGCGAAACCAAGCACCAGAAGGGCGCTGCGGGCCGGGGTGACCTGTTCCCTGAGCAGAAGCGCGGCCAGAACATATGAGATGATCGGGCCAATGAAAAAGGCCCCGAAAACATCGGCAATGGGTTCGGTGCTGAGCGCGGTGAGGATCGAGGCGATGCCACCGACCACGAGCCCGCCGCGTAGAAGAATACGCCAGTTTGCCAGCTGCGGGAGTTCGCCGCGTGTCAGGCCGCTGAGGGGTAAAAGCACGATGGCGGCCATGGCGAACCGCGCCCAGGCCACGAAGAAGGGATGTGCGCCCGCCTGCGTCAGGGCCTTGCCTGCCGTATCGCCAGCAACGATGCAGAACATGGCGGGGACGACCATGGCCAGCGTTGCCCAAAAGGAGGGAGCGGCAAGAGCGGTGGCGGGTGTTCGAGGCATGGGTGGGCTGGTTCTCGCGGATCACGGATTTGTTTATGGCCAAGCGGCGGGGCAGCCCCAAGGATGACGCCATAGTTTTTGCACAGAGGACCACCGAGATGAAACAGCTATTGGCAGGTTTGGCTTTGGCCGTGATGGCGCAGGGGGCGCAGGCTTCGGATGATGACATCATGCGGGTTTCCGCCCAGGGTGATGTGACGGCCACGATGGATGCGTTGCAAGCGGCGGTCGAGGGGGCCGGGGCCACGGTCTTTGCCCGGGTCGATCATGCTGGTGGGGCCGAGAGTGCGGGCATGGATTTGGCCGCCTCGCAATTGTTGGTTTTCGGGAATCCCAAGCTGGGCACGCCAGCGATGCAGGACGACCCCTTGGCGGGTCTGTTCCTGCCGCTGAAGGTGTTGGTCTACGAGGACGCGGAGGGCCGGGTTTGGCTGGCCTATGAAGACCCCGAGGAAACCCTGGACGACCTTCCCGGCATCAATGACGACGCGGGCTATATCGCCAAGATGCGGATGGCCTTGATCAAGCTGACCGAAAAGGCGGCAGGAAAGTAGCGTGGACGCACGGGTGGTGGCCTGTGCGGTTCAGGCTTTCATGACCGCAAGCGCCTCTTTCAGGTCTATCGCCCCGTCGTAAAGGGCGCGGCCCGAGATCGCACCATTGAGCGGCGCGCCACAGGCCTTCAGAGCCTTGAGGTCGTCGATGGAACTGACCCCGCCCGAGGCGATGACCGGGATCGAGACCGCATGGGCGAGGGCGGCGGTTTCCTCGATATTGGGGCCCTGCATGGCGCCGTCGCGGTTGATGTCGGTGTAGATGATGGCGGCCACGCCCGCATCCTCGAACGACCGTGCCAGATCGGTGGCCAGAACATCGGTTTCCTCGGCCCAACCCTTGGTTGCCACGCGGCCTTGGCGGGCGTCGATGCCCACGGCGACCTGACCGGGGAAGGCGCGGGCCGCCTCGCGCACAAGCGCGGGGTTTTCAACGGCCACGGTGCCCAGAATCACCCGGGCCAACCCCTTGGAAAGCCAACGTTCGATCGTGGCCATATCGCGAATGCCACCCCCCAGTTGCGCGGGCACCTGGGTGCGCTCGAGGATCGCCTCGACCGGGGCGGCATTGATCGGCTCTCCGGCAAAAGCGCCATTGAGATCGACCAGATGCAACCACTCACAACCCGCCTCGACGAACTCCATCGCCTGTGCGGCGGGGTCGTCGTTGAACACGGTGGCCTTTTCCATCTCACCTTTGAACAGGCGCACGGCCTGGCCGTCCTTGAGGTCGATGGCGGGATAAAGGATCATGGGCGTCTTCCTTGGCTCTCTGTGTCGCCAGTCCTTTGGCACGCGTGCCCGGCAAATGCAACGCGACCCGACGTTATACTTGATTTCAAAGGGCGGGACAGGGCAGCGTCAAATCGGAACTCAAGGGAGGAGTTGAGATGAAACGCTTTGCATTGGCCGCTGTGGCCATGGTGATGGGCTCTGGCATGGCAATGGCCGAACCGGCCTTGGGCACCTGGAAAACCGAGGTGGACGATGGGTCCTATGCCCATGTGGAAATGGTCCAATGCGGCAGCAATGTCTGCGGCACCATTGCGCGGACCTTCAAGGACGGGGCCGAGTATGAATCGGATAACATCGGAAAGATGCTCGTGCGCAACATGGAGCCGCAGGGCAATGGCCGCTACGAAGGCCGGGTCTGGCGCCCGTCGAACAACAAGATCTACATCGGCAAGATGGATGTGAACGGCAATAGCCTGAAACTGCGCGGGTGCGTGGCAGGCGGTTTGATTTGCGCCAAGCAGAACTGGACCCGGATCAAGTAGGACCAGTCCGTTCGTGAAATTGGTTGGGGGCGTTGCCCCCGCCGCCCTGCGGGCGACTCCCCCAGGGTATTTTGACCAAGAAAAAGCCATTGGATTGCTCCTGGTTTTTTCTTGGCTCAAATACCCCCGCCGGAGGCACCCCGAGGGGATCGCCGGAGGCGAGACCCGAGACATAAAGCGCGCCGAAGGCGCACAATTGGCTCAGGGGGTCCAGTTCAGGAAATTGGCAATCAGGCGCAGGCCCGTGGACTGGCTTTTTTCCGGGTGGAATTGCGTGCCGACGATATTGTCGCGGCCCACGACGGCGGTGATCGGACCGGCGTAATCGACATGCGCCAGCAGATGCGCGGGGTCTGCCACGCGGAAATGGTAAGAGTGTACGAAATAGGCGTGGTCGCCGGTTGAGATCCCGTCGAACACCGGGTGGGCGTGGTCGATCACCAAGTCGTTCCAGCCCATATGCGGCACTTTCAGGGTTTCATCGGCGGGGGTGATCCGTTCTACCGTGCCACCGATCCAGTCAAACCCGGGGGTTGGGGTATACTCCATGCCACGTGTGGCGAGCATCTGCATGCCGATGCAGATGCCCATGAAGGGGCGGCCCTTGTCGATGACCGCCTCTTCGATGGCCTCAAAGAGCCCGCGGTGGTCGTAAAGTTCTTTCTGGCAGGCGGGAAAGGCCCCGTCGCCGGGCAGGACGATGCGGGTTGCCTTGCGCACCACCTCGGGGTCGGAGGTGACGGTGACCGGGCCTGCATCCACCTCGGCGGCCATGCGTTGAAAGGCCTTTTCCGCCGAATGCAGGTTGCCGGATTCGTAATCGACGATGACGGTAGTCATGAGGCTTTACAGCGCCCCCTTGGTCGAAGGCACCGCGTCGGATTTGCGCGGGTCGGTTTCCACCGCTTCGCGCAGGGCGCGGGCCACGGATTTGAACCCGGCTTCGGCCATGTGGTGGCTGTTGAACCCGTGCAAGGCGTCGACGTGCAGGGTGATGCCGCCGTGAGTGCTTAGCGCTTGGAAAAACTCGCGCACCAGTTCGGTATCGAAGGTGCCGATCTTGGGGGTGGGCAGCTCCATGTTCCAGATCAGGAAGGGCCGGCCCGAAAGGTCGAGCGCGGCACGTACCAGTGCGTCATCCATCGGCAAAAGGCAGGCGCCATAGCGGCGGATGCCGGTCTTGTCGCCAAGCGCCTGGGTCAGGGCCTGGCCCAGGGCGATGCCCACGTCCTCGACCGTGTGGTGATCGTCGATGTGCAGGTCGCCCTTGCAGCGCACTTTCATGTCGATCAGCGAGTGCCGCGCCAATTGGTCCAGCATGTGATCGAAGAAGCCGACGCCGGTTTCATTGTCATAGGCCCCGGTGCCGTCGAGGTCGATCTCGACGTGAATGTCGGTCTCGGCGGTCTTGCGGGTGATCGTGGCGTTGCGCATGGCGGTCTCTTCTTGTGATTGCCGCGCCCTTATAGGCGCGCAGACGGGGCAGGCCAAGGGGCCGGTGCAAAAGGGGAAACCCTGCGTGCCATAGGTGCATCAAATGAGGCCCTCGGGCCTTTTCACAATATCCGGTATGGGGAAAAGTAATTGGAGCGGGTGATGAGATTCGAACTCACGACATTTACCTTGGCAAGGTAACGCTCTACCCCTGAGCTACACCCGCGTCCTTGGGTAGGGCGGGATGTATAAATTCTGGTGCGGGGCTGCAAGCCAAAAATTGCACGAAACCGGAAAAAAATTCGAAACCGGCGAAAAATGGCGTTTGGTCCGGGGCTGGTTGCTTTGTGTGGACGTCGGGGGGCAGCCTGCGATATGACATGCAAAAAAGTCGTGAGGTTGAGGGTTTTGAGTTTAAAAACATGCCTATATCTGCCGCTGGTGTTTGCTTTGGCGGGCTGTGGAGATCCGATGCAGGATGTGGCCCGGCTGGCCGATCAGGATGTGGCCGAGGATGCGCCTACTTTGGATGCGGTTCCGAAGGTGGCGCCGCCAGACAGTGAGCGGGTTGGCCTTTTTGCCCGGCTCTTGGGAGAGCGAGCGGCCACCGGGGGCGATGCCGTGGAGGCCTCATTCCCTTCGGAGGGGGAGGATGTCTCCGAGACCGCCGAGGGAGAGGCGCAGGCCGCGGCCCCCACACCGGACGTGGAGCCAGCGGCGCGGCAGGGGCTTTTGGCCAATATTTTCGGGGGTGGGCGTGGCCCAGACAAGTCATCCTCGGTGCCCGATAACCAAGTCGCCTTCGGAACATTGCTACCCTATGGGGTGGTCAAGCCGATTTGTGGACTGAGCAAGGATCAGATGGGCAAGGTCGTGGCCAAGTACCCCGACCGCCGTCCGACCTACAAGGTCTATGACAGTGAGCCGGGGAACACCGGGGCGCATACCTTTTACGTGACCGGATTCGATGATGGTTGCGCGCGACAATTCACCGCCTCGCTTGCGATGTTCGGGTCGATCGAGATGCATGAAAGCCTGCGTTATGGTCTGGCTGCCAAGGTGCAGCCATACAGTTTGACGGATAAGGCCTATGAAAAGGTGAAGTCACGGGTTTGCGGGGTGCCGCGCAAGACGCCATGTGGCAAACGCGTGGATCGCTTGGCCGATGACACGGTATTCCTGAGCATTTACGAGCGGTTCGGCGGAAATGCTCAGTGGGAAAACCTGCTGCTGCACTCGGGCGAGGTGGTGGCGCAGGACAAGAAGGGCGGTTGAGGCTTACCAGTGAGGCGGGCGTTCGTCGCCGAGCGTGACTTGACCGCCCATGTCGCTTTCGCGCTCGGCCTCGCGTTCCATGAGCAGTTGCACACGGCGCGTCAGCATGGCGATTTCGCCTTCCTGACGGGCGACAACCTCGGACAGATCGTCAACCATGCGGCTGAGGTGGGCAAGGGTTTCTTCGGTTGAACTCATGTAATCCTGATTAAGAAGGTAACCTTTTGCGGTCAACTGTGCGGCAGAGTGACGTTGGGACACTCGGCAAAGACATGCCATAGCTTGCCCCCGGATGCCCCATCCGCTAGACCCCGCGGCGAATGCCAATGCTACGGGACAAGCGACATGGCCAAGCCAAAAAAACAGCCCCGCCCCAAGGCGGAGACGCCCAAGGGGTTCCGCGATTACTTCGGCGCCGAGGTGACCGAGCGCGCCGAGATGCTGCGCCGGATCGCCGAGGTCTATCATCGCTATGGCTTTGACGCTTTGGAAAGCAGCGCGGTCGAGACCGTCGAGGCGCTTGGCAAGTTCCTTCCCGATGTGGACCGGCCCAACGAAGGGGTGTTCGCCTGGCAGGAGGATGCCGAGGGCGACAAGCCGGGCGATTGGCTGGCCCTGCGCTATGACCTGACGGCGCCCTTGGCGCGGGTCTATGCCCAGCACCGCAACGACCTGCCCACGCCCTACCGGCGCTATGCCATGGGGCCGGTGTGGCGCAACGAGAAGCCGGGGCCGGGGCGCTATCGGCAGTTTTACCAGTGTGACGCCGATACCGTGGGCGCGCCGTCGGTGGCGGCGGACGCCGAGATTTGCGCGATGCTGGCCGATACCTTGGAAGAGGTGGGCATTCCGCGCGGGGATTACATCGTCCGGGTGAACAACCGGAAGGTTTTGAACGGGGTTCTTGAGGTCATGGGCCTTGAGGAAGGCGAGGCGCGCGACGCCGTGCTGCGCACCATCGACAAGTTCGACAAGGTGGGCGAGGAGGGTGTTCGCCAACTTTTGACCACGGGGCGCAAGGATGCTTCGGGGGCCTTTATCGAGGGTGTGGGCCTGAGCGAGGAACAGGCCGGGCCGGTTCTGGCGTTCCTGACCTCGAAAAGCGAGGTGACGACCGAGACCCTGGCCAACTTGCGCGCGGCAGTTGGTGAATCCCAAACCGGGCAGGAAGGCGTGCAGGAGCTTGAAACCATTGCCGAACTCATGGCCGCTCAAGGCTATGGCGCGGATCGTGTGGTGATCGACCCAAGTGTCGTGCGCGGGCTTGGTTACTACACCGGCCCCGTGTTCGAGGCCGAGCTGACCTTCGAGATTTTCGATGAAAAGGGCCGAAAGCGGCAGTTCGGCAGCGTCGCGGGTGGTGGGCGTTACGATGACCTTGTGAAGCGCTTCACCGGACAGGCCGTGCCCGCGACTGGGGTGTCGATCGGTGTGGATCGCCTGTTGGCGGCCCTGCGCGAAAAGGGCCGTATGGGCGGCGAGGCGCAGGGGCCTGTCGTGGTCACCGTGATGGATCGGGATCGGATGGCCGACTATCAGGACATGGTGGGCGAGTTGCGCCGCGCGGGCCTGCGGGCCGAGGTGTACCTTGGCAACCCCAAGAACTTCGGCAACCAGATGAAATACGCCGACAAACGCGGAAGCCCCGTGGCGGTGATCGCGGGCAGCGACGAGTTCGACTGCGGCGTGGTGCAGATCAAGGACCTGATCCTTGGCGCGAAGATCGCCGAGAGCGCCACTCTGGAAGAATGGAAGGAACGGCCCAGCCAATTCGAGGTGGCGCGGTCCGAACTGGTCGCCAAGGTGCGCGAGATCATCGACGGGCAGGGCCAATGACGGACCGGGCCATGATCCGGGCCGAGGCCGCGCGCCTGCGGGCCGCCTTCGAGGCCGAGGGGGCGCAGCCGGTGGAAACCGGGATTTTGCAACCGGCCGAGACACTTCTGGACCTCTACGGCGAAGATATTCGCGCCCGGGCCTATGTTACCTCGGATGCCCTGCGCGGCGAGCAGATGCTACGCCCGGATTTCACCGTGCCGGTGGTGCAGATGCATATGGAGCACGGGGCAGAACCGGCCTGCTATACCTATTCCGGCGAGGTGTTCCGGCGGCAGGAGGATGATCCCGACCGCGCGAATGAGTATATGCAGGTGGGCTTCGAGGTGTTCGAGCGCAATTCGCCCGAGGCCGCCGATGCCCGGGTTTTTGCCTTGATGTTCAATACATTGGCCCCACTGGGCCTGCGGGCCGCGACAGGGGATATCGGGGTTCTTATGGGGGCCGTTGATGGCTTGCAGACGACCGAACGCCGCAAGGCTGCACTGCGCCGACATATCTGGCGGCCGCGGCGGTTCCGCGCCCTGATCGATCGTTTCTCGGGGCGCGCTGCCGTGCCTGAAAGCCGAAGCGCGCTATTGGCAAGTGACGACCCGATGGCCGGGGCGGGGCCACTGATCGGGTTGCGCAGCCGCGCCGAGATCGAGGCGCGCATTGCCGCCCTGCGCGAGGATGCCGAGGCAGACCCTATTTCGGAAAACGAGGTGGCGCTTCTGGATGCGATCCTTGCGGTGCGCGAGACCTGTCCGAACGCGCTTGAACATCTGCGTGACATCGCCGTTGACATGCCCGCGATCCGCCCTGCCGTGGAGCGGTTGGAGCGGCGGCTTGAGGCCATGCAGGGGCGTGGACTCGACGTGGACACGCTGGATTTCGAGGCCAGCTATGGCCGCACGCATATGGAATATTACGACGGGTTCGTGTTCGGATTTTACGCCGAGGCGCGTCCCGATCTGCCCCCCGTGGCCACCGGCGGGCGGTATGACGCCCTGACGCGGCAGCTGGGGCAGGGGCGCGAGATTCCGGCCGTGGGCGGGGTGATCCGGCCCGGGCTGGTCGTGGAATTGGGGGGGCTGACATGAGCCTCAAATTGGGTGTGCCGTCCAAGGGGCGGTTGATGGAAAAGACCTTTGACTGGTTCGGCGCACGGGGGGTGACCCTTGGGCGCGCGGGATCGGACCGCGAATATGCGGGATTTGTCGAAGGTGTTGATAACGTTGAGCTTATCCTGCTATCGGCGGGCGAAATTCCCCGCGAACTGGCCGCGGGGCGCATTCACCTTGGGGTAACGGGCACCGACCTTGTGCGCGAGAAGCTGGGGCAATGGGATGCCCGCGTGCGGGAATTGGCCGAGCTTGGGTTCGGTCATGCCGATCTGGTGCTGGCGGTGCCGGGGGCCTGGGTGGATGTGAACACGCTGGATGATCTGGATGCCGCCGCCGCGGCGTTCCGGCAGGCGCATGGCTTTCGCTTGCGGGTGGCGACGAAATATCACCGTCTGGTGCGGGATTTCCTGCGCGACAACGGGGTGGCGGATTATCAATTGGTGGACAGTCAGGGCGCGACCGAAGGCACGGTCAAGAACGAGACTGCCGAGGCCATTGCCGATATTACGTCAACGGGTGATACCCTGCGGGCCAACCATTTGAAAATACTGGATGACGGGATGATCCTGCGGTCGCAGGCGACACTGTTCAAATCGCGCAAGGCGCCGCTTTCGGAGGCGGATCGGGCCGACCTCAAGGCGCTATTGCAGAAGTTGAATGTGGATTGAGGTGACCCTCGCGCCGAGGCGCGAGGGCCTTTAATGAGTCTCAGAAGCGGAATGTACCACGGACCTGCACGGTCGTCGCCTCGACATCCGGGCCGCCGCCGCCACCGAAGTTGTCAAATTCGTGATAGAGGACCTCGCCACCCACGGTGAAATTTTCCATCACGGCATGTTCATACCCTGCACCGATGAAATAGCCATCGTCGCTGCCCAAGGTGTTCACGTCCGCTTCGGCATAGCCGCCGGTCCCGTACAGCAGGCCATTGCCGATCTTGTAGCCACCGCGAAGTTTTGCACGCCAGACGCTATCAAGAGTGTTGCCGCCTCCAAGGCCGATATCCATCCAGTCATAATCAAGGCCGGCACCGATCACCCAGTTGCCAAGGTCATAATCGTAGCCGGCGGTCAGACCGCCGATGAAGCCATCACCGTCAAGGCCGGGAACATTGGTATCGATATTGGCATAGCCAAGCTGGCCCCCCGCGTAGAACCCTGTCCAATTGGGCGAGGCCGAGGCCACGGGGGCCGGGGCCGCCGGTTGCATGACCGGTTCGGAGGGGGCAGGTTCGGGCGAGCCTGCAAGGGCGGGAGCCGCGGCAAGGCTTGCGGCGGCGAGCAGAGGAAGTGCTAGGGTCTTGCTCATCTTTGACTCCTGTTCTTTGTCCTGTCGTTCTGCAATTTGACGCATCAGATGCGCTCAGGTCATTGACCCCCGTCATGAGGGCCACCGGTCAAGAGATGGAGCGTACAAGCCGCGGAACAAGCCAAGGGTCAGGGAACAGCGGTGTGCCGCCGGGATGCCACGGTCGGATCGGCCAAATGTTGCCATGCACACGATCGTGACAGGCAATGGGGTTGGTGCGCACGAATTCGTGAGTGGGTTTTTGTTAAAGCCTTTCCGGGGGCGAGTGTGGTTTCAATATTTTCCGGAAACGCTCTAACTCACTGCTATGAATTCGCTTTTAGGCGCTTTCGCCGCTTTTGGCGCATCAGGTTGAGCGCCTCGACCGCCCCGGCGAAAACCATTGCGGCATAGATGAATCCGCGTTCCACATGAAAGTGGAAGCCATCCGCCACAAGGGCCATGCCGACCATCACCAGAAAGGCCAGGGCCAGCATCTTGGTCGAGGGATGTGCCTCGACGAATTCGGCGATGGGGGCGGCGGCGATCATCATCACCACGATGGCAAGGGCGACAGCAGCCACCATGACCTCGATATGGTCTGCGATGCCGACGGCTGTGATGACGCTGTCGATGGAAAAAACCAGATCGAGCAGCATGATCTGGAAGATCACGCCGGTGAAGGCCGCGGCGACGACGCGTTCCTCGGTGGTGTGGATGTCATCGCCTTCGACTTCGTCGAAAATTTCGGTAGAGGCCTTGTAAATAAGGAAAAAACCGCCTGCCAGAAGGATCACGTCGCGCCAGGATACCGGCCAGCCTAAGAGGGTCACGACGGGTGCCGACAGGCCGATGATCCATGCGATTGAGAACAAAAGCCCGATGCGCAGGACAAGCGCCCCCGCAAGGCCGAGGACACGGGCGCGGGGGCGTTGGTGTTCGGGCAGTTTCGAGGCGGCGATGGAGATGAAGATCACGTTATCGACGCCCAGCACGATTTCCAGCAAGGTCAGCGTCAGGAACGAGGCCCAGACGGCGGGATCATTGAGCAGTTCAAGCATGTATCACCTGTCAGTCGTAGAGCGTTGAATCGAGATCGGGGAGGGTGAAATCCTCGGTGTGGACGACGACGCCCTCGTTGCTCAGCAGGACGATCCCGTAGGCGCCCGGCTCGGCCACGGAAAGGCGCGGGTCCTGATAACCAAGGGCCATGGGCATCTGGTGGCAGGGGCTTTTGAACACGGCCGCGGGGATGCCGTTGATGGCGCCCTGAATGGTGCGGTGGATATGGCCCGAGATGACTTGGGCGACGTTGTCGTGACGGTTCAGAAGGAGCGAAAGCTCGGGGATGGATTTCAACCCGATCCAGTCCATCCCCTTGAAACCAGTGGCAAAAACCGGGTGATGCGTAAACAGGATGCAGCGTTTCCCTGCCGCTTCGGATAGGCGTGCGTCAAGCCATGCGAGGCGATCGGGGCAGAGCAGGCCCGAGTGGGTATCCACGGCCTCTTCGTTGAGGGTGTCGAGCAGGATCAGGCGCTCATCCCCGAGGTCGACCACCTGTTGGACATGGCCTTGGGCGGTGGTCGGTGTCTCGGGAAATACCTGTAAAAACGGGGCGCGGCGGTCGTGGTTGCCGAGCATCAGCGAGACCGGAATTGAAGAGCCGTCCAGGATGTCGCGCAGGCGGGTGTATTCCTGTGCTGTGCCGTTGTGGGTCAGGTCCCCGGTCAGGACGATACGGGCCGCGTTAGGGTGCTGTGTGGTGGCATGGTCCAGCCCCTGCCTGAGCCGTTCGCCGGGGTCGAGACCGATAAGGGTTTCGCCCTCGGGCAGGAGATGCAGATCGGTGAAGACGAGGATTTTGTGCATGGGATTCGCCGCGTTGTTGCCGGGGGCAGGGTAGGGGATTCCCGGCGGTTTGGAAGGGGGAGGGGCGAATCGGTGCCAACCCTTTGGTTAACAAGGAAAATTCCACTCTGTATCACGTCGGCAACACGTCGGTATCGCATCGGTATTTTTTCCCGCATCCCCCGGACTTACCAGGGCGAGCGGTGATTTTTGTACGAAACGTACGCAAGTTTTGTACGGTTTGATTTTTCGTGCGGGAGTGAATGACCGGTGTCAGCCCCGGAGCGATCATTCGCTGCGCCATCAGGCAATGTCTGGTTCATGGGGTGACACGAGTTCTGAACGGGATTGGTTCCCGATTGGCATTTTACACGGGTAGGCTTTTGGCCGCGGTAACCTGACCTCGACCAATTTGCTGAAAATTGTCCGGACCTCTACTTGAGGCGGCGCCGTCCAGCTGAAAGATGAGGGTCTTCCGGGCGAGCTGCGGTAAGCGACCGGGCGAGTCGGTTCAGTTCACTGCGGCGGCTGACACCGGTACGGGTGAGAACGGCCTCGCAATGGCGCCGGACGGTATTCGGGCTGATGCCCATACGTGCTGCGGCCTCCTTGGTCGATAGGCCATCCAGCAAACAATGCGCAGTGTCCGTCTGGCGCTTCGTAAGGCCGAAACTTTCGGCCAGTCGGGCCGCCAGCGTTGCTGCATTCGGTGGCGAAATAGAAAGATACCCAGCATCCGGACCCGGCAACGGCAGGTTCAGAAACGCTCCGGTCCCGTTGTTGTCGCCAAGCTGGCCATCCTGAAGGGTCACGTTCATATCGCTTTCAACGATGGCGCGCTGGAGACGTTCGAAATTGCGGGCCTGCCGGTCCAATGCCTCGAAGCTATGGACGAAGGCCGGCAACAATAGATTTAGAACGATTTCCGCCCTCCCCCCGGCGAAAGACGGGGCATCGGCATTCGAATAACCCATTGCAAAGACGGCCTCACCCACGGCGAGGCGTGTCGTCATGCCGACGACGTGGTTCATGCCCGCGGGACGGAAAGCTTCACGGTGGAAAGCGGCGTTCTCGATCACGGCTCGCCTGGCAAAGGCGCTTTCGTGGTATACGCCGCTACCCATTTGCCGTCTGGTCAGGTTGATATTGTCGAGGTCCGGGTCGGTCGACCGTATATTGCCGTCGCGATCCACCCCGGCAAAGGTCCGAAAAAAGTACTCTTCGATCTGAGGCCCCGCGTTCCAAGTCACCAACAAGGGTGTTCCCTCGTTCAGCCATGCCGCCATGGCCGCATCCGCGTGTAACAGATCCGCAACCTCCGCGAGGATAGCTTCACCGCTGCCCGGATCTGCCTCGAACGTCAGAAGACGTCTTTGGATGTCGGCGACCTTAAGGGCGTGTTGCAATCCGAGTTCCATCCTCTGACCCCTAACATGTTCATAAAATAGGGCAAATGCCCCATGTCCGCGCGATTTCATGCTGTCACGGTGATTGAAAAAGACTTGAGGAGAGACATGTGTTTGCAAATCGTTTGATGACTGGATTGGTCGGGCTTGCCGCGCTGACAGGCTCAGCCGTGGCGCAGGATGAGAGCGGAACGATGATCGTTCTCGACGGGTCGGGCAGCATGTGGGGGCAGATCGACGGCACCCCGAAGATCGAGATCGCGCGTGACGCCATCGGCACGATGCTGGCGGACTGGCCTACCGGACGCCAGCTTGGCCTGATGGCCTATGGCCATCGGCGCGAGGGCGATTGCAACGACATCGAAACGTTGATGTCTCTCGGTCCGCTTGACCGCGACGTGGTCGAGGCTGCACTGAACGATATCACTCCGCGCGGCAAGACACCTGTCGGCGCGTCGGTGCGTGCCGCCGCCGAGACGGTCGGCAACAGTGGTTCCGTCGTTGTCGTGACTGATGGCCTGGAGAATTGCGGGGCGGACCTCTGTGCATTGGGCGAGGAGTTGGCGGCCTCTAGCTCAGGCTTCACCGCGCATCTCATTGGCTTCGACGTCGAGGACGCGGATGGCCAGCTTGCCTGCCTCGCTGAGGCGACAGGCGGGCGGTATATGCCCGCCTCCGATGCATCGTCCCTGACCGGCGCGTTGCAAGAGATCAGTGCGCCCGAGCCGAAGGGGCCGCTTTTTGTTGATGAGTTTGATCGCGCCGAACTCGGCCCGGAGTGGACGATCGAACACCCGGACCCATCCGGATTTATCGTCGATGCAGGCGTTTTGGTCACCATGACCGTCGAGCCCGGTTACATGGGCGATGCCAAAGATCAGCCGAATGTCTTTCGTTGGACGGGGGCCAAATTTCCAGAGGGGGATTGGGATCTGAGCGCCGATTTCACCGCCCGGATGGGGGAGGTGCAGACGCTTGGCGGTCGGCGTGCCATCGTTCAGGTCGGTCGCCACGCCGATGTGGACAACACGATTTCCGCTTATGTCTATCGGCAGGGGAATTCGAATGATGATCTGTGGCTGCGGCTGCGGGCGATGTCAGGCGGCACCGAAACCCGCGCCGAGGTTGAGATTGCTGGGGATACGCGCGGTTACGATCTGGCGCAGATCCTTAGGGATTTCGAGGAAAAGGGCGCCCGTCTGACCATTTCGAAACGCGGCCGCGACTATGTCGGACGTTTGTCGCTAAATGGATGGACCTTACAAGACGGCGGTCCCGAGGTCATCGAGACTGATCCGATCCAGATTTTGCGCACGCGCGGCGATCCGGCGCTTTTTGCCGGCACGCTGGGGTCTGAACAGACCGTCGCCGAATTTGACCGTATCGAGATCGTAGAGGTGGAGTGATGCCGGGCAAGACTATCTTCAGGACTTTCGCTTGGGCTGGCGCTGTCTGCGTCGGCACGACCCTCGGTGCAGTGGCGCAGCCCTGCGGCACAGCCGCCGATACAGACTCAGCCGCCCTTTATCCCTTGCCGCAAGATGCTCAATGGGGATTTGCCGGGCGCGATGGAGAATGGCGCCTCGCGCCCGAGTGGCGACAGGTTAGGCCCTTCTCGGAAGGTGTCGCGGCCGTCGAAACCGCCGATGGCTGGGGGCTTATCAACCGCGACGGCGCTTATATCGTGGACCCGGGCGCGCAGGATGCCGACCGGGTCGTGGTGTCGGGACAGACCTATGCGCTGTCACCGTACAAGCCCATGTCACAGGGATGCAGCGCCGCAACCCCCGTTGATGGGGTTGCCCACTATGTCACGGCCAACGGCGATACGTGGACGCCGCCGGGGCTGTCGGACGAACGGGTCCTCGATCTGGGCAGCTTTTCCGAAGGTTTGGCATGGGCGCGCGTGACGCGCGGCAAATACTCGGCCGTCGGCTGGATCGACACCAAGGGCGACTGGGTCATCGAGCCTGAATTCGCTGATGGTGGCAACTTCTCGGGCGGGCGCGCCCCGGCCGCCATGAGCACCGAGAACTGGGGCTACATCGGCCCCGACGGCGATTTGGTCTTCCCCCGCAAATTCATCTTGAAGGCTGCCAGTCGTTACGGGTCGGACCTCGCGCCGGTGCGATTGGACAATCAGGCCGGCTTCATGGGGGCGGATGACTGGGCCATTCAAGACGTCACCATGTCGGATGGGCGCAAAGTTGACATCCGCGCCGCCGGGCGCTTTGCCGAGGGTCGTGCGGCGGTTTTGCCCGGGCCCGTCTGGATCAATCCGGAGGGGCAGGTCACGGTTGCGCCGCAGACCGGCGCAAGGTTGTCGATCTGTAACGAATCCCGCCTCCCGGCCTACCAGGACGGGTTGTTGCCGCTGGTCGTGGGAAATGGAACGAACATCTGCGGCAACACGCCCGAGATACGGTATGAGGGCCCCGGCGATCCACGCAGTGGACCGGCGCAAATGCTCTGGCTGCTGCCTTGGGACAACGACAAGCTGGTATGGCTGGACCGTGAGGGGCGGACCGTCATCGATTCCGCCGCTTGCCGCCGCGCGCCCGGTACCCTGGCCCTGCCCGTAGAAGCCGACGGCGGCGGGTTGGCCGACGGGGCCTACAGCATCACCCTGTCTGGCATGGTCGAAGGCGAGTCCGGACCATACCGCGCGGACGCGCCCTGCAACCGCTCTGCGTTCAAGATGGACGGCAACACGGCAACGAATGCGAACGGGCCGTGGGCTTTGTCCCTGTCCGGCGAGGGCAACTGGCAGGGCATGCCCGTGAACCTCAGCCTCAGCATCGGCCTGCCCGCGAGGCTTGGACCGGGTGACCACGCGGTCCAAGATCCGATGAACGATGCAGCCGTGTCTGCCTATTTGTGGATGAGCGTGCAGGACGTCGGCCCAAATGCAGAGCAACCGGCGACGTATACATCGTCGGGCGGCGGCATGCTGACGCTTGAGAGCCGTGGAGAGGCGATCACCGGCTCTTTCGAAGCAACGATGGTGTCACGCGATGCATCGGAGGATACAATCGCGGTCAAGGCCGATTTCAACGCGATTCCCTACACGCGCGGCCCCGAGGTTACCATGGTCGAGACAACCGGCGCCGTCACAGCACTGGACGAGTCGATGCCCGATGATCCGCTGATCAACTTCTTCACCCCCGCGAATGCCGTCGAGGAAAATGACAGGCTGGTGCTGTCGCTGGGTAAGTTCGGTCCCAAGCTGGAGCTGGGTTTTCCCACTGGATACAGCGGGGCGTTCACCGCCGGACCCGAGGCTTCGGTGTCGATCTCTTTCGCAGGCGTGCCTGTTCGCGCCGAGGGCCGCCTTGAGCGCAATGATGGCCGCCTGTCCGGCGACGTTACTGCAAAACTGGACGCGCATGACCAGGTGGACGGCGCAGGCAGCGTGACGCTGCGCTTCGCCGAGATTCCGATCGAGAACGGCGAATGATCCGGGCGGCTCTCCTCGTGCTCGCCCTCCCGACCGCCGTGCAGGCGCAAGGGCTGGATAGTGTCTACACCAGCTACGACTGGGCCGAGGATTGCCAGATGCTGGCGCAGGACGTGCCGCCGGACGAAGCGGGTATGGGTTTTCAGCTTGTCTGTCCCGGTCCGAACGGGATGCACCTGATGCTGACCAAGGGCGATGCCCGGATCTCGATGGATTACGGCAGCACGCCCGAATTCGGCCCGTGGGAAAGTTTCGCGCCATTCAATTCGGTGCACGATACCGTGGAATGGCGCCGACAACCGTTGAACGGCGAAATGCAGCCTTTCGCCACCATCCACCGATGGATCGTCGGGTCCGCCCAGGATGACCGCGCGCTTCTTATCATCAGCACCGTGGCCACGTCGCCCGGCGCGGAAAGCTGCATGGTGGGCTTTATCGACACCACCAACACGCCCGACGCCAATGCACTGGCCCGCGAGGTGGCCGATCGTTACGCACCCGGTTTCGTCTGCGGCAACGCCCGGGTGCGGGGATTCGGCTATGTTGCCCTCGAAACCCCTGTGCCGCGCCGCGTTCCCTCACATCACAACACAGCGACAGGAGACCATCCATGATACGCCCCTTTGCCGCCGCCGTCCTGGCCACCCTTGTCAGCGCCGCGAGTGGCCATGCCGAAGGCCGCATCAGCTTTACCGCCAAGGCCGGAAGCGCCGGTGAGATGACGATGACGGAACGCTGGAAGGGCGATGCCCTGCGCACCGATATCGAAGGCATGGACGCCTACATGATGATGCGCGACGACACCGTCTATTCGATCATCTCGATGGCGGGGCAGATTACCGTCATGGACCTCGGACAGATGAAGGATATGCCGGGGGCGGCGTCGGGCCAAGCTCCGACGCAGAATCAATCCGGCGTCGTGTTCCCCGAGACGATCGAAACCGTGCGCGAGATCGGCGAGACCCGTGAGATCGCCGGTATTAACGGCGACGTCTACGAGATCGAGTGGATCGACAACAGCGACGAGCCGCAGACAGACACGGCCGTGCTGACCGACGATACCCGCCTGCTGGAGCATCAGGCGCTCAAGACGCAACTGGTCCGGACCATCAGCAACGAAGAGCCCAATGCGCTTTTGATCGAGCTTCAGAAGCGCGGCCTCGCCGCGCTGTCCTTCGGGGATCGCTTTCTGGTTACCGAGGTCGGTGACGATGCCGGGCCCGCCGGCGATTTCGAACTGCCGGCCGAGCCCGTGGACTTCGGCAACATGATGAATATGGGCAACCAGTGAGGGACCGGGGCCCACATTACGCTGGTCTCGTCCGCCGAGGGGCAATGGCGCTGGCCCTGTGCCTGGCCGCACTGCCGCTGCATGCGCAAGACACCTGCGGCCCCGAAGACCCGCCGCCGGTCCCGCTGTGCTCGGTCGGCGGCATGATAGAGGCGGTCAACCCGGAACACACCCTCGATGTTTTCGGCAACCTCAACCCGGACGCCTTTTCTGGCGGTGCGAATGCCGATTTGATGCCGGGCCAGGCCAGTCTGACCCTGTCCGGCGGGATCAGCGCGGGCGGCGCGGCCTGTGCGCGCCATGTTGCGGCCAAGCGCATAGGGGGAACACGCGGCGTGCCTGGTCTCGACCAGGGGGCGGTCGATTTCATCGAGGAGATGTCGGGCGAAGACATAAATGTTCCGCAGGCCAGCGGCGGCACACGGCGTGCGGTCTTCGACATATTCAGCCCCAACCTGATCTCGTACCAGGGTGGCGGCCTCGGGCAACCGCTTGGGTATCGGCATGGCGGTGTCGGTGGCTGGCCGCGAAACAGCGGTGCGCATTTGACCATCGCGCTGACCGATGCCGGGCCGGGCGATCTGCGGGCCGGTCAAAGCTACGAGGCGCGCGCCGTCGGCAGCGATGGAGACGGCGATCCGGCGGATATATTTACCGCCTGGACCGGGCAGATCCGCCCGCGACCATATTCGCCGCCGAATGACGAAGAGCAACGCCGCGAACAGGAATTGGAAAAGCGCACCTGCCACGCCTTGCGCGAAGCGTTTCTGGAGACCCTCGACCAATCAGCCGTCCCGCTGGATGCGACAGTGGGACGGCAGGCCAGAGACATGGATTGCGATATGGATGGCGTCGGGCAAGCGGGCACCCGTACGCAGGCCGCCGGGGGCACCCTGTCGGGTATGGTCCATATCGAGCGGATCACAGACAGCAAGGTGATCGGTCGGTTCGATCTCTCGGGTACGGCCCGGATCGAACGCGAGCGACGGACATGGAGCCCCCGAGGCCCCGGCCGGGTCGATATCGACAGCGACGACGGCGACGAAGCCTTGCGCGTGACCGGGCGGTTCGCGGCACCAAACATGCGCAACATGGGCTTTGCCCACCCCGGTCTTGAAGTCGCCCAAGCGCCTTCGGATGGCGCCGCCTCGACCGCGGAACTGCGCCTGATCGCGCACCGGCCCGCCCGCGACGAAAAGAACCTCCCCTGGGATGACCCGGGCATCCGACTCACCTTCGACCGTCCGCTCGACCCGGCTTCGGTCACGCCTGCGGCCATCAAGCTGGAATTCGGTCTGGCCAACGGCCAGGGCGGCACCGTCATGGCCCCGATCAAGACCCGCCCGCGCCTGGCGGGCAGCGATACCGTGGTCGTCACACCGCAAGACCCGATGCGGGACGGAGTGCGCTACCGGGTGACGGTTCGCGCAGGACCGTCCGGCATAAGGGGTGCGGAAGGCGAACAGATGGCTGTCGATCAGGCATGGGGCTTCGAAACGATGGTCGATCTGGATGACAACGAATTCATGAACACAGGGCTTGCATCGCATCTCGATTGGCGTGAAGGCGTGGAAAGCGACACCATCCAGGTCGCGACAAACGCACCGTTGGTCCGCGGCAAACCCGCCGCCATCCGCATTTATCCCAAGTGGCGCCCCGATCCGCAGATCGCTCCGGGCTGGCAGGTGACAGAGTTCAGGGCCCATGTCCGGGCGCGCCCGGCCTTCGACCCGGAGGCGCCGCTGCTCGTGCCCGAGCGCCGCGATCTACGCCTCCGCCGGCCGGATATGTTCACCGACGAGGAACGCCGCAAAGGCGAAAACAGCGTTACTTTGTTTGGCTGGACCCCCGAATACGAAGAAATCGCGGCATTGCGCGCCGAGATCGAACCGGTCCGCGACTGCGAGGAGTCTCCCCGAGTCTTCTCCGGGGTGGAGTCGCTGGACTGGGATCCGCTCGACCGCGACCTGTCGCTTGGATATGTCTTCGCCGAAGTCGGCCCCTGGGCCGATGGTGTGCCCCCCGGGCGTCGCCAGGAAGGCGCGCAGGCCGCACAGTCAGCCGAGACCTTCATCGAACAACTCTTCCCGGTAGGCGAAGCGCGGATCGAACCGGGACCCGCCGTGCCCTTCTCTCCCGATTTCGCGGAGGACCTTGCGGCCACCATACGCGAAATCGCCATGGCCGAGTCGCTGGCCGGCACTCTGGACGACTCCGTACCGGAGGACTGGCTGGACTCGCTTGACGCCTATGACGGCAACAGCATGTCACTCCTGCGCGCGGCCAAAGGCGCGCTCAGCGGCATTGGCCTCGCCGATCCGCTCTACCGCCGTGGCGATATCCGGCGCACGATCCTGCGCCACGCGCACGACGCATTGAACGCGGCTGGCGCCTATGGCGATTTCGATGCGGTCGTCGTGTTCATGCCCTATGACTGGCTGCAACTGCTTGGCGTGGCGAACTGGGACATCGGCCCGCGATTCATGTGGCCCGATGTTGACCAGCCAATCACCTTCACTAGGCCAGTCATCGGCATGAGCCTCACCGGACCGGACAGCGGCAAACCCGGGATTCCATCGCTCGGGACAATCACCCACGAGGTCGGGCACGTCTTCGGGCTGGAACACCGCCCCGCTGTCGCGACCGCCGCCGAACGCAGCCGTGTCTGCGACGCGCTGGAAGGTACGCTCATGGACGGGATCGAGGGTTTGCGGATCGCCCCAAGCGGCGGCCGTGGCGCGGTCAAGTCTTCCGAAGACGGGAACGCGGAAAAGAAAGGGGAACTCCTGTCGCTGATGTTCCCCTGCGCACGAGGCGCGAAGCCAAGCCTGTTCATCATGCAGGACCACTACGCGAAACTGCTCGAAAACTTACGCCCGGGCGCATTTCAGGTGCCGCTGCGCGGCGCGCCGTAGCTGCCCGGAGAAATGAGGCGGCACTCGCTCGCGATCCCGCTCGTTCTCATCTCCCTTGGCATCGAAAAAGCGGGTTCTCAGCCGCAACACCCCGAAAGCCGATGACAGCAGGCAACTTTGCAAGGCACGCTCTCTGCATAGCCGACATTAACAATACGCTGCTCGGCGAAAAAAGGGGCGGCTCAGCGCGCATCCTGCGGGTCTCGACCTGACGATTTCTGGCCCGCGTCACAATTGGCAAGGCCCCGAGGCATCCCCCGGGGCCTTTGCGATTACTCGAACTCGACCAGAAGATCCTTGGCGTCGATCTGCCCGCCGGGTTGGACATGCACGGCCTTGACCGTGGCGTCGCGTTCGGCGTGGATGCCGGTTTCCATCTTCATCGCCTCGATGGTCAGCAGCATGTCGCCTTCCTTGACCGTCTGGCCCGCGCTGACCACGACGCTTGCCACCACGCCGGGCATCGGCGCGCCGACGTGATCGGGGTTGCCGCTTTCGGCCTTGGGCCGGGCGGCGGTTTCGGCCTTGACCTTGCGGTCGGGCACGCGGATCACACGGGGTTGACCGTTGAGCTCGAAAAAGACCTTCACGTCGCCTTCTTCCGATGTTTCGCCGACGGTTTGCAGGCGGATTTCGAGGATCTTGCCAGGGTCGATCTCGGCCGAGATTTCCTCGCCCGGTTCCATCCCGTAGAAGAAGGTCCGTGTGGGCAGGGTACGCACCGGGCCGTACATCCGGTGGCGGCCCATGTAATCGAGGAAAACCTTGGGATACATCAGGTACCCGTTGAGGTCTTCGTTATCCACCGCCTTGCCTTCGAGTTGGTCGACAAGGTCTTGTCGGGCGCCTTCAAGGTCGACCGGCTCAAGGTGTTTGCCGGGGCGTTCGGTGTTGGGCTTTTCGTCCTTGAGCACTTTCTTGACGATGCTCTCGGGGAAGCCGCCCGGCGGTTGGCCCAGATTGCCGCGCATCATGTCGATCACGGAGTCGGGGAAGGCCACGTCGGTTTCGGGGTCTTCGACCTGCTCGCGCGTGAGGCCTTGGGAGACCATCATCAGCGCCATGTCGCCCACCACCTTGGACGAGGGGGTGACCTTGACGATATCACCGAACATCTGGTTCACGTCGGCATAGGTTTTCGCCACTTCGGGCCAGCGATCTTCAAGGCCAAGCGAGCGCGCCTGCGCCTTGAGGTTGGTGAATTGCCCGCCGGGCATTTCGTGCAGGTAGACCTCGGACGCGGGGGCGGCGAGGCCGGATTCGAACGCCACGTATTGGGCGCGGACGTGTTCCCAGTAGTTGGAAATCTCGCGGATGCGTTCGATGTCCAGCCCGGTGTCGCGCCTGGTGTGCATCAGGGCCTCGGTGATGGAGCCGAGGCAGGGTTGCGAGGTGCCGCCCGAGAAGGCATCCATGGCCGCGTCCACCGCATCGACGCCCGCCTCGGAGGCGGCGAGGATGGTCGCCCCGGCGATGCCGGAGGTGTCGTGGGTGTGGAAGTGGACAGGAATGTCCAGCTCGTCCTTGAGCGCCTTGACCAGTTGCGTGGCGGCGGCGGGTTTCAGCAGGCCCGCCATGTCCTTGAGGCCGAGGATATGCGCGCCCGCGGCTTGCAGGTCTTTTGCCATGCCGACGTAGTATTTCAGGTCGTACTTGGCGCGGTCCGGGTCGAGGATATCGCCGGTATAACAAATCGTGCCTTCGCAGATCTTGCCCGAGTCGATCACCGCATCCATGGCGACGCGCATGTTATCCACCCAGTTGAGGCTGTCGAAGACGCGGAAAACGTCGACGCCGGTGTCCGCGGCTTGCCGGACGAATTCCTGCACCACGTTGTCGGGGTAGTTGGTGTAGCCCACGCCGTTGGAGGCACGCAAAAGCATCTGCGTCAGCAGGTTGGGCATGGCGGCGCGCAGGTCGCGCAGGCGTTGCCACGGGCATTCCTGCAAGAAGCGGTAGGCCACGTCGAAAGTGGCGCCGCCCCAGCATTCGACGCTGAAGAGTTGGGAGAGGTTGGCCGCATAGGCGGGCGCCACCTTGACCATGTCGATCGAGCGCATGCGGGTCGCCAGAAGCGATTGGTGACCGTCGCGCATTGTGGTGTCGGTCAGAAGCAGGCGGTCCTGATCGAGCATCCAGTCGGCCACGGCCTTGGCGCCCTTGTCGTCCAGCAGGGTCTTGGTGCCGGGGGCCGGATCGGCGATGAGCTTCGGTGGGCGGGGCGGTTTGACGTCGGCGGGCTTGGCACGGCCCGTGGTTTCGGGGTGCCCGTTCACCGTGATGTCGGCGATATAGGTCAGAACCTTGGTACCCCGGTCGCGGCGCTTGGAGAAATTGAAAAGCTCGGGTGTCTCGTCGATGAACTTGGTGGTGTATTCGTTGCTCAGGAAGGTGGGGTGCTTGAGCAGGTTTTCGACGAAGTTGATGTTGGTCGACACGCCGCGAATACGGAATTCGCGCAGGGCGCGGTCCATCCGGGCGATGGCCGCCTCGGGGGTTTGGGCGTGGGCCGTGACCTTGGTCAGCAGGCTGTCGTAATACCGCGTGATGACCCCGCCGGAATAGGCAGTACCGCCATCCAGCCGGATACCCATGCCGGTGGCCGAACGGTAGGCGGTGATGCGGCCATAATCGGGGATGAAGTTGTTGAGCGGGTCTTCGGTGGTGATCCGGGTTTGCAGGGCGTGACCGTTCAGGGTGACGGCTTTCTGATCGGGCTTGCCGGTGGCCTCTTGTATGGTTTTGCCCTCGGCAATCTTGATCTGGGCCTGCACAATGTCGATGCCGGTCACTTCCTCGGTGACGGTATGTTCGACCTGTACGCGGGGGTTCACCTCGATGAAGTAGAAATTGCCGGATTCCATATCCATCAGGAATTCGACGGTGCCGGCGCATTCGTAATTGACGTGCTTGCAGATCTTGTAGCCCAGCTGGCATAGTTCTTCGCGCTGGTCATCGGACAGGTAGGGCGCGGGGGCGCGTTCCACGACCTTCTGGTTGCGCCGCTGGACCGAGCAGTCGCGCTCGTAAAGATGGTACATGGCCCCGTGCTTGTCGCCGAGAATCTGAACCTCGACGTGGCGGGCGCGGGTGATCATCTTTTCCAGGTAACCTTCGCCGTTGCCGAAGGCGGCTTCGGCCTCGCGGCGGCCTTCCATGACCTTTTCGGCCAGTTCCTCGGGCTTGAGAATCGGGCGCATACCGCGGCCACCGCCGCCCCAGCTTGCCTTGAGCATGAGCGGGTAGCCGATCTCGGACGCCTCCTTGGCGATGGCCTCCATGTCGTCGCCCAGAACCTCGGTGGCGGGGATCACGGGCACGCCCGCCTCGATCGCGACCTTGCGGGCGCTGGCCTTGTCGCCCAAGGCGCGCATGGTTTCGGCCTTGGGGCCGATGAAGGTGATGCCGTTTTCGGTGCAGGCATCCACGAAATCGGGGTTTTCCGACAGCAGGCCATAGCCGGGGTGGATGGCGTCGGCGCCCGATTCCCTGGCAACGCGGATGATTTCCTCGATCGAGAGATATGCGGCAACCGGGCCCATGCCTTCGCCGATGCGGTAAGCCTCGTCGGCCTTGAAACGGTGCAGGCCCAGTTTGTCCTCTTCTGCGAAGACGGCGACGGTGCGTTTGCCCATTTCATTGGCGGCACGCATGATGCGGATGGCAATTTCGCCGCGGTTCGCGATCAGGATTTTCTTGAAGTCAGCCACGGGCCATGTCCCCCTTGGTGCGGTCTTTTGATCTGGAGGGGGTGTTCGCGCTGCGGCGCGGCACCCCCGCGCGGAACTTGTAGGATTTGTGAAAGGTTTGCGCAATCCGGCTTAGTGGGTATTTGCCGGGTGGGGAAAATTCCCGTCCGTGTGGGTAGGGGGTGCTACCCGGGTGGCGCCGAAGTCTTGAAAAGACTTCGGTCCGATTTCTTGTGAAGAAATCGGTTGGGCGCTGTGGGTCAGGCCTGCGCGAATAGTCTTTGCCGCGTATCGCTTAGACGGGTCAGGCCCAGTTGCCCCATGTTGGCAATGAGGTCTTGGCTGAGGATATGCACAAGGTGCGCGGGGCCGTCTTTGCCCAAGGCCCCAAGGGCATAGTGCCATGCGCGGCCCATCATCACGAAATCGGCCCCAAGGGCAAAGGCGCGCAGGATATCGAGGCCCGACTCGATCCCGCCGTCAAGGATCACCGGCAGGGAGGTGGCCGCGCGGATGGCGGGCAGGGTTTCGATGGTGGCGGGGGCGCCGTCGAACTGGCGGCCCGCGTGGTTGGAAATCCAGATGGCATCGACGCCTTCGGCCTCGAGTGTCGATGCATCGGGGGCGGATAGCACGCCCTTGACCACGAAGGGTCCATCCCATGCCTCACGAAGCCAGCGCAGGTAATCCCAATCGGGGGCGGTGCGCAGCAAATACCCTGCGTGTTTGTTCGAGGGCAGGCCCGAGGTTTTCCCCGCGTAATCGTCGATCAGGCGCATCCGGGGCATACCGCGCCCAGCCATGCCCATGGCCCAGGCCGGGCAGCGCGCCACCTGAGCAAGAAGGCGGGGCGTCAGGCGCGGCGGTTGCGTGAGGCCGGAGCGGGTTTGCCTTTCCCGGCGGCTGGGGCAGGGGACGTCGACGGTGAGAATCAGGGTGGAGAACCCCGCGTTTTTGGCGCGGGTGAGCATATCTTGCCGGATCTCGGGGTCGCGGGGCGGGTACATCTGGAACCATGCGTGTTGGCCCAGATCGCCCTGCAAGTCCTCGGGCTTCTGGCTGGCCACGGTGGACAGGCCATAGGGGATGTTCGCCTGTTCCGCCGCCCGGGCCAGCATCCCTTCGGCCCCGGGCCAGATAAGCCCGGACATACCCACCGGGGCGATGCCGAAGGGCAGGGGGTAGGATTGCCCCATGAGGGATACCGATAGGTCCGGCTCCACCTCGCCGTGCAGGATGGAGGGCATCAGGGTAACCTTGTCCATCTCGGTGCGGTTGCGCCTTTGGGTGGCCTCGGTGCCGGTGGCGCTGTCGAGGTAGTCCCAGACGAAACGAGGGATGCGCCGCATGGCACGGGCGCGCAGGTCGGAGAGGGCGGGGTATCTGGCGTCAAGGCTCATGGCCGTAGTTGTGCGGGTTCCTGTCGGTTTGTCCAGAGGAGAGAGGTGGGCCGTGCCGCTTTGCGGTGCCGATGCCGGAATGCAGAATATTTCACGTACGGGCAGAACATTCCCTGAACATTCTCTTTAACTCGTTTTTAACCCGCGCTATCTTTGCCGGATGAGCAGTTTTGACGAATCCGACGCCTTCGAGGGCGCCAGCCTGTCCGCGCGCGCCATGGCCGCGAGGCCCATGCCTTATCTGGATGACCTCAACCCCGAGCAGCGCGCGGCGGTGGAGGCCCTTGAGGGGCCGGTTTTGATGCTCGCAGGCGCGGGCACGGGCAAGACCAAGGCCCTGACCACGCGGATCGTGCATTTGTTGAACACCGGCACGGCGCGCCCGAACGAGATTCTGGCGGTGACCTTCACCAACAAGGCCGCCCGCGAGATGAAAATGCGTGTAGGCCGGACCTTGGGGGAAGCCATCGAAGGGATGCCGTGGCTGGGCACCTTCCATTCGATCTGTGTGAAACTCCTGCGGCGTCATGCGGAACTGGTCGATCTGAAATCGAATTTCACCATTCTGGATACCGACGATCAGATCAGGCTTTTGAAGCAATTGATCCGCGCGGCAGGGATTGACGATAAACGCTGGCCCGCGCGGGCCTTGGCCGGGGTGATCGACAATTGGAAAAACCGCGCCTGGACGCCGGATAATGTACCGGCTGGCGAGGCGGGGGCCTTTGATGGCAAGGGCGTGGCGCTTTACAAGCAGTACCAGATACGCTTGCGGGAGTTGAACGCGGTGGATTTCGGTGATCTGCTCTTGCACATGGTCACGATCTTCCAGAGCCACGAGGATATTCTGGCGCAATATCAACGCTGGTTCCGCTACATCCTGGTGGACGAGTATCAGGATACCAACGTCGCTCAATACCTGTGGCTGCGGCTGCTGGCCGGGGGGCACAAGAACATCTGTTGCGTGGGGGACGATGACCAGTCGATCTATGGCTGGCGTGGGGCCGAGGTGGGTAATATCCTGCGGTTCGAAAAGGATTTTCCGGGGGCCACGGTCATCCGGCTGGAGCAGAATTACCGCTCGACCCCGCATATTCTGGCCGCGGCTGGCGGTGTGATTGCCGGCAACAAGGGGCGGTTGGGCAAGGAGTTGTGGACCGAGGCGCCCGAGGGCGAGAAGGTGCGCCTGATCGGCCATTGGGATGGCGAGGAAGAGGCGCGCTGGATCGGGGAAGAGATCGAGGCCATGCAGCGCGGCACGCGGGGCATGCGCGCCTTTGGGCTGGATGACATGGCCATCCTTGTCCGCGCCTCGCACCAGATGCGGGCCTTTGAAGATCGGTTTTTGACCATCGGTTTGCCCTATCGGGTGATCGGTGGGCCTCGGTTTTACGAGCGGATGGAGATCCGCGATGCCATGGCCTATTTCCGGCTGGTGGTCAGCCCGTCCGACGATCTGGCATTCGAGCGGATCGTGAACACGCCCAAGCGCGGCCTTGGCGACAAGGCGCAGCAGACGATCCAGCGGATTGCGCGGGAAAATGGCGTGTCCTTGCTGGATGGCGCGGCTTTGGCGGTGGAGCAGGGCGCGATCAAGGGCAAGGGCGCGGCGGCGCTTGGCAAGCTTGTCGTGGACCTGTCCCGCTGGGGCCGGATGACGGGGGATGCGGACTTGAGTCATATGGAACTGGCCGAGATCATCCTGGACGAGTCCGGCTATACCGAGATGTGGCAGAACGACAAGACACCCGAGGCGCCGGGTCGGTTGGAGAACCTCAAGGAACTGGTGAAAGCGCTGGAGCAGTTCGAGAACCTTGGTGGGTTCCTCGAACACGTCAGCCTGATCATGGACAACGAGAGCGAAGAACAGGGCGAGAAGGTCAGCATCATGACCTTGCACGCCGCCAAGGGCTTGGAATTTCCCGCCGTCTTCCTGCCGGGGTGGGAGGATGGGTTGTTCCCCTCGCAACGCTCGATGGACGAGAGCGGCCTCAAGGGTGTGGAGGAAGAACGCAGGCTGGCCTATGTCGGCATCACCCGGGCCGAGGAGATTTGCACGATTTCCTTTGCGGGTAATCGCCGGGTTTACGGCCAATGGCAAAGCCAGATGCCGAGCCGCTTTATTGACGAGTTGCCCGAGGAGCATGTCGAGGTTTTGACGCCGCCGGATTTGTACGGCGGCGGCTATGGTGCGGCAGGCGGCATGGGCCAATCGGGGCTGGAACAGATGGCGGCGGAGGCCAATGTCTATAACTCCCCCGGGTGGCGGCGGATGCAATCGCGTGCGGGCGAGCGGCCCCTGAGCCAGCCGCGCGAAAGCAAGTCCAGCGTGATCGATGCGCAGGCGATCAGTTCGCACACCATGGGCGAGCGGGTGTTTCATCAGAAGTTCGGCTATGGCGCGGTGATCGGCATCGAGGGCGACAAACTTGAGATCGACTTTGAAAAGGCGGGCGTCAAGAAAGTGGTGGCGCGTTTCGTGACCGGCGCGGACGACGTTCCGTTTTGATGCAAATGCCATCTGGAAACGCCCCCTTTTCACGCAGGTCATGTAAGTTATATATGCAACTCACGAAGCATGGTTGAGACAGCGCGTTGAGCATGAGCCAGTACCAGGTGATCACGGCAGGGCCTATGGGGGACGACGGGGACGATACCTCGGTCGTGGTGGAGACCCGTACCAAGACCAAGCGGCCGCCGCTGTACAAGGTCTTGCTGCTGAATGACGATTATACCCCGATGGAATTCGTGGTCGCCGTGCTGGAGAGGTTTTTCGGTATGAACCACGCGCAGGCCTTCGAGATCATGCTGACCGTCCACAAGAAGGGTGTCGCGGTCGTCGGGGTCTTCAGCCACGAGATCGCCGAGACCAAGGTGGCGCAGGTGATGGATTTCGCGCGCCAGCATCAGCACCCGCTGCAATGCACCATGGAAAAAGAATAACGTGTCGTCCGTGTCGCGCTTGACGCTGGCCTTGGAGGCGGGCGATCTGACCCTGCCGGAGGCGGGGCGGATTGCCGTGTTCGCGCCGCGCGGAGAGACCGATTTATCCGCCTTGCCCAAAGAGCGGGTGCAGGTGATCACCGGACGCAAGCCGGAGTTCGATGGCTTTGCCGTGCGAGGTTTTGACTGTGCGGTCGAGGCGCAGGGGCGGTATGCTGCCGCCCTCGTGATCGTGCCGCGTGCCAAGGCGCAGGCGCGGGCACTTGTGGCCGCGGCCTGTGCGGTCAGCGAAGGATTGGTCATCGTCGACGGGGCCAAGACCGACGGGGTGGATTCCATCCTCAAGGCGGTGCGGGGCCGGGTGCCGGTTTGGGGGCCTGTCAACAAGGCGCATGGTAAGCTTTTCTGGTTCGAAGCGGGGCCGCAGTTTACCGATTGGGCTGTTGCGGAGACTCAAGAGGTCGCGGGCGGGTTCGTCACCGCGCCGGGGGTGTTTTCCGCCGATGGGATCGATCCGGCCTCACGCCTGTTGGGCGATCACCTGCCCGAGAAACTGGGCGCCGTGGTGGCCGATCTGGGCGCGGGTTGGGGATACCTGAGCACGCGGGTTCTGGAGCGTGAGCGCGTCGAGCGGGTGCATCTGGTTGAGGCCGATCACGCCGCCCTTGAGTGCGCCAAGCAAAATGTCAGTGACCCACGCGCCGCGTTCCATTGGGCCGATGCCACCACATGGCGCGCGCCCGAGCCGGTGGATACGGTAGTGATGAACCCGCCCTTTCACACGGGCCGCGCCGCCGACCCCGACCTTGGCCGCGCCTTCATCGCGCAGGCGGCGGGAATGCTGAAACAGAAAGGGCAGCTTTGGATGGTCGCCAACCGGCATTTGCCCTATGAAACCGCCCTGTCCGAGCGGTTTGGCGAGGTTTCGGAGGTGGCGGGCGACAATCGCTTCAAGGTGCTGCGGGCCACGCGACCCATCCGGAAGCATAGGTAGAAAGCCCTTCCCCCGGTTTCTTTCCATGGCGTAGGCTCAACCGGCAGAATCACGACAGGAGTGTTCCGCGCATGTCATTTTCCATTTCCGGCAAGACCGCCATCGTCACCGGCGGCGCCAATGGTATCGGGTTGGCCATCGGGCGACACTTTGCCGACAAGGGGGCGAACGTGATGTTCGCCGACATGGACGAAGACCGTTTGGTCAAGGAGTTGGGCGAGAACAAGGAAGACAGCAATATTCGCTATTTCGCCGGGGACCTGCGCGAAAAGCTGACGTTGGCGAACCTGCTGTCGGCCACGATCGATGCCTTCGATCAGGTGGATATCCTGATCAACGGGTCGCGGCAGGTGGTGCCCTCGGACCCGCTCAATCCCGACGATGACGCGGTCGAGATGCTGTTGCAGCAAAACCTGATGACCGCCCTGCGATTGAGCCAGTTGGTGGCCAAGCGGATGATCAAGCAATCCGAAGGGCAAGAGGGTGGCATGGCGGGCACGATCGTCAACATGTCGTCGATCGCGGCGCGCCGTACGCATCCCGATCTTCTGGCCTATTCAGTGTCCACCGCGGCCCTCGACCAGATGACGCGCAGCCTTGCGGTGGCGCTTGCGCCGCATCGCATCCGGGTGAATGCGGTGGCCTTCGGCTCGGTCATGTCGGCCTCGCTCAAGGACACGTTGCGCGATAACCGCAGCTTCCGCAGCGACATAGAGGAACACACGCCGCTCGGACGGATCGCCTCGCCCACGGAACTGGCCGAAGCGGTTCAATACCTGTCTTGCGACGGGTCGGGGTTCATGACCGGCCAGATCATGACGGTGGATGGCGGGCGGTCCCTGCTGGACCCGGTGGCGGCGCCTGCGCATTAGGGTCCGTGGATAGTCATAAGCCGCCACCAGCGCGAGACGGATTTTGCACAGCGCCAGGCGCTTTGACCGCCGAGATGTGGTTCATCGCAAGGGCGAAGCAACGCAGCGGTGGGCAAAATCCGCCGCGCCCCGAAGGGGTTTCGCCATAATCGCCCATTTCTGCGTCATTCGAGCTTGAAATAGCACGCTGTTCCTGCGCTCGAATTCCTGGAACTGAGCGATTTTGGACTGAAACTGGTGACGGTTTATGACTGTCCACGGACCCTAGGTCTGGTTTTGCCTTCGGGGGCCTGCTAGTCAAAGCCACAGACAAGAAGGACCCTGCCCATGACATCCGATTTCTCCGAGGAAAAGCGCCGCGCGGCCACGTGGTTCCGGCAGTTGCGCGACGAGATCGTCGCTGCCTTCGAGGGGCTGGAGGACAGCCATGCCGAGGGCCCTTTGAGCGAGGCCGCACCGGGCCGTTTCGAGGTGAGCGAAACCAAGCGGACAAGCGACGATGGCTCGGACGCGGGCGGCGGGTTGATGAGCGTGATGCGCGGCGGGCGTGTGTTCGAGAAGGTCGGTGTCAATGTCTCGGAAGTCTACGGCACCCTGGGCGAGGCCGCGCAGAAGGCCATGGCGGCCCGCGGTGTGCCGGGGATGGAGACCGACCCGAGTTTCTGGGCCAGCGGCATCAGCCTTGTGGCCCATATGCAGAACCCGCATTGCCCGGCGGTGCATATGAACACGCGGATGTTTTGGACGCCGGGGGCGTGGTGGTTCGGTGGTGGGTCGGACCTGAACCCCTGTATCGAGTATGACGAGGATACCGCCCATTTCCACGCCACGCAAAAGGCGCATCTCGACCCGCATGGCGCGGATATCTACCCGTGGCTCAAGGATTGGGCAGACGAGTATTTCTATATCCCGCATCGGCACCGGGCGCGCGGGGTGGGCGGTATTTTCATGGATGACCGCAATTCTGGCGACTGGGAGGCGGATTTCGCCCTGACGCAGGATATTGGCCGGGCGTTCTTGCCTGCCTTTGTGCCCTTGATCGAAAAGCGCCGGGTGCAGGATTGGGACGAGGCCGACAAGGATACACAGCTTATCCATCGTGGGCTGTATGCCGAATATAACCTTGTCTACGACCGGGGCACCAAGTTTGGCCTTGCCACGGGCCATGACGCCAATGCCGTGCTGATGAGCCTGCCGCCCTTGGCGAAGTGGGTGTGAGGCGCCGAAATCTTTAAAAGATTTCGGTCCGATTTCTTTTGAAGAAATCGGGATTTGCCGTTGTTACAGTGGCCAGAACATGAGAATTGCCGGGGTCGACACCGCGATCACCAAAATCTCCAGAGGTAGCCCCATCCGCCAGTAATCGCCAAAGCGATACCCCCCGGGGCCAAGGATCAGCGTGTTATTCTTGTGGCCAATCGGCGTGAGGAATGCCGCCGAGGCAGCCACGGCCACGGCCATCAGGAAGGCGTCGGGCGATGCATCGAGGCGGCGGGCCATTTCGATCCCCACTGGCGCGGCCACTAGGCTGGTGGCGGTGTTGTTGAGTACATCCGACAGGGTCATGGTGACCGCCATGAGGATTGCAATGATCGCCCAGCCGGGCAGGCCCTCGGTCAGGTCCACCATTTGACCGGCCAAAAGGTCGGCGCCGCCGCTGTCATTGAGGGCCGCACCCAGTGGGATGAGCGAGCCGAGCAGGACCACGACGGGCCACTCGATCTGGTCATAAAGTTCGCGCAGGGGGATGATCCCGGCCAGAACATAGGCCACCACCACGGCGCCCAGACCGACCGGCAGGCTGAGCAGGCCGAAGGAGGCCGCCCCGACAGCGGCGGCAAACAGGCCGATGGCCAGCCACGCCATGTTCTGCTTGGTGATCGACAGGCCCCTCTCGGCCAAGGGCAGGCATCCCAGCCAGCGCACCACCTGCGGGCCGTGATCGACCGGGGTCAGCAGCAGAAGGATGTCGCCCGCCTTGATCTTCGCGCGGCGCAGGTTATCCGTGATCCGCCGCCCCTGACGGGAAACCCCCACGATGATCGACCGCTGGCGCCAGTGCAGGCCGATGGCCTGCGCCGTCGTTTCGGCGATCCGGGCGTCGCGGGGTACGACGGCCTCGATCAGGGCAAGGCCCTCGGCGTCGCCCTCGACCACGTCGAGGCGTTCGGAATCGGTATAGGCAAGACCCTGGCTTGCGCGGAAATCGTCGAGCGCGTCGGGGTGGGCTTCGAGGACAAGAATGTCGTCGGGTTCGAGCCGGGTGCTGCGGGCGCTGCCATAGCGACGCTTGCCGTCGCGGACCAGGCCGAGGATGGTCACCTCGTTGTCGTCGGCGGCTTCGTAGAGCGCCCCCAAGGGTTCGCCGATGGCGGGGTTGTCCTCGGGGACCGAAAGCTCGGCGAGATAGGCTGATGTTTCGTGCAGAGCGTGGGTTGGATCCTGTTCTGTGGCCCGGCGCGGGATGAGGCGCCAACCGACGAGAGTGACGAAGGCCATACCGGCCAGTGCCACGGTGGCCCCGACCGGGGCGAAATCGAACATCTGGAAGGACTCGCCCATTTCCTCGGCCCGGATGGAGGCGATGATGATATTGGGCGGTGTGCCGATCAGGGTGACCATGCCGCCCAGTATGGTGGCGAAGCTGAGCGGCATGAGGGTTAGCCCCGGGGAGCGGCCCGCCTTGCGCGCGGCGCGCAGGTCCACGGGGATGAGCAGGGCAAGGGCCGCTACGTTATTGATAAAACCCGATAAAATCGCGCCGCCGCCGCCCAGTATGGCGATATGACCTTGCAGCGATCTGCCACTGTCCACCACGAGGCGGGTAATCAGCTGTATCGCCCCCGCCTTGACCAGTCCGGCGGAGACAACAAGGACAAGCGCGACGATGATCGTGGCATGGTGCCCGAAACCCGCAAAGGCCTCTTCGCTGGGAACCACGCCAAGGATCACCCCGGCCAGCAGCGTGGAAAAGGCAACGATATCATAGCGATAGCGCCCCCAAAGCAGCAATGCGAAGAGAAGGCCAAAGAGACTGAAAAGGATGATCTGGTCACTGGTCACGGGCGCGCCTCCGGTTTGGGTTTCAGCCAAGCGGAAAAGGATCTGCAATGCAACCGGCTTGCGGCTGTGGGGGGGAGTGGCCTATATCAGGCGAAACTCACGCAATTCCCGAGGGAGAGACCCCATGGCCGGCCATTCTAAATGGGCAAATATCCAGCATCGCAAAGGGCGGCAGGACGCCGCCCGCTCCAAGCTTTTTTCCAAGCTTTCCAAGGAGATAACCGTTGCCGCCAAGATGGGTGACCCGGACCCCGAGAAAAACCCGCGCCTGCGCCTGGCGGTGAAGGAGGCGAAATCGAATTCGGTGCCGAAGGACGTGATCGATCGGGCGATCAAGAAATCCACCGCGGGCGACGGGGAAGATTATGAAGAAATTCGTTACGAAGGGTACGGTCCCGATGGGGTGGCTGTGATCGTCGAGGCGATGACCGACAACCGCAACCGCACGGCCAGCAACGTGCGCAGCACGTTCACCAAGAACGGCGGCAACCTTGGCGAGACGGGCAGCGTGGGCTTCATGTTCGAACGCAAGGGCGAGGTGACCTATCCCGCCGAGGTGGGCGATGCCGACACGGTGATGATGGCCGCCATCGAAGCGGGGGCAGAAGATGTGGAATCGAGCGAGGATGGCCACACGATCTGGTGTGAAGACACGGATTTGAACGATGTCTCGAACGGTTTGGAGGCCGAACTGGGCGAGAGTGAATCGACCAAGCTGGTGTGGAAGCCCACGACCACGACCGAGCTGGACCTCGAAGGCATGCAGAAGCTGATGAAGCTGATCGACGCGCTGGAAGATGACGATGACGTGCAGCGCGTGACCACCAATTTCGAGGCCTCCGACGACGTTATGGAACAACTGGCCGCCGAGTGATTTTCGCGCCCGGACGGGCGAAGTTTCACCGAATCGTACGACTCGTACGTTTGTCCCCCGGTTTTCGTACGAAAATCGGGGGTTTGCTTTTGTGGATCGTACGAGTCGTACGAACCTCTGCCGTCCTCTGTGCAGATCGCACAGAGTGTACATGTTTTCCGTACAAAATTTCGGGCCGGGCAGGGCGGCAATGTACAGGTTGTACTGAACCTGTGGCTGAACCGGGATAAAGCGCGCCGGGGCAAGCCATTGTTAAGACATTCATGCGAGAGTGACCCCGAGGTGAACTTTGAAAGGAGATGTGCAAGTGAGAATGCAGATCTTGAGCAGATATTGAGTGATTGTCTGGATGGTGGACAAATCCTCCGTTGGATGCCCTCGGGCCAAAGCGTATCCGGCCTCGATCGCGGCTTCATTCATTGCTTTGCGGTTTTGGCGCGAAGGCGTATGCAGCCCCTCGGGTTGAATGCCGCCGGGGCACGCTGTGATCGTCTGTTTTCGGCGCGGGCCGCATCGTTCAGGTCTTCGGGGACAGTTTCGAGGCCAGGCGCTTGAGCGTGCCGTGTACGATCCATTTATGGGCGATACCCACCGGGATCATGTAGGCCCGCCCGAACCAGTTATGGATGCGTACCGAGGAGGTGATGCTGACCGTGGGGCCATCGCATGAAATACAGGTCATCACGTCAAGGTGGCGGTCACGTTCGGTCAGGACGAGGGCTGTCTGGTCAATATATTCAACCAGAAAAAAATCCAGATGGTCGCCGGGTTCGACGTTGGTCACGGTTTTGCCGCTGAAGCCACCGATTTTCTTGACGCCGAAACACGATGAGATGGCATCGCGGATGCGGAAGGCGAGTTGCATGAGCGGCTGTGGGTCGGCCATGGCGAGAGCCCAAGCCTCTAGTGGACGGACCGGGTGGGGCAGGTTGATGCTTTGACTGTCGTAGTAGTCAAGCGCCGGGACCGGGGCGAGAACGCGGATATGGGTGTTGGGCAGAGTGATCATGTGCTTGGTTTAGCGAGGGGCCTGCGCCGGGGAAAGAGAGAGCGGCGTTTGGGCTAGTGGTCAGCCGGTTAGCGAGTTGACTGCTAGAGCGTGCAGCCATAACGATGGATATCGTAGAGAGTTACTTTGAAAGATTTCCTGACGTGACAAAGCTTCACTTCCTACTTGCGCTGTTGGCCGTGACTGCTCAGTCTGCCTCCGCAGACCAAAACACCGTTACAGAGATTCAATCCAGAATATCTGTAAGTAAAGAAAATCGCTCTACAACAGCGGTACTAAGCCAATGCAAGTTGCAGGTGGAGAATGAGTTCCTCGACAATTGTTCAGATTCAAATACCGCATCTGAACAAGCATCGACGGTGGCAAAAGCTGTATGGGAAATTGACCTTTCAACAGTGGGAAACGTACAGGTATCCCCTGTCCATGGCGTGATGCATGTCGGATTGTGGCCAGTAAAACGAAATCTCATCTCAATAGTACTGGGGCGGCCTGCTGCGAGCGTGCGCCAAACGAAAATCATGTATCACTGCAATGGTGATGCATATGAGCAAGATGAGGGTGTGATGGCTGGCTTTATTTCACCTAAACCAGCAGACCCAGAATTGGCTCGCCTCCTCACAACCTATATTGAAGAGAATTGCGCTAGGTAGATAGATCAGGGAGGGGCCGATTGCGTCATGCCCGGGTCGTGGGCTGCGCCTTGTTTTTGTCATGCAGGTTTCTTGATTTGAGTTATTCCACACCGCCGCCCAAGTAAGCCGTCATCGGAGGGATATCGGCCCTCAGAATGCGGCAATCGGATGCAGGGCGCTTTTGGCCGTCTCGCGCAGGGCGCGGGTGAGGGGGGCGAGGGCTTCGGCGAAAAGGCGGGGGCATTGCCAGTAGAGAGGGGTATCGACCTCGGCCCCGGGGATCAGCACGGTGAGGTGCCCTTGAGCGATCTCGGTGCGGACCAATGCTTCGGGATTGAGGCCCCAGCCGAGGCCGAGGCGGGCCGCGTCGACGAAGCCTTGGGAGCTGGCGATGTCATGACAGGGCGGCGTGAGGCCGGGGGCCATATGCCGCGAGAGCCAGTTATGTTGCAGGCGGTCTTTTTCGTTGAAGCGCATCATAGGGGCGCGGGCCATGGCCTGTGGCGTGATCCCGTCCGTGAAATACCGTGTGATGAAGGCCGGGCTGGCGGTAGGGACATAGCGTAGTGCGCCCAAGGGCGTGACATCGCAACCGGTGACAGGCCGGGCGCTGGCGGTGATCGCGCCCATGACCTCGCCCCGGCGGGGCCAATCGGCCGAGACATCCTGATCGTCCAGCACAAGATCGAACACGTGATCGCCCAGTTGTGCCAGCGCGGGCAAAACCCATGTGGCGAGGCTAACGGCATTGACGGCGAGGCGCAGGCGGGTGCCCGGCGTGGCCTGCCCCAGATCACGCGCCAGTTGCGCATCGAGCAGGGCCAGTTGATCGGCATGGGCGGCAAGGCGGTTGCCGGTCGGCGTGCCGGTACAGGGGGTGCCGCGGGTGACGAGCCTTGTGCCGATCCGGTCCTCCAGCGCCTTGAGGCGTTGCGAAATGGCCGATTGCGTCACGCCCAGATCATGGGCCGCGCCTTCGAAGTTGCCGTTGCGCAGGATGGCGGCGAGGGCGGTGAGGTGCTTGGGGTCGATGTGCATAAGGAAAGCTTATGAGAGCGTAAGGTTTTTAATTTGTGTAATCACGTGGCGCCGCCTAAGCAAGCCCGGCACGAAAGAGGAGGCAGGGCATGCAGGCGGCAGTTGACGGGTATCTTCTGGGGTTTTCGCTGATCCTTGCGATCGGGGCGCAGAATGCCTTTGTCCTGCGGCAGGGGCTGCGGCGAGAGCATGTCTTGCCGGTGGTGCTGTTGTGCGGGGCCTCGGACGCGGTTCTGGTGACGGCGGGAGTTTTGGGGTTCGGGGCCTTGGCACGGGCGATCCCGGGGGTCGAGCAGGTGATGCTGTTCGGCGGTGTCGCCTTTTTGCTGTGGTACGGGGCACAGAACCTGATTGCGGCGTGGCGGGGTGGCGAGGTGTTGGAGGCCGGGGTGGCCGCGGGGGGCCTGCGGCGAGCGCTTTTGACCTGTCTGGCGCTGACCTGGCTCAATCCGCATGTCTATCTGGATACGGTGGTTTTGCTGGGCTCGGTCTCGGCCCAGTATGACGACACGCTGGGGTTCGGGGTGGGGGCTGTCACCGCGAGCTTCAGCTTTTTCTTCGCGCTGGGCTATGGTGCGCGGCTTCTAGCGCCGGTTTTTCGGCGGCCGGCAAGCTGGCGGGTGCTGGACGTGATCGTGGGGCTGACGATGTGGGGGATCGCGGCCAAACTGCTTTTGGGGTGAGGGGGCGCACAGGCCCTGTGCGTGAAAGGGCAGGTCTGGCCCTATGGCAGCGGCGTGCCTGGCCCTTTTCATTTCCCCCTTCGGTCTCCTAAATGCGCGCATGAGTTCCGATCAAGGCAATCGCCCCGGGTGGGGTGTCTTCTGGATGGTGGTGACGGGTCTGCAATTCGTGGGCGTCACCGCGCTTGTCAAAACGCTGGGCACGCGTATCCCCGCGCCGGAGGCGGCGTTTCTGCGGTATGTGCTGGGGCTGTTGTTCCTGCTGCCGGTACTGGGGCAGTTGCGGCGGCTGCGGCCCGGCGGGCGGGTGATGGCGCTTTTCGGGTTGCGGGGGCTGGCGCATACGGTGGGGGTGGCGCTGTGGTTTTATGCCATGGCGCGGATTCCCATCGCCGATGTGACGGCGATGAATTACCTGTCGCCGATTTATGTCACGCTGGGGGCGGCGCTGTTTCTGGGAGAGCGTCTGGCGGCGCGGCGTATTCTGGCGATCGTCGTGGCCCTTTTGGGGGCGCTGATCATCCTGCGACCGGGGTTTCGCGAGGTGGGAACCGGGCATCTGGCGATGCTTTTTACGGCGATCTTCTTTGGGGCCTCTTATCTGACGGCCAAGCGGCTGTCGCAGGAGGCGGGCCCGGGTCTGGTGGTGGCGATGCTGTCGATCACGGTGACCATCGGGCTGGCGCCGCTGGCGGTGATGAACTGGGTCTGGCCGACGGCGTGGGAGATGCTGATTCTTTTCGGTGTGGCCTGTGTGGCGACTGGCGGGCATTTCACCATGACGCTGGCCTTCCGGGCGGCCCCGCTGGCGGTGACGCAGCCGGTGACCTTCCTGCAACTGGTCTGGGCGGTGGCGCTGGGGGCGCTGGTCTTCGGCGAGGGGATCGATCCCTTCGTGGTGCTGGGCGGTCTGGTGATCGTCGGGGCCGTCAGCTTCATCAGTTGGCGGGAGGCGGTTTTGAAGGGCCGCGCGGTGACGCCGCCGGTGCCGGCCACCAAGGGGTGAGCGGTAATCGCGATCTGACGTGAAAGAATCCTTGCGCGTGGCTGCGGCCTGAGACAGAGTTTTTCCATCAAGGTGCTGCACTTCGGTCATTCGGGGTGCGGAGAATTGGGAAGCCGGTGAGAGACCGGCGCTGCCCCCGCAACGGTAAGGTTGGGGGCAAGGGCATACCGCCACTGGACCGCTGAGCATGGTCCGGGAAGGCGCCCTTGCCAGACCCGCCAAGCCCGGAAACCAGCCTTGTGTCACGTCAAGCCGCGGGGGGCGGTGTGGGCGCGCGTCATGGACCGCTTCCCGTTACAACCCCTTGCCCCAATCCGGCCCGGGGTGTGGCCGGGGAAGAGAAGTAAAAATGAGCGTCACCCAGATTCTGGATGGATTGGAATCCATGCCCGCCACCGGGGCCGAGGCCGATAATGCCGCGCGGGCGGGGTTTCTCGAGTGGGTTTTCGGAACCCCCGGCGCCACCACGCCGCAGGCCGCGCGGGACGCCTTGGCGACGGAGGCCGCGCAGGAGGCCAGCAGCCCGGCGGCGCGGGCCTTCGTGGGGTTCTTGCAGGCCGCCTGTGTGCCGGTGCGCGGCGCGCGCGGCAGGGCCCGGCGGGGCCGGGTGCTGCACTGAAGACCGGGCGCCGAAATCTTTAAAAGATTTCGGTCCGATTTCTTTTGAAGAAATCGGCGGCTAGGCCATGCCGCCCTGCACCAGCCTGTCGGCCAGTTGTGCATAGGCCTGCGCCATGGGGCTGTCCCCGGCTGCGATCGGGGTGCCTGAATCGCCGGCCAGTCGCGTGTCGAGGTCGATGGGCAGGGCGCCGAGGAAGGGGATGCCCAGCTTCTCGGATTCCGCCTGCACCCCGCCATGGCCGAAGATATGCGCCTCGTGGCCGCATTCGGGGCAGTGGAAGGTGGACATATTCTCGATCAGGCCCAGGACAGGGGTTTTCAGGGTGTTGAACATATCCATCGCCTTGCGCGCATCCAGAAGCGCCACGTCCTGCGGGGTGGAGACCACGAGCGCGCCGGTGGGGGCGGATTTCTGGCACAGGGTCAGTTGCACATCGCCGGTGCCGGGGGGCAGGTCGACGATGAGCACATCCAGTTCGCCCCAGTTCACCTGCGTCATCATCTGTTGCAGCGCCCCCATGAGCATCGGGCCGCGCCAGACCACGGCCTTGTCGGGGTCGAGCATCAGCCCGATGGACATAAGCGTGACGCCATGGGCGTGCAGCGGTTCGATGATCTTGCCATCGGGGCTGGCGGGGCGCCCGGTGGCCCCCATCATGCGCGGCTGGCTGGGGCCATGTATATCGGCATCCAGAAGGCCGACGCGACGGCCCTGCTTGGCCAGTGCCACGGCGAGGTTCGAGGACACGGTGGATTTGCCGACACCGCCCTTGCCCGAGGCCACGGCGAGGATCGAGCGCACACCGGCGGGGCGCACGGGCTCGTCGCCGCCCTTGGGGTGGCCGCCGATCTTGAGGCTGGGCGCCTCTTTTGCGGGGGCCTGCTTGCCGCCGTCATGGGCGGTGAGCGCGACACTGGCCCGCGCGACCCCCGGGACAGATAGGGCGGCACGTTCTGCCGCGGCGCGCAATGGCTCCATTTGCTGGGCTTCGGCGGGCGAGGGGGCCTCGATCACGAATCGGGCCGTGTCGCCTTCGATGGAGAGGGCGCGCACCATGTCGCGCGAGACCAGATTGCCACCGCCGGGAAGCTCCAGCTTCCTTAGTTCGTCGAGAATTGCATCGCGTGTCGCTGCCATGTCTGCCGCCCCTTTTATCACCTTGCCGCAATAGGTGGCAGGTTTCGCGCCACAAGCAAGGGGGGCCGGGCCGTTTGATTAAAAAATCCCCTGATTGCTTAACGTTAGGTCAGCTTGGCTTATGCAATTTCTGCATAGCAGCATTGAATGATCCGGGGATTGTGCAGGTGCAGCATTGCGTTATCTTAGGATCAACAAACGAAACGCGACGCACTTCGGTGTGACACCAGTAAAAAGACCGGTAAAGACGATGACCTTTGCACATGACACCCGGGCCTCGAACGCAGCCCTCGCCTTGGAAATCAGCGCGGCTGTCAGCCAGTTCTTCCAGCGGATTGACGATTATCGTCTGTACCGCAAGACCCTGCGCACCCTGCGCGATCTGGATGACCGCACGCTGGCGGACCTGGGCCTGCATCGCTCGGGCCTGCGGGCCGAAGCCCTGAAGGCGACCTACGGCGTCGTGCGGTAAGGAAATACGGAATCGGATGTCTCTCTCCTCCTCCCTGAGACATTCGTGACTGGCGGCGGCGCTCTCTCCTCCTCCCTGAGTGCCGCCGCCCAAAATACCCCCGGGCCACCTCCCGGTCCGGACAAGTTGAACGGCTGATCCTCTCCTCCTCCCTGGATCGGACGTGAAAAGAACGGCGGTGCTCTCTCCTCCTCCCTGAGCACCGCCGTTTTTTATTTTTCGCCGATGGCTTGACGGGCGCGCCGGGCGGTGGCTTCGTTCCGGGCAGAAATGGGAGGCTCCATGAGCGTTGAGACAATAGCACCCGAAACCCGCGCGGCGATTATCGCGGCGGTGCAGGACGGGTTTGCCGGGCAGGTTGATTTCCTGTCGGAGTTCACCG
This sequence comes from Roseovarius bejariae, assembly GCF_009669325.1. Classification (NCBI taxonomy): domain Bacteria; kingdom Pseudomonadati; phylum Pseudomonadota; class Alphaproteobacteria; order Rhodobacterales; family Roseobacteraceae; genus Roseovarius; species Roseovarius bejariae. Next base: position 344,671 of record NZ_SZWE01000002.1, read on the forward strand.
CGATCCGCAGTCGGCGGCATTGCGAGGGGGAGGCTTTGGATTTCATGGCCCGGGCCTTGCACGCGCGGGGCTGGGAGGTGGATGACTGGACGGTCGAAACCCAGAATTTGAGCGATGAACCGGGATTCGTCGATTGCGCGGGCGAGGTGCCCTCGGTGCGCTCGGTGGTCGGGACGCTGGAGGGGGCTGGCGAGGGGCGGTCCCTGATCCTTCAGGGGCATGTGGATGTGGTGCCCGAAGGGCCGGACGCCATGTGGCAGGTGCCGCCCTATGCCCCCCATGTGCGGGATGGCTGGATGTACGGGCGTGGCGCGGGCGACATGAAGGCGGGCAAAGTGGCCGCGTTGTTTGCCGTCGAGGCCCTGCGTCGGGCGGGATATGTGCCCAAGGGGCGGCTGCATTATCAATCGGTGGTCGAAGAGGAATCCTCGGGACTTGGGGCCTTGGCGACGCTGGCGCGGGGGTATCGCGCCGATTGCGCCTTTATCCCCGAACCCACGGGCCTTGGCCTTGTGCGCGCACAGGTGGGCGCGATCTGGTTCCGGCTCAAGGTGCGGGGGCGGCCCGCGCATGTGGCCTATGCGGGGACCGGGGCAAGTGCGATCACGGCGGCGATGCACCTGATGGGCGCCTTGCAGGAGATGGAGGCGGCGTGGAATGCCGAGGCCGCAGCGCATCCGTGGTACAAGGGCGTCGCGCATCCGCTGACCTTCAATGCGGGGTGGATCGAGGGCGGCGATTGGGCCTCGTCCCTGCCGGCGTGGTGCGATGTGGAATGCCGCATGGGTGTCTTGCCCGGCGATGACGTGGCCGCGCGCAAGGCCCGGATCGAGGCCGTGGTGGCCGAGGCCGCCGCGCGGCACCCTTTTCTGTGCGACACCCCGCCCGAGATCGAATGGCATGGGTTTCAGGCGGATGGTTTCGTGCTGGAAGGGGCCGAGGCGCCGGAGGCCGCGCTTGCCGTGGCCCACGAGGCGGCGACCGGGCAAGTGGGGCCGGAGGACCAGATATGGACTGCATTGACCGACACCCGGTTTTACGGGCTTTACCACGGTATCCCGGCGCTCTGTTACGGCCCGACGGCCGAGTCGATCCATGGCTTTGACGAGCGGGTCGATCTGGGTTCGGTGCAGCGTTGCACCGAGGTGATCGCGCTGTTCATCGCCGAATGGTGCGGGCTGCGGGCGGTTTAAAGGATCTGGGCGCGGTGATTTATCCCATTTGCCCCTGCGGGGAAGACGGTAAGCTATACCCGGTCGCAGATTGGGGGAAGGATGATCCAGCGCTGTCTTCTGGCCGTGATCCTCGGGGTGTTGCCCGGGGTGCTTTGGGCTCATGCCTCGGAGCAGGGATTCGTCCTGCTGTTGCCGACGGAGGTTTACATCACCGCGGGCGTGACCACTGTGGCCCTGACCGTGGTCTTGTTGGCGATTTTGCCGGCATGGGTGGCGGCGCGGCTGTTTGCGCCCTTTGGGGGGCTGTTGCTGCGCGGGGTGCCGCTTTGGCATGTGACGAGCCTCCTGTCGACCGTTTTGCTGGCCTTCGTGGTCTGGCGCGGTGTGGTGGGGCCACATGATCCGCTGACCAATCCCTTGCCACTCTTCGTCTGGACGGTGTTCTGGATCGGTCTTGTCTCGCTTCAGGGGCTTTTGGGCAATCACTGGCGCTGGACCAACCCTTGGACGGGGTTGGTGACGCTTTTGGGCTGGGCCACGGGACGCCGCGCGCCGATCCGGTATCCGCGTGTCTTGGGCTATGGGCCGGGAATTGTCGGATTCCTGGGATTCGCGGGGTTCCTTATGGCCGATCCGGCCCCGACGGACCCGGAGCGGCTTGCAATCGTGGTGGGGGGATATTGGTACCTGACGCTGATGGGGGTGACGCTGTTCGGTCCACGCTGGATGGTGCGGGCCGAGGCGATCACCATTTTGATGCGGGCCTATGGGCGTATGGGGCTGTTGGGGCGGATGCGCGGGCGTCTGGCGATTGGCCTGTGGGGCTGGCAAATCCTGACGCGGTCAAGGCCGGGGCTTGGCCTTGCCGTCTTTATCCTTCTGATGCTGGGGTCGGGAAGCTTCGACGGGGTGAACGAGACCTTCTGGTGGTTGGGTGTGCTGGGGATCAACCCGTTGGAGTTTCCGGGCCGTTCGGTGGTGATCACGCAAAACCTTGTCGGGCTGGGGGTGGCCAATGCGGCGTTGATCGCGGCCTTTTCCGCCTGTCTGTGGCTGGGCGAACGGGTCGCGGGCACCCGGCGCCCCCTGGGCGAAGTGTTTTGCCTATATGCGCCGACGATCCTGCCGATCGCGCTGGGCTATCACGTGGCGCATTACCTGACGGCCTTTCTGGTGGAGGGGCAATATGTGATCAAGGGTCTGACCGACCCGATGGGGACGGGGGCGGACCTTTTGAATCTTGGCACCTTTTACGTGACCACCGGGTTTTTCCATACCCCCGATACGGTCAGGTTGATCTTCCTTGCGCAAGCCGGGGCGGTGGTGGTGGGCCATGTGATCGCCATTCTGCTGGCTCATGCGCTGGCGGTGCGGGGGCATGGCGACAATTGGCGCGCGGTGCTGGGGCAGGCCCCCTTGGCCCTGTTCATGATCGCCTATACGGTTTTCGGGCTGTGGCTATTGGCTTCGCCGCGCGGGATATGACGGATTTTCGCCCCCAGGCAGGAAAACAGAACCGTAAGCCCTGCGGCATTGCTGCTTGATAGGCAGAAAATCCATCAAACCGGCGCTACGTGAAACAGAAATTCGCAAAGCCGGGGCGTGGGATCGATGGGGCCGGGCCCTAAGCACTGGACAAGCGGGGCCTCGTGACGCAGGTTTGCCGCCAAGCGGCGAGAGGCGCCGTGTTAAAGATCACTACCGGAGTCGTCAGATGACCACCCAGAGTTCCAAAACCCCGAAAACGCCCATTACCACCACGCGCCGTGGTGCGCTCAAGACCCTTGCGGGGGGCGTTGCGGGGGCCGCGAGCCTGCCGATGTGGGCGCGCTATGCGCAGGCACAAAGCGCCGAGCCCATCAAGATCGGCTTTCAGGTGCACCGTACCGGGATCGGCGCGGCCTATGGCCGGTGGTATGACCGGACCACGCAGGCAGCGGTGAAGCTGATCAACGAGGGCGGCGGCATCAATGGCCGCCCCGTCGAGATCGTGGCCGAGGATGACGGCACCGACCCCAAGCGCGGCGCCGAAGTGGTTGAGAAATTCGCCACGCAGCACAACTGTGACATCGGCTTTGGCACGCTGTTTTCCCATGTGGTCGTCGGCTCGGCGCCCCGCGCCGGCGAGTTGAAACTGCCCTATTTCGTGGTCTCGGAAGGGACGCATGTCTCGTCGGGGATGCTGAACCGCTATACCCTGCAGCCGGGGATCACCGATGTCCGCAGCCAAGTGATTTCCATGGCCCCTTACATCACTGAGAACCTTGGCAAGAAGGTCACGATGATCTTTCCCGATTATGGCTTTGGCTACGATCACCGCGACAACCTTGCCCCGGCCATCGAGGCACAGGGCGGCGAGGTGGTGGCCAAGATCGCGATTCCGCCCTCGGAAACCTCGTTCACCCGCTATTTCCCGAAAATCCCGCGCGACACCGACGTTGTGTATCACGTGATGGTCGGGCCCGGCGTGCTGACCTTCGTGAAGGAGATGGGCGAGTTCTTTGGCGGGCAGGGTCCGGAGCTGTTCGGGTTCATCGACAGCCTCGAGGCCGTGGCGATGGACAGCCCCGGTCTGGAATTCCTGGAAGGCAGCCATTTCTGGGAGGGTATGTGCCGTCACAGCCAGCCCGATGAAAGCGAGTACGAAACATTCTACCGGCAGGCCGTGGGGGTCGATGCCCGGGGGGCGTCGATCAGCGATCCGACGGATGTCTCGACCTATGGCCACATGTTCGGCTGTTGGGAAACCCTGCATGTGGTCAAGGCGGGCATGGAGGCCGCGGGATACCGCGGGCCACAGGACCGTGCCGCGCTGATCGAGGCGGTGGAGGCCATGACGGATATGCCGCTGAGCCAGGCGCACCCGCAGGGGGCCAAGCGGTTCAACGGCAAGACCCACCAGGTCTTTGGGCATCAGTATATCAGCAAGGTCGAGGGAGGGATGCTCAAGCGGGTGCATACCACGTCGATCGAGGACACGATGTATCCCGACGCGGTGGATTACACCACGCGGTCCTTCTGACCCGGGGCGTTTATCGGACGGGGGGCGGGGGCTCTGCCCCCAACGTTGAAACCCGATGGGTTTCAACGTCTCCCCCGGGATATTTGTGAAAAGAAGAAGGGCCGGCGGTTTGGGGCGGTCGGCAAGATGGCATGGATGATGTTTTGACATGGGGCGCCCGGGCGCAGGCGCGGGCCATCGCCGAGGGAGAGTTGAGCGCCGAGGACCTGATGCGCGCCACCTTGCTGCGGATTGCAGAGGTGAACCCGGGGTTGAATGCCGTGGTTTCGCTGCGGGACGAGGGGGTGCTTTTGGCCGAGGCGAAGGCGGCGGACAATCGCGCGCCCGAGGGGCCGCTCCATGGCCTGCCGATTGCCATCAAGGACCTGGCCGATGCCAAGGGCCTGCCCACCTCGCATGGCTCTCCGGCCTTTGCCGGGCAGGTGGCGGCGCGCGACAGCCTGCATGTGGCGCGGTTGCGGGCGGCGGGGGCGATTGTCATCGGCAAGACCAACACGCCCGAATTCGGCCTTGGCAGCCATACTTACAATCCCGTGCACGGGGCGACCTGCAACCCCTATGACACCACGCGATCCTGCGGCGGGTCCTCGGGCGGGGCGGCGGTGGCGCTGGCCGCGGGGATGCTCTCGATTGTCGATGGGTCGGACATGATGGGCAGCCTGCGCAATCCGGCGGGCTGGTGCAATGTCTATGGGCACAGGCCCACATGGGGGCTGGTGCCCGCGACGCCCGAGGGGGAGAGTTTCCTGCATCCGATGGCCACCAACGGCCCGATGGCGCGCACGCCCGAGGATCTGGCGCTGTTGCTGGAGGTCATGGCCGGGCCGGAGGCGCGGCAACCTTATGGATGCGCCGTGCCGGCCCTTTCGGTTGGCGGGGGCGCCAAGGGCGCGCGCATCGCTTGGCTGGGCGATTGGGGCGGGGCCTTTCCTTATGAGGAGGGGATCGCGCCGCTCTGCGAGGCGGCATTGGCGGTGATGGAGGCGCAAGGCGCCGTAGTGGAGCCTTTGGCGCCGCCCTTTGATCGCGATCTCATGTGGCAGAGCTGGAAAACCCTGCGCCATTGGGCCGTGGCGGCAAAGTTCGCCCCGCTTCTGGAGGCGCCGGAGACGCGCGACCTGCTCAAGCCCGAGGCGGTTTGGGAGATCGAACAGGGCCGGGCCCTGAGCGCATTGGAGGTGCATCGCGCCAGTGAAATCCGGTCCGAGTGGTTCCGCGTGGCGGCGGGGGTGTTCGAGGCGTATGATGCATTGGCCCTGCCCACGGCGCAGGTCTGGCCCTTCCCGGTCGAATGGGACTGGCCGCACGAGGTGGCGGGGCAGGCGATGGATACTTACCACCGCTGGATGGAGGTTGTCGTGCCCGCCAGCCTTGCCGGGTTGCCCGCCGTGGCGATGCCTGCGGGGTTCGGTGCGCAGGGCCTGCCGATGGGGGTGCAACTGATCGGGCCGCGGGGCGGTGACGGGGCGCTGCTGCGGTTGGCGCAGGGGTATCACGATGCCACCGATTGGCCGGGCCAGCGGCCCGCGATAACCTGAATTGCAATTGTATCTTTGTGACCTGCGGCATTTTGGCTAGTCTTTCCCGTAACGGGAGGACAAGACATGCAGCCAGAGAAGCCGCTAGGCGTGCCCGATATGGGCGCGGTCAATATATCCATGCTTGCCGAGGCCCTGCGCCGGGGCTGGGCCGACATGAAGCGTGCGCCGGGATATGCCCTTGTTTTTGCGGGGGTTTACGTGGTGATCGGCTGGATCATGGCCTATGTGACATGGGTCACCGGGCAGACCTATTGGTTAATCTTCGCCGCCGTGAGCTTTCCGTTGATCGGCCCTTTCGCGGCGGTCGGGTTCTACGAGGTGAGCCATCGGTTGCAGATGGGCCTGCCGCTGGAACGGAACGAGATTTTCGGCGTCGTGTGCCATCAGGGCAAGCGGCAGTTGCCCTCGCTGTGCGCGGTGATCATCATCCTGTTCCTGTTCTGGTTCTTCCTGGCGCATATGATCTTTGCCCTGTTCCTGGGCTTTTCGACGATGACCAATATTTCAAGCAGCTACGAGGTGTACCTGACGCGCGAGGGGCTGACGATGCTGGCCTTCGGGAGCGTCGTTGGGGCGGGGTTTGCCCTGTTATTATACAATATCACGGTGATCGCCCTGCCGCTCTTGCTGGATCGTGAGGTGGATTTCGTGACCGCGATGATCACCAGCTTTCAGGTGGTGATGGGCAACCCGGTGCCGATGCTGGCCTGGGCGGGTTTCATCGCAGTGGTGACATTCGTTGCCATGCTGCCATGGTTTTTCGGGCTGTTCCTTGTGCTGCCGCTTTTGGGCCACGCGACATGGCATTTGTACCGCTTGATCTGTGAGGCCGGTGTGCAAGAGGCCGCAGCGATTTGAGTGTCGTTCAGTTGGTCCTGTGCTATCCTTGATCATCCTGACCCTAGGGGTGGCAAAGGCAAGATCACATGACAAGCAATAACGCATTCTGGGACAAGATCGCCGAACGGTACGCGGCGATGCCCGTGGGAAACCAAACGGCCTATGAGCAGACGGTTGAGCGGGTGGCCAGCCATCTTAACGCCAGTGATCAGGTGGTCGAGGTTGGCTGTGGCACCGCGACGACGGCATTGGCACTGGCCCCCAAGGTGGCGCGGATGCTGGCCACCGATGCCTCCGCCGAGATGGTGCGGATCGGGCGCGAGAAGGCCGAGGCGCAGGATGTGGAGAATATCGAAATCCTTCAGGCGGGGATAGACGACCCGCGACTGGCCACCGGGCAACATGACGCCGTGATGGCCTTCAGCCTGCTGCATCTGGTCGATGATCTGGACGCAACGCTTGTGCAGGTGGCGCGGATGCTGAAACCCGGCGGGCTGTTCATCTCGAAAACCCCGTGCCTGCGCGCGATGTGGTATCTGCGCCCGGTGCTGCCGGTTTTACGCCTGATGGGCAAGGCCCCGGGTGGTGTGGCGTTTTTCAGCCCCGAGGTGCTTGAGGCCGCGATCCGGCGGGCAGGATTCGAGATCGTCGAGACAGGCGATTACCCGGCCAAGACACCTCCGCGTCGGTTTGTGGTGGCGCGGAAAGGGTAATTGCGGCGCGCGAGGCGTTATGCCTCGCGCCCATGTTGCTTTAGCCGTGCGTGCAGGTCTTGGGCATGTGGCGCCCCGGCCTCAAGCGCGAAGACATAGGCATGTGTGAGGTAGAAACAGGACGCATCCAGATCATTCGCACCGTCGGCCGCTTCGGAATATAGCTTGATCAGCGCCATGCGATCGTTCGCCTCATGGGCGGAAATCATTCGGGCATCCAGATCCTTCATTCCGCGGCCCTCGCTTTGGCACGGTGGGTTTCGACCTTGCTGGCCACCCAATCGTGGAAGTTGTGGGTCGGGCCATCCATGGCCGGGCTGAAGCGGCCACCGTCGAAGTTGGCAGCGTGGCGGCCCCGCTGCATGCCTTCCACCACGAAGATGTCTTCCTCGAACACGGTCTTCCAAAGCTGGGTGTTGCGCATGCGCAGGCCCTCGTCGCTTTGCGGGACCGAGTAATAGAGGTGGATGTGCTCCACGGTCTTTTCCGGACCCTTGGGTTCAAGGATGATGGCGAAGGCATGGTCGCGGTGGGTGCCCAGAAGGACATTGGGGTAGACCGCGATATATTCGGCCTGTTCGTTCCACTTGGCGCCGACTTCCTCGAAATCGGGGAATTTCTCGCCGTTCTCATTGGTCAGCTGGCGATAGACCATGGTGCCTTGCCCCGAATATTCGCCCGGCTTTTCGATGTTGTAGTGATCTTCCAGCTTGGAATAGCTGTTCAGCCCCGGATGCACCCAAGGCAGGTGGTAGCTTTCGCAGTAGTTTTCGACCGCGAGTTTCCAGTTGGTTTGCACTTCCAGTTCAAACCGGCTGTCGTGGCCGCCGTGGTAGAGGGGCAGTTCGAATTCGCTCCAGCGTTTCATGATGTCGGCCATGGCGTCTTCGAACGCGGGCGCATCGCCCGAGACATTGATCCAGACGACATCGCGCCAGATGTGGCTGCGGACTTCGATCAGGCCCAGATCGTCGCGCTTGATCGCCTCGTGGGTGTTGTGGCCGGGGCCGCCCACATGCGGGGTGGAAACAAGGTTGCCCTTGGTCGAATAGCACCACGAATGATAGGGGCAGCGAATGGCGCCTTCGATCTTGCGCGGCTCTTCGACAAGGATCATGCCACGGTGGCGGCAGATGTTCTGGAACACCCGCACCTGTCCTTCTTTATCACGCAGCAGCAAGAGCGGCATGCCGAGGAATTCCATCGGCACGGCATCGCCCGCCTCGGGCACATCGGCGGCGACGGCCAGACCGGCCCATTGCGAGAACAAAAGCGCCTGCTTTTCTTCCTGGAAGATGGCCTCATCGATATAGTGTTCGTTGGGCAGGCCATTGGCCTTTTCAACGCTGTTACGCACGTTCGACAGGTCTGTGACGGTCTGCGTCATTGTGGTCTCCTGAATGTTGGTATCATTGGACCACAGCAGAATAATGGACTGCAAAACCGACAAATCGCGACCTGGGTTTCCTCAAGGCGACAGGGTTCAGCGGAAATCCTGATCCAGACGCAGAAGGTGGCGGTGGTATTCAGGCACCTCGTCGAGGGTCACGAGGCCAGCGCGCCGGGCGGTTTCAAGCACCTGGCCCGAGAACTTGCCCAGATGTTCATACACCATGCGCGTCGCCCGCTTGCCCGAGACACTTTCACGGATGGTCCGCGCGGCATACCCTTCCCAGATGTTGGGTTGGAAAGACGATTGCCGGGTCAGGAAGTTGAAGGAACACGACAGGGTGTTGCGGTGGCTGGCCAGAGCCATGACACCTTCTTGTTGGCGCAGAATGAGACCTCGGAATTCACGCGCGCGCGGGGCGATCGACAGGCCCTGAAGGCGGAGTGCCTCGCGCGGCTCAAACCCCCGCAGAAAGGTATACCCGTCACGCCGCTTCACATGCACGAGGCCAAGGACAAGCCGGGACGCGTCAAGGAAACTGCGCCGGGTAAAGCGGTAGAACCCGGATGGAAAACCCTGTTCGGGCACGTCCAGCGGTTCAGCTCCGAAAAACCCTTCAAGCTCGGGGTGATTGAGAAGGTCGCGCACCGATGGTGCAAGGTCTTCGACGGGTTCCAGAAGGATACGGGCATCGACACCGAAGAACAGGCATATCCGGTGCAGGATATCGGGCCGCGGAAAGCTTTCGCCGGACAGGTAGCGATTGAACTGTGTTCGGTTGATCCCGATTTCACGGCAGACTGCCGCCACCGAACGATAGGAACTTACAAGCACCCGAAGGTTGCGTCCGAACATGTCACGAAGTTTGGCCGGGTCCTCGACCGGGGTGACGGGGGTGGTAAAGTGGCTTTGCCGCATCGGTCGTCTCTTCATGATTGCGTGTGCCGCCGTCTGGTCACCATATAGATGAAAAGTTTGCATGTCGCCAGCGCGATGTGACGCAATTTTGCAGACATCTGACGCTAGTTGGCGTCAGTTCGCCTTAGAGTTGACACAAATCAATGGGGAGCAAGGCGAAACGAAGGCTTAACTTTTTGCTCATGTGTCAGGAAACTGTCGGTGTTTGGTTAGGACAGTATGAGGGGCTGAATGTACGGAGTTGTTCTGTGGAGCGATCACGGCCAGAACCGTGCTGTGATCTGGTGCGAGGACCATGGGGATCTGGCCTATTACGATGGGGAACTACCCGGGGCCAGCATGGAACCGGGGTTTGATCCCGGGGATCTGGTGCGTTTCGATGTAAGTGAAGGCAGGCGGATGCGCATTGCCAGCAATCCGCGGGTCGTCGCCAGCGATCAATATCCAAGCCTGGCGGGGGATTTGCGCCGCGAAGGCGCGCGCCTGACCACGACCCTCTCACGGGACCCGGCGCTGGGGCAATCCAAGGTCATTCCATTGGCGCCCCGCCGCCAAGCCGTTCAAGCCGCGCCAAAGCCAAAGGCCTCGAACGGCTGAGCGCGACACCAAGGGGCGGGGTCAAATCCCGCGCGACAGGGCGGCCACGCCGGTGCGTGCAATCTCGCTCAGGCCCAAGGGGCGCATAAGATCGGCGAAAGCGTCGATCTTGTCGGGGGTGCCTGTGATCTCGAAAACAAAACTGCCAAGGGTGCTGTCCACCACGTTGGCGCGGAAAATATCGGCCAGCCGCAGGGCCTCGACCCGCTTGTCACCGTCGCCCTCGACCTTGAGAAGCGCCAGTTCCCGTTCCACCGATTTGCCCTCGACCGTCAGGTCGTGCACATCGTGCACCGGCACGATGCGGCCCAGCTGTGCCTTGATCTGTTCGATCACCTGCGGGGTCCCGGTGGTGACGATGGTGATCCGGCTGGTGCGCCCGGTATGGTCCACCTCGGCCACGGTCAGGCTGTCGATGTTATAGCCCCGCCCCGAGAAAAGCCCGATCACCCGCGCCAGAACGCCGGGTTCGTTGTCCACCAGCACGGCAAGGGTATGGGTTTCGCTCACATCCGAGAAGTTGGGCCGTAGGTTATAGGCCGAATGCTTGGACGAGCCTTTTTTGATCTTTAGTGCGGACATTGTTCGTCTTCCTTGATGGATGGTGCGCAGTGAATGCGCACTCTACGAGGGTTGGGGCGGGGGCGCATCTTCTGCGCCCTCCAAAGCGGTCAGACCAGCACCGCGCCGCCTTCTTTGATCGCATCCTTGGTCGAGGCGTTCTCGCCCAGCAACATCTTGTTGTGCGGCTCGCCCGAGGGGATCATCGGGAAGCAGTTTTCGTGCTTCTCGACAAGGCAATCGAAGATCACCGGCCCGTCGTGATTGATCATCTCCATGATCGCATCGTCCAGATCGGCGGGGTCCGACACCATGAAGCCCTTGGCGCCAAAGGCCTCGGCCAGCTTGACGAAATCGGGCAGGGCCTCGGACCAGCTCGACGAATAACGCTCGCCATGCAGCAACTCCTGCCACTGGCGGACCATGCCGAGGCGCTCGTTGTTGAGGATGAACTGCTTGACGGGCAGGCGGTATTGCACCGCGGTGCCCATCTCCTGCATGTTCATCAGCCAGCTCGCCTCGCCCGCGACATTGATCACGAGGCTTTCCGGGTGCGCCATCTGCACGCCCACCGAGGAGGGGAAGCCATAGCCCATGGTGCCAAGGCCGCCCGATGTCATCCAGCGGTTGGGGTCTTCGAACCCCATGTATTGCGCCGCCCACATCTGGTGCTGGCCCACCTCGGTACAGACATAGCGATCATGCCCCTTGGTCAGTTCCTCAAGGCGTTGCAGCGCGTATTGCGGTTTGATCGTCTTGCCGGTCTGGGTGAAGGCCAGGCAGTTGACCTTTTTCCAGTCCTCGATCTGCGCCCACCATTTCTGCAGGCCCTCGCGGTTCACCTTGCGGCCCCGCGATTTCCAGATCTTGAGCATGTCTTCCAACACATGGGCGATGTCGCCGATGATCGGGATGTCGGTCTTGATCACCTTGTTGATCGACGACGGATCGATATCGATATGCGCTTTCTTCGAGCCGGGGCTGAAGGCATCGACGCGGCCGGTGATCCGGTCGTCGAACCGCGCGCCGATGTTGATCATCAGGTCGCAGTCGTGCATGGCCATGTTGGCCTCGTAAAGGCCATGCATCCCCAGCATCCCCAGCCACTTGTCGCCCGACGCCGGGTAGGCGCCAAGGCCCATCAGGGTCGAGGTGATGGGAATGCCCGTGGACTCGACCAGTTCGCGCAGAAGCTGGCTGGCCGCCGTGCCCGAGTTGATGACCCCGCCACCGGTATAGAACACCGGGCGTTCGGCGGTTTCCAGCGCCTCGACCAGTTCGGTGATCTCCTCCAGGTCGCCCTTGACCTGCGGTTGGTAATGGCTGGTCTTGGCCTCGCGCGGGGCGGTGTAATCGGCCGAGGCGAACTGCACGTCCTTGGGCAGGTCCACCAGAACCGGCCCCGGCCGCCCCGAGGTGGCCACATGGAACGCCTGATGCACGGTATCAGCCAGCGACTTGGTGTCCGAAACCAGCCAGTTATGCTTGGTGCAGGGGCGGGTGATGCCCACGGTATCGGCCTCCTGGAAGGCGTCGTTGCCGATCATAAAGGTCGGCACCTGCCCCGAAAGCACGACAATCGGGATACTGTCCATCAACGCATCGGTCAGGCCCGTCACCGCATTGGTGGCCCCGGGGCCGGACGTCACCAGTGCGACACCCGGCTTGCCGGTCGACCGGGCATAGCCTTCGGCGGCATGTACCGCGCCCTGTTCGTGGCGCACCAAGACGTGCCGAATATCGTTTTGCTGAAAGATCTCGTCATAAATCGGTAGGACAGCCCCGCCAGGGTATCCGAATACGACGTCCACGCCTTGATCCTTCAAAGCCTGAACCACCATTTTCGCTCCGGTCATCTGACGTGTCATCTGCTTGCTCCGTTCATGACGTCAATACATTGTCTGCACACAAAAAAGCCCCCGAACTTACGGGGGCGCATGGGGTACCAATATGGTGTCCGTTACCGGCCCATGCGCCATTTGCCTACGATTACCACTAGCGATGCCATAAGGCCGACTCCTTGGTGTGCGTGCGCGGGACATTATGGGCGGGGGCAGGGGGCGTCAACCGACTTTTGCGAAAAAAGTGTCGCGTGGCGGGCGTGATCTTTGCATTTATTGCGCGAGTTGCCCCATTGCCAGTTTCTGCTGCTTTTTCTTGGCGCAAATACCCCGGGGAGTTTGAGGGGCAGCGCCCCTCATTCCAACACAACCTGTGCGGCGCAAGCCGCGCCTTTTGGTCAGATGACATCGGCACCCGTCACAAGCTGACCCCCGTCCCCTGCAAGACCCCGTGTTCCATCGCATAGCGGGTCAAGCCGGCGGTCGAGGAAATGCCCAGCTTGCGCTTGATGTTCTTGCGGTGGGTTTCCACCGTGCGCACCGAGATATCCAGCGCCTGCGCCACGTCCTTGTTGGATTTGCCCTGCGCCAGTTGCAAAAGGATCGTCTGTTCGCGGTTGGTCAGTTGCTCGCGGCCCGGGCGTTCCAGCGGGGCGAGCGATCCCTTGGCCCCGGTGCAAAGATACCTTTGCCCTTCCATCACCACGTCGATGGCGCGTTTGATCTCGTCGGTCGGCACGTCTTTCAGGACATAACCCATGGCGCCATGGCTCAGCGCGGAACTGATGTATTCCGGGCTGTCGTGCATCGACAGGATCAGGATCCGTGTCTCGGGGCGTTTCTCCAGCACCATTTCGGTGGCCGACAACCCGCCGACCCCCGGCATGTTCAGGTCCAGAAGGATCACGTCGGGGGCCAGGTCCTCCACCCGGTCGATGATCTCCTGTCCATCCGACAGACAGGCCAGCACCTCGATCTCATCGTAGCTTTCGAGGATGGATTGGATGCCTTCGGTGACCATCGGGTGGTCATCCACGATCACGATGCGGGTCGGAGGGGTCATGCGCTTGCCTTGGTGTCGGGAAGGGGGGTGTCTTGCGGGGTCAGCATATGGGTCAGGGGCACGGTGGCTTCAATCACCGTGCCGGATTTGGTCGAAAGAATGCGCAGCGAGCCGTCAAGCTGCTCGATCCGCTCTTGCATGTTGCGCAGGCCCAGCCCGGCGGCGGGGGTTGTGGACTGCGCGTGCTCGATGCCACAGCCATCGTCGGAAATGCGCAGGGTCGCACCGTTCTTGTGGCCGCGCACGTCGATCACCACGGTACTGGCGCGGGCGTGGCGTTCGATATTGGTCAGGGCCTCTTGCGCCACGCGGTACATGGCGATCTTGGCCTCGTCGTCCAGACGGTTGCGGAAGACCACCGTTTCGAACTCCACGGTGATGCCGGTGCGGGTGCCGAAATCTTCGGCCAGCGCCTTGATGGCCGGGCCGACGCCCAGATCATCCAGAACCCCGGGGCGCAGATCGCGGCTGATCCGGCGGACCTCCTGAATGGCGCCAGACAGGTGTTCGATCCCGCGGTCGAGGTTTTCCCCGGCGCGGGCATCGCCCATGGCCAGCCGCCGCTTGGCCGCATCCAGCGCGTAACGGACGCCGACAAGGATCTGGCTGATCCCGTCGTGCAGCTCGCGGGCCACGCGGCCGCGCTCTTCTTCCTGCGCGTCGAACACCCGCTGGGTCAGCTTTTTCAGCTTGGCATCGGCCAGCCGCCGCTCACGGATGTTGATGAACAGCCCCGAAGTAAAGACCAGCAACAGCGCGGCCAGCGTGATCGCCCCGATATAAAGGAAGGTGCGTTCGATCCGCGCCTCCACCTTTTCGCGCGAGGCGGCGACGGTGGCCTTCACGTCGTCCATGAAGACGCCGGTGCCCACGGCCCACCGCCAATCCTGAAAGCCGATCACGTAGGTGATCATGCGGGCCACCTCGCCGGTCGAGGGCTTGGGCCAGTCATAACTGTGATACCCGCCCCCGGTGCGCGCCAGCTTGATCAATTCATCGGTGATCGGCACGCCTTCGGGGTCTGTCATGCCGGACCAGTTCGTGCCGATCAGGTCGGTTTCACGCGGGCTGACAAGGTTGTTGCCGTCGTAGTCATAGACGAAAAAATACCCGTCCTGACCATACAGCATCGCCGAAAGGGTCTGTGTCACCAGTGTCTTGGCCAGTTCATCGTCGGGGGCGGCCCGGCCATAGGTGTTGATGATGGCGCTTCGCGCGATCGACAGGTAATTACGCAGCTCGGCCCGCTTGGCGGCGATCAGTTGTTCTTCGAGTTGTTGAATTTCACGCTCGGCCAGTTGTCGCGATTGCAATGTCACCAGCACCGAGATGACCACCGCCGCCAGCACGAAGGGCAGGGTGGCGATCAGGAAGATCTTTTGCCCATAGTTCAGGTGGATCATGTCGCGCAGCCGTCGCATGACGCGATTCGATACGCCGAATCGGCTGTAATATCCAGCGTTTCAATGGTCAGCGGTCCGGTGGTTCCCACTTGGCGGGGGGCACGTCGCGACGCGCAAGCCGCAGGGCAAGGCCAAGGGCCACACCCACGCCAATGGCCACCGTCAGGTCCGCCAGTACCGTCAGGACAAGGGTCAGAAGCAAAAGCCCCCGGTCGGCCTTGGGCAGCGCGAGGTAGGACCGCCACTTGTGCGGCTCGGCCATGTTCCACGCGGTCAGCATCAACAGCCCGGCCAGTGCGGGCATGGCGAAATACCCCGCAAGGGGGGCGGCCAGCAGCATGACCAGAAGGATGGTCAGCGCATGGATGATCCCGGCGACCGGCGTCTTGCCCCCGGCGCGCACGTTGGTCGCGGTGCGTGCGATGGCCCCGGTGGCGGGCAGGCCGCCGAAAACCGCGCTGCCGATATTGGCCGCGCCCCCGGCGATCACCTCGGCGTTGGGGCGGTAGTTGCCGCCGATCATCCGGTCGGCCACCGAGGCGGACAGAAGCGATTCCACCCCGGCCAGAAATGCGATGACACAGGCCGAGGGCAGAAGCTCGATCATCTGCGACAGGGTAAGCTCGGGCAGGGCAGGCATGGGCAGGGTTGCGGGCAGGGCGCCATAGCGCGCGCCCAGCGTATCCACCGGCAAGGCCGCCAGCGCCACAAGCGCCGAAGCCGCGCCCACCGCCACGATAAGCCCGGGAAACCGGGGCGCCGCCCGGCGCAACACGACGATCAGGGCCATGCTGCCCAATCCCACCAGCAGGGCCATGCCGTTCAGCGTCTCGCGCGCGCCCCAAAGAACATGCACCTTTTCCAGAAACTCCCCCGGCACCTCGCCGGGGGTCAGGCCCAGCAGGTCCTTGACCTGGCTGGTGGCGATGATGATGGCGATACCAATGGTAAAGCCGTGGATCACCGGCTCGGGGATATGGCGTACAAGGCTACCCGCCCGCAGGTAGCCCGCGATCAACAGGATCGCCCCGGCCATGAGCGTGGCAAGGACAAGGCCGCCGTGACCATGGTCTGCGATGACCCCGTAGACCACGACGATAAAGGCCCCGGTGGGCCCGCCGATCTGTACCCGGCTTCCGCCGAATGCCGAAATCAGGAAGCCGCCGATAATCGCCGTGGTCAATCCCGTCGAGGGGTCCGCCCCCGAGGCGATGGCAATGGCGATGCTCAGCGGCAGGGCGACCATGGCCACGGTCACCCCGGCGATCACATCGGCGCGCAGGAGCGAAAAGGAATAGTCGCGCAGGGTGGTCAGAAGCTTGGGGGTCATGGCTATGTTGAACACCCGTCGCGCCACGGGTTCAAGTGGCAATTGCCCGCACGGCGTGCGCAACATCTGGGGTGGATCGTGAATATCCCCGGCAAAATACCCAAAATCTACGCAGTACTAGGTATTCCATTGCCAAAAGCGCCGCGCTAGGGTCGCAGAACTTGCAACGATCCGCATGCGGGCCGGGAGGGCCTTCGTGCAACCAAATGATCTGGGAGGATATAGTTCATGGATCGCCGTTCTTTCCTTAAAAATACCGCTCTGGGTGGCTCGGCCGCGGCCGCGACATCGCTGGCCGCGCCCGCATATGCGCAGGGCAACCGCACCCTGACCATGGTCACCACATGGGGCCGTGGCCTTGCCGGCGTGTTCGACGCCGCCCAAAAAGCCGCCGACAACATCAACAACATGGCCGACGGGTCGCTGACCGTCGAAGTCAAGGGCGCGGGCGAGCTTGTGGGCGCCTTCGAGGTCTTCGACGCCGTGACCGCCGGTCAGGCCGACATGTACCATGGCGCCGACTACTATTTCGTGGGTCAGCACCCGGCCTATGCCTTCTTCACCTCGGTGCCCTTCGGGATGACCGCGCAGGAACTGGCCAACTGGTACTACCACGGCAACGGCCATGCCCTGCACGACGAACTGGGCCAGATCTTCGGCCTCAAGTCGTTCCTTGCCGGCAACACCGGCGCACAGGCGGGCGGCTGGTTCGCCAAGGAAATCAAGGGCCCCGAAGATTTCAACGGCCTGAAGTTCCGTATGCCCGGCCTTGGCGGCAAAGCCCTTGGCAAACTGGGCGCCTCGGTGCAAAACCTGCCCGGCGCGGAAGTCTACCAGGCGCTGGCATCCGGCGCGATCGACGGGACCGAGTGGATCGGCCCTTGGGCCGATGAAAAGGCCGGTTTCCAGGAAATCACCAAGTTCTACTACACCGCGGGCTTCCACGAGCCGGGCGCGGGCCTGTCGATCGGTATGAACCGCGACGTCTTTGACAGCCTGACCCCCGCACAGCAGAAGATCGTCGAGATCGCCTGTGCCGAGGCGCACCAGTGGAACCTCGCACAGTTCCTGTCGAACAACGGTGCCGCCCTGCAACGCCTTGAATCGGCAGGCGTCAAGACGCTGGAATTCCCCGAAAGCGTCTGGGATGCCTTCGGTCAGGCGTCGAACGAAGTCCATCAGGAAAACATGGGCGACGACATCTACAAGAAGGTCCACGACGACTACATGGCCTCGATGAAGGCCTCCTCGGGGTGGATCCAGAAGTCGGAAGGCGCCTACCGGTCGCAGCGTGACCGCGTTCTGGGCTAACTGCCCTAATGCCTGATCAATCCTGATCCGGCGGGCCTTGGGGCATACCCTTGGCCCGCCCACTGCAATTCCGGGCCGCCGGATCGGCCCGCAGACAAGAGGGGCGTGGGGGAACGATGCTGGACGCAATCCTCTGGTTTTTCCAGAATGTCGGCCTTGCCTTTTACAACTTCGGATACGCATTGACCCATCCGGGCCTGTGGCTCGACTGGTCAAACAAGGAAGCAATCATGCGGTTCGTCTACTATGGCGGATCGGTTGAGCTTTTCTTCGTGGTCTTCACCGCATTTCTGGTCATCACAGCCTTCGGCATGTGGAAGACCGGCTTCATGTGGGGCGTCGTCCGGGTGCTGGAAGGCTTTGCAAATACGGTGGGGCGGTTCTTTGCATGGGCTGGCCTGATCATGGTGATCCAGCAGATCATCATCATCTTCATCCAACGCATCTTTGCCCGGCCCGACATCGTCTTCGGCTTCGGTATCCCGTTGGAATTCGACATCAGCTGGTACGCCGAGGAACTCAAGCTTTACAATGCGCTCGTCGTCACCCTCTGCTGCACCTACACTTTCGTGCAGGGCGGCCACGTGCGGGTTGATCTTGTCTATTCGGCCGTGGGCCACCGCGCCAAGCGGGTTATCGACATGGCAGGCTCGCTTTTGTTCATGATGCCCATGGCGGTGCTGACGTGGATGTACGGCTGGTACTTCATGTGGCGCCACCTGATCGTGCCGAAACCCTCGGCCTCGGACGGGCTGGACCGCTTGCTTCTGAAATCCCGCGCCCTGCGCTGGAACGTGGAGACCATCGGCTTTTCGCCCAATGGATTTAACGGCTATTTCCTGTTCAAGATCCTTTTGGTGGCCTTCGCCGGCATGGTCTTCCTCCACGCCGTCGCCTTCTTCTACCGCTCCTATCTGGAGTGGCGCGAAGGCGTGGGCAGCGTGAACAAATACCTCGACAAGGATAGCCTTGGCGAGGGCGAAGAAGCCTTTGAAGGTACACACTAAAAGGGGCAGGACACATGCTATTCGGACTTGACGGCGTCGAGATCGGCCTGATCATCGTATTCCTCTGCCTCTTCGGGGGCATTCTTTCCGGCTTTCCGGTGGCCTTCGCCATCGGCGGGGCGGGGATCATTTCCTTCACCATCATCGCGGCCCTCGATAGTGCGGGGCTGCTCATCCACCAGGCGATCGATACCTCCTCCGAGGCGTTTCGCGCGGTGGTGGCCACGGGGGTTAAGCCCGAGGCCATATCCGTTTTCACCAACCCCGAGTTGCCAAGGGTCGGCACACCGGTCTTCCCGCGGGGCTGGGAAGTGGCGCTTGACCGCAACGTCAGCTTCATCGTCAACCGCATCAACGAACGCGTGCTTGCAGGCCAGTCGATCGAGACCCTGCTGGCGGTGCTGATGTTCGTGATGATGGGGATCACGCTGGAACGCTCGAAAATCGCCAATGACCTTCTGACCACCATGGCCAAGGTCTTCGGGCCGCTGCCGGGCGGTCTGGCGGTGTCGGTGGTGGTCGTGGGCGCCTTCCTTGCCGCCTCGACCGGCATCGTCGGCGCGACGGTGGTGACCATGGGCTTGCTTAGCCTGCCCACCATGCTGCGCAACAACTACAGCCCCGAGATCGCCACCGGCGTGATCGCGGCCTCTGGTACGCTGGGGCAGATCATTCCGCCCTCCATCGTGATCGTTCTGCTGGGGACATTGGCAGGTGATTTGTATTCCGCCGCGCAGGAAACCCGCGCGCAGGAGGCGGGCTGCACCGACGCGCTGACCTACCTTGGCGAACCCGCCGTCGTTTCGGTCGGCACGCTGTTTCAGGCGGCACTTTTGCCCGGCATCATGCTGGCGCTGCTCTATGCGCTCTATGCCTTTGGCTATGCCCTGTTCAATCCGTCGCGCGCGCCTGCCGTCGAACTGGGCGGCGGTGGAGGCGAACCGCGCACCCGTGGCGAAACCTTCACATGGTTCATCGGTGTGCCGCTTGGCCTGATTGCCGGTGTCATGCTTCTGGGGCAGGTCAATATCGTCGGATCACAGGGCCTTGTCGTGGACACCTTCACCGACGCGGGCGAAACCGCCTCGCTGCGGACCAATGTTTCCGAGCAATGTCAGGCCAGCATGATCGAGCTGCACGGTCAAGAGGCATGGGATGCCGCCGTGGCCGAACAGCAGGCCATCGAAGCGGCCGGCGGCCTGGCCGAAAGCGAACGCCTGTCGCCTGAACAGATTGCCGAGAAAGTGGCCGAGAAAGAGGCCGCCGCGGCCCCCATCGGCACCGGGGTCGCGACGATCTTCGTGCTTTTGTCGTTGGTGTTGGCCGTGGCGCGTGGGATCAAGCCCTCGGCCTCGCCCGCGCCGCTTCTGATCGGGGCGCTCGGTGTGGTTCTGGGCCTGATCGTCGATATCCTCTTCATCGCGCCGTCCAGCAGTTCGGGTGCCACGGTTCTGATGCTTGCCATTCCCCTGGCGCTGGCCCTGTATGGGACGTCCCACGCGGCGGCCCGTCTGGCAGAGCACGAGTTGATCCGCGTGGTCTTCCCGCCGCTGGTTCTGATCGTGGCGGTGCTTGGCTCGATCCTTGGCGGGATCACCAACCCGACGCCTGCCGCCGCGCTTGGTGCGGGCGGGGCGATCATGCTGGCGGCCTATCGCAAGCTGCGCGATGATGAGCGTTCGCCAAAGATCATCATCTTCTCGACGCTGGCGGTGATCGTGGCGATCCTGATCGGGATGAACTTCGACCTGCGCATCAACCAGGAAGAGGTGCCCTTCGAATCCTGGGTGGCCTTCTTCGCGGCCTATGGCGCCTACCTCTATGCGGCGTTCGGGTTGCTCTTCTCCTGCTGGATTCTGTTCTCGGGTGGGGTGCTGACCCCGGTCGTGCGCGAGACCGCCAAGGTGACCTCGATGGTCTTTACCATCCTCATCGGGTCGCAGCTTCTGAACCTCGTGGTGATCTCCTTTGGCGGAGAACATTACATTCAGCAGTTCCTCAAGAGCTTCGAGAACGAGTTCACGGTCTTCCTGATCGTGATGCTGGTGCTTTTCGTGCTGGGCTTCGTGCTCGATTTTCTTGAGATCATCTATATCGTGATCCCGATTGTCGGGCCGGTGATCTATGGTGGCACCTTCGATCCGAAATGGGTGACGATCATGATCGCGGTGAACCTGCAAACCTCCTTCCTGACACCGCCCTTCGGTTTCGCGCTCTTCTATCTAAGGGGGGTCGCGCCGAAAGAGGTCACGACAGGCCACATCTATCGCGGTGTTGCACCCTTCGTGTTGATCCAGGTGGTGGGGCTGGCGATCCTGTGGTTCTTCCCCTCGATCGTGACCATCGTCCCGGCGCTGATCCCGAACTGATCGGCCGTCGAGGGTAGGAAAAACGCGCGCGCCCCGGACCGGGGCGCGCGTTGCCATTTCAGGGCGCCTTGACGAAACCTGCAAGTGCCCGTCCCGGGCATGATCGGAACTTCACGCGACGGGCTATGGCTGGCGTTTCGTACAACTCGTACGTTGTCCATGGCAAAAGGTCGGAATTTCGTACGAAACTCCGGGGTAAACCGTACGACTCGTACGTTTTTCAGCGGCGGCGCGGGGTGGCGGGGCGACCGTCGGGCAGGTTGATGTTGGCCACCTGTTCGGCAATCGGATCGTTGCTCAGTGGATGGCACTTGGATTCGTAATCCGCCGGGTCGCGCATCTTTTCCCAATGCCCGTCCACATAGACCTCCAGCCCTGAAAAGCCGGCCTTGTACCCCATCTTGGGGCTGCCCGGCACCCAGTACCCCAGATAGACATGCGGCAGGCCATTTTCCCGAGCAATTTCAATATGATCAAGGATGATATAGGTGCCAAGGCTGTGCTGTGGCAGGTCGGGGTCGTAGAAGGAATAGACCATGCTGACCCCGTCATCGAGAACATCGGTCAGGCACACGGCAATCAGTTGCCCGTCGTCATCGGTATATTCCACCACCCGGGTACGGATCGGGGTTTCCTCGATCATGGCGGCGAATTCGAACGTATCCATATCCGCCATACCGCCCTGTGCGTGGCGATGCTCAAGGTAGCGCCGGAACAAGTCATATTGTTCCTCGGTCGCCCAGGGCGAGGTGGCGCGTCGTGTAAGTCCTTGATTTCTTTTGATGGTTTTTCGCTGGCTTTTGCGTGGCGTGAAGTCGTTCACGTTGATCCGCGCCGACAAACAGGCCGCGCAATCGGCACAGGAGGGACGGTAAAGCACGTTCTGCGACCGCCGGAAACCCTGCTTGGACAGGCTGTCATTCAACCGCTGCGCCCCTTCGCCTTGCAGGGCGGTGAACAGCTTCCGCTCCATCCGCCCATCAAGATAAGGGCAGGGCTGTGGCGCGGTGACATAGAATTGCGGGGCTATGGGAAGAGTATGACGCATGTAACAAGGACGATAGCAACGATCCCGCCCTGCGCCAAGACCCTAGAAGCACGCAGCTTAGTATCTGGCTTTGCGGTTAATCGCGACAGTACCGAGAACGTGGTCAGTTAGGCCCTGGGCCCGCTCGGTCGTCAGCATCAGGACCACCGATATAACCTGCAAGACCACGAAGGCCATCGAGACGGTAAAGCCAAGGGTGTGTAGGAAAGCCATCGATAAATCAAAGGGTTGGCCATCCATGCGGCGAAACTCGATGGCTGTCAGGCGCATCCCCCATGTGGCCGAGCCACGGGCGATGGTGATCACCCGATAGGCAAAGCCCACGGTCAGGAACAGCGCGGGGAAAACGAAAATTCCGAGAAACCCGGTCAGCGGCAGGATCAGCAGCGAGAAACCGATGGTGACAATGGTATCGACCACCCATGCGATCAGGCGCTTGGCGGGGACGTCGCTGTAGAACTCGGGCTGAGTGACAGGGTCGGGGGTGTGCCAGGAATACTCGGTCATGATGCCTTCGGGATATAGGGGGATGGCTCGGCCCGGGGAAGGCCCCGGGCCAAGGTTTTTCAGGCTTTCTCGGGTTCGGCTTCGGCCTGTGGTGCCGCTGCGGCGTCGGCGCGCTCTTCCATGAATTGGTCGAATTCGGCCTTGTCGCGGGCGTCGCGAAGGCGTTGCAGGAAAGCTTCGAAGTTTTCCTGCTCTTCTTCCAGACGCCGCAGGGTATCGGCCTTGTAGGCGTCGAAGGCGTTATTCCCGGTGCTGCGCGAAACATGAAGGTTGCGTGACATCCTTTTGTTTTTACAGGCCATTTTTCCACTCCAGATCATATAGGCGAGAAGGGCGAGGCCAACGGGCCAGAAAAAGACGAAGCCCAGGATCATGGCCACGATCCAAGCGCCCTTGCCCTTGGAATCCAGCCAATGTTCGGCACGGGCCAGCCACCCCATGGGTGCGGTTGAAGTGGCGGGGCCGGAGGAGGCGAGCGTAGTCATCTAGGGTGTCCTTTTATTGTGGGTCGGGTTGATGTGAATGCTGTTCACATTGATGAGGTGGGGTGCCTCTGTGCCCACTGCAAGGGGGAATGTGAATGTTTTTTACATTGGGTTTGCAAGCGATTGGAAACAGGGCAAAAAACCCTGCCGGTATCAGGTCGGTAAAATGTCGGTATTGCGTCGGTGTATCTGGCCTTGCGGTCAGGCGGTGAACTTGCCGCTCAGGGCCCCAGAAATCCGCATAAGCAGATCCGGCGAGATCCCGAAAAGATGCCGTGGCGTGCCCGCCGCGGCCCAGACGGTCTCGAAATCTAGTAACCGGGGATCGAAGAACGCGCGTGGCGGGGTCAGGTGCCCCACGGGCGACACCCCGCCAATGGCAAAGCCCGTCTGCGCCCGGATCAACCCGGCATCGGCCTTGCCCAGGGGTTCCCCCGCCAATGTTGCGGCGCGGTCGGCGTTTACCTGATTGCCGCCAGCGGTGACAAACAAAACCGCCTCGCCGGACATCTCACCTCGAAATATGATTGATTTGGCGATCTGGTCGATGGCACAGCCGACAAGGTCGGCCGCCATTTGCGCGGTCGTGGCCTGGCCGATTTCCCGTGGTTCAATCTCACAACCGGCCTCGACCAAAGCGTTTTTAACACGTTTCAGGCTTTTACTCATGTCCACAACTCCGGTTCGCGCTTTTGACGCACTATTCCAAGCGCTTGCGGCATTGACCAGCCCCCTTTCACGGGTATCACTTGACGCATGGATTTTTCGTCACGCATCACCCGCTTGCCCCGTGCCCATGACCCCGAACAGGGGGCCGAGGCGCGCGCCTTGTTTCCCGGTCTGCCAGACGGTCTGGCAGATTTGATCGAAGGGGCAGCAGGGTCGAGCCCTTATCTCAAGTCCCTGATCGAAAAGGAAAAGGGGTGGCTTCCCGCGGGTTTCGATGATCCCGAGGCGGCCTTGGAGCGGGTTTTTGACGATCTCCGCGCGGTCGCACCCGATGCCCTGCCCGGGGCCTTGCGGCAGGGAAAGCGGCGCGTAGCCCTGATGACCGGGCTGGCCGATCTGGCGGGCGTCTGGCCGCTGGAAGAGGTGACCGAGCGGCTGACCGATTATGCCGATCTGGCCACCGATCTGGCGATGAAGGCCTGCGTGGGGGCCGAGATCAAGCGCGGCAAACTGCCGGGGGCCACAGAAGACGACATCGCCACGGCGGGGGGCATGGTGGCACTGGCCATGGGCAAGATGGGGGCAGGGGAGCTGAATTACAGTTCCGATATCGACCTGATTTGCCTGTTCGACGAGACACGCTTTGACCCCGATGACTACCACGAGGCGCGCTCGTCCTTCGTGCGGGCAACGCGCAAGATGGCGGCGATGCTGAATGACCGCACGGCAGAGGGCTATGTGTTCCGGACTGACTTGCGCTTGCGGCCTGATCCAAGCGTGACGCCGGTGTGCATGGCGATGGCGGCGGCAGAGGCCTACTATGAAAGTCTTGGCCGCACTTGGGAACGGGCGGCCTATATCAAGGCGCGGCCTTGCGCGGGCGATATCGAGGCGGGATGGGCGTTTCTTGAGACCCTGCGGCCTTTCGTGTGGCGTAAGCATCTGGATTTTGCCGCTATCGAGGACGCCCACAACATGCGCTTGCGTATTCGAGAGCATAAGGGCCTTGGCGGGCCTTTGACGCTGCCGGGGCACAACATGAAGCTGGGCCGTGGCGGCATTCGTGAGATCGAGTTTTTCACCCAGACCCGGCAGATCATCGCCGGTGGCCGGGATCGCGACCTGCGGGTACGCGGCACCGTCGAAGGGTTGGCACGGCTGGCCGAGAAGGGGTGGGTCCCCGAGCGTGCGGCAGAGGTTCTGACCCGGCATTACAGATTCCATCGGGAGGTGGAACACCGCTTGCAGATGCTACGCGATGCTCAGACCCATGATTTGCCGGGATCGGACGAGGAATTCGACCGTTTGGCGGCCTTCATGGGGCGCGAGACCGTCGAGTTGAAGGCCGAAATTCTTGAGCGGCTGACCGAGGTGCATGACCTGATCGAGGGGTTCTTCGCCCCTGAGAATGGCGATGCCGAGTCTGGCGCCGAGGAAGGGTTTGACGCGGAGGTCCTGAACCGATGGCCCAGTTATCCGGCGTTGCGTTCGCAGCGGGCGATGGAGATTTTCAAGCGGTTAAGGCCCGATATTCTGTCGCGCCTGTCGCAAACCGCGCACCCCAATGAAGCGCTTCTGGCCTTTGACGGGTTTTTGGCAGGCCTCCCGGCGGGGGTGCAGGTTTTCTCGTTGTTCGAGGCAAACCCGCAGTTGGTGGACCTGTTGTTGGACATCGCCGGCACCTCGCCCAAGCTGGCATCGCATCTGTCGCGCAATGCGGGCGTGTTGGATGCGGTGATCGCTGGGGATTTCTTTTCCGACTGGCCGGGCTGTGCGGCACTGAAGGAGGAGCTGGCCACGCGGATGGCGGCGGAAGGGGATTACGAACGCAAGCTGGATACCGCGCGCCGCTGGATGAAGGAGTGGCATTTCCGCGTAGGCGTGCATCACCTACGTGGCCTGGTGGATGCCAATGCCGCGGGGCAACAGTATGCCGATCTTGCGGGGGCGGTGATCGGTGCGGTCTGGCCTGTTGTTCAGGCGCAGTTCGCCGAGAAACACGGGCCGCCGCCGGGGCGCGGCGCGGTTGTGCTTGGCATGGGCTCCCTTGGGGCCGAGCGATTGAATGCGGGCTCTGATCTGGATTTGATCGTGATTTACGATGCCGATGGTGTCGAGAGTTCCGAAGGGCGACGGCCCTTGGCGGCGCGGCCGTATTACGCGCGGTTGACGCAGGCGATGATCACCGCGCTGACGGCGCCCATGTCGGAGGGGCGTTTGTACGAGGTGGATATGCGCCTGCGGCCCTCGGGCAATCAGGGGCCTGTCGCGACCGGGTGGGATTCGTTCCGGACGTATCAGCAGAACGAGGCTTGGGTTTGGGAACATCTGGCCCTGACGCGGGCCCGGGTGATCGCGGGCCCTGACGATCTGGCGCGGGATGTGGAGGCCTTCCGTGCTGAGGTACTGGAGAAAGCGGGGGAGCCTGCCAAGGTGCTTGAGGAGGTGACCCGCATGCGCGCCCGGATTGCCGATGCGAAATCGCCCGACGGGCCGTGGGATGCGAAATTGGGCGCAGGGAGACTTCAGGAAGTGGAGCTTTTGGCGCAGGCCTGTACCCTGCTTGCAGGGCAGGCGGCGCGGACTGTGGAGGCCGGTTTGCAGGCCGGTGTCGCAATCGGTCTGCTGGATGACGGAGAAAGAGAGGCGCTGTGTCGTGCTTATGGGCTTTGCTGGTGTCTGGTTCAGGCCTCGAAACTTCTCAGCGATCGGGCGCTTGATCCAGATGCCATTGGCGAAGGGGGCAAGGCTTTTGTCTTGCGCGAGGCCGGGTTTGACAGCATAGCGGAGTTGCGCGCCGCTTTGGAGGAGGAAACGGGCAAGGCCGGGGGCATGATCGATGCCGCCCTGACGCGACAGCCCGGGCAGGTATGAGATGAACAAAGACCCGCTGGACCATAAGGGCCTCATCCGTGAAGCTTATAATATCGAGGGGATCGCCAAGCCCGAGTGCCGATCGATCTTTCTTGATTGGGCCTTGTCGCTGCCCGAGGGACAAGACAGCCGCGAGGCGATCAAGGCCCTGCTGGGCCAATACAGTGGCAGCAACCCAGATCATCCCATGACCGAGGTTCTGACTGAAGGTTTGGAAGCGGCGAAAGCACCGCGCCGACGCGGAGGTTGGCGCAGCCGGGAGCGTTCGTGAGGCGCTTGCCGGAACAATGCGTCAGAGGTGTGACGCGCCACTGAAGCACCACTGAAGCACCACGCGAATGTACCGCATTTGTCTAAAATGCGCCTCAATTCGGGGTCACTTTGTTCTCTGAACACATGGGTAAAGAGTACCCTAGGAGGATGAAATGAAACATATTCGCATGATCGCCGCCATGATGCTGGGCTTGGCCGTTTCGGCCTGTGGGTCGGTAGAAACCGCAACCCGGAACGCACCGTTGGATGCGCCGGAATTGGCGCCGTCGCCGGTATCGTTCAACGTGCAGGCGGTGCGCGTTTCAGTGCCCGAGACGCTGAAGGTCTCGGAAGCGAACCGCTATTACCCCGGTGGCGACATCGTCTGGCGCGAGGATCCGGTGGGTGACCGTCATGCGCAGGTCAAGGCGATCGTGCAGGCCGGGATCACCAAAGGGGTCAACGCCATGGAACCCGGCACCGTGCCGGTGATCATGGATGTCGAGGTGACACGCTTTCACGCCCTGACCGAAAAGGCGCGCTATACCATCGGCGGTGTCCATGCGATCCAGTTCAAGATGCAACTGCGCAATCCCGAAACCGGGCAGGCCTATGGCAAGCCGCATTTCGTCAAAGCCGATTTCAAGGCATTCGGTGGGACCCGTGCCATCGAAGCCGAGCGGGAAGGGATCACGCAGAAATACCGCATCACCGAACACCTGGCCAAGGTGATCGAAACCGAGCTGACCTCGCCCGAAGGGTACAAGGCGGCCCATAACGGGATCATCGGGGCGATCAACCAACTCTGATCTTTTCCAACGGATTGAAACGGCTTAAGGGGACGGTATGACACCGTCCCCTTATCCTGTTGTACGTCTGAAACCCAAAGCGCAGGCCCGTACGATCCGGCATGGCGCCCCTTGGGTCTATGACAACGAGCTGGTTACTGACCGGCGAACCAAGAATCTACAGCCCGGCACGATCGCCCTTCTGGAAGATGCCGAGCGCAAACCCCTGGCCGTGGTCGCGGTGAACTCCAATTCGCGCATCATGGCGCGGGTGTTGGATCGTGATGTGCAGGCGGCGATTGATGGCAATTGGCTGCGGGACAGGCTGGCACGTGCCTTGGCCCTGCGTGAGCGCTTGTTCGAGGCGCCGTTTTACCGGCTTGTCCATGCCGAGGCCGATGGCCTTCCGGGTGTGGTGATCGACCGCTTTGGCGATGTGGCGGTGATCCAGCCCAATGCGGCATGGGCCGAGGGTTTGCTGGATGAGTTGTGCGCTGCCGTGGTCGAGGTGACGGGGGTGAAAACCGTGCTGAAAAATGCCACCGGGCGAGCGCGGGCCTTGGAAGGACTGGACGAGGAAAACGCGGTTCTGCACGGGAGGGCGCCGGATGGCCCGGTGCCTGTGCCGATGAATGGCGCGACCTATATGGCCGACCTGACGGGCGGGCAGAAGACCGGGTTGTTTTATGATCAACGCCCCAACCACGCCTTTGCCGCGCGACTGGCACAGGGCGCGCGGGTGCTGGATGTGTTCAGCCATGTGGGGGGCTTCTCGCTGGTCTGTTTGGCGCAGGGCGCGCAAAGCGCCGTCGCCGTCGATGGAAGCCAAGCGGCCTTGGATTTGGCGGCTGAAGGGGCCACGCAGACAGGGGTGGCCGAGCGGTTCGAAACCCGGCGGGGTGATGCCTTCGAGGTGCTGACCGAGATGGGCAAAGCGGGCGAAAAATTCGACGTGGTGATTTGCGATCCGCCCGCCTTTGCGCCCAACAAGAAGGCGCTTGAGGCGGGCTTGCGTGCTTATGAACGCGTGGCGCGGTTGGCGGCGCCCTTGGTGGCCGAGGGTGGGTTCCTGGGGCTGTGCAGTTGTTCGCATGCGGCCGATTTGTCTAAGTTCCGCGGGGCTAGCGTGCGGGGTATCGGCCGGGGTGGGCGGACGTCGCAACTGATCCACACCGGATTTGCCGGGGCGGACCATCCATTGCATCCGCAACTGGCCGAGTCCGGATACCTGAAATCCCTGTTTTTCCGTTTGGTATGAAGGCCTTACTGGATACCTGCGTGATCTACCCAACGGTCATGCGACAGATGTTGCTGGGCGTGGCGAAGCAGGGTGTTTTCACGCCGCTCTGGTCGGCGCGGATCATCGAGGAATGGCAGCGCGCGGCGGTGAAACTGGGGCCAGACGGTGTGGCGCAGGCCGGGGCCGAAGCGGCGATCCTGGCGGCCAACTGGCCGGGGGCGGAGGTGAGCTACCCGCCGTCGCTGGAGGCGCGGTTGTGGTTGCCCGATGCGGCGGATGTGCATGTTCTGGCCGCCGCGATTGCCGGGTCGGCGGATATGATCATCACGTTGAATACAAAGGACTTTCCCCGCAATATATTGGCGGAAGAAGGGGTGTCGCGCACAGATCCGGACGGGTTTTTGCACGGGATTCACCAAGCGCACCCTGAGATCGTGGCGCAGGTGGCGGCGGAGGTTCTGGCCGAGGCGAACCGGCTGTCTGGCAAGACATGGGATGTGCGGGGGCTTTTGAAAAAAGCCCGGTTGCCAAGACTTGGCAAGGCATTGAGTTAAAGACCGAAATTCAGCTCCATTTTGCTTCCAGCTTCTCGATCGCCGCGATACGTTCATGGGTCTTGGGATGGCTCATCAACCATGCGGGCACGGCGCCGCCGCGTGCCTCGGTCAGAGATTCCAGCTTTTGAAACAAGGACTTCTGGGCTTGCGTTCCGATTTGCGCCTTGGTCAGGAGGGCGGCAGCGTATTCATCGGCCTCGTATTCATCGCCACGCGAAAGCCGCGCGGCCAGAAGCGAGGTAAGGCCATTGGCGATCCAGACACCGATGCCGGGCAGGAGGCGCGACAGGATCATGGCAAGCGCGGTGCGCAGGGCGTTCTGGCCTGAAAAGTCGATCATCCGGCGGCGGGTATGGCCCAAGGCGACATGGCCCAACTCATGGGCGATGACGCTTGCCATTTCTTCGGCCGTGACCTCTCCGTTCTGGAATTTCCTGTAAAATCCGCGGGTTATGAAAATGCGACCATCCGGGGCGGCAAGGCCGTTCACCGGGTCGATCTCGTAGATATGAACCTTGATGCGCGGCAGGTCGAGGGCCTTGGCGAGCCTGTCGGTCATGCGTTTGAGCGTGGGGTCCGCCAGTTCGGTGGACTGCGCGTCAAGCTCACGCTGGGTGCGCCAGACCGAGAAGCGGTACATGGCGAAGGCGTAGAGAACGGCCAGAAGGATCGGTGTGAACTTGAGCATGACAAAGATATGGGGCAGGCCGCGCGAATGGACAAGCGGGAGCGTACGAGTCGTACGGTCATGGTGGGGGTTTTGTACGAAAATCGCGGGTTGGGGCAAGGCGGTCGTACGAGTCGTACGAACTTTCCCCACGTGATCGTCCAGAAGGAGCGGCTGCGCCGCGCAGGTTTAGCGCGCGTTCGCGCGCCGTGAGGGGCTTTGCCCCTTCGTTGAAAATGAGATTTTCAACGTACCCCAGGATATTTTTGAAAAGAAGAAGGGGCGGTTGGTTAAAGTTCGCCGCGTTCTTCGGCTTTGGTGCGGTTCCATAGGGCATCCATTTCGTCGAGGTCGCTTTCATTTGGGGTTTTTCCAGCCTCGGCGAGGAGGGATTCGATGCGGGAAAAGCGGCGGGTGAACTTGGCGTTGGCGGCGCGCAGGGCGCTTTCGGGGTCGATCTTCATGTGGCGGGCGAGGTTGGCCATGAC
This sequence comes from Roseovarius bejariae, assembly GCF_009669325.1. NCBI lineage: Bacteria > Pseudomonadati > Pseudomonadota > Alphaproteobacteria > Rhodobacterales > Roseobacteraceae > Roseovarius > Roseovarius bejariae. The sequence continues at coordinate 375,327 of NZ_SZWE01000002.1, forward strand.
GAAGAGCAGGTCGCCGAATTCTTCCTCGACCTTGTCTTGGGGCAGGTCGGCGGCGGCCTCGTGGAGTTCCTGGGCCTCTTCGGTGATCTTGTCGATCACTTGTGCGGTTTGCGGCCAGTCGAAGCCGACGCGGGCGGCGCGTTTTTGCAGTTTGACGGCGCGCAGGAGGGCGGGCAGGCCCACGGCCACGCCATCGAGCACGCCGGTCTGTGCCTTTTGCGCGCGTTCGGCGGCCTTGATGGTTTCCCAGTCGCGGGTTTGCTGTTCGGCGGATTTATCGCGGGATTCGTCCCCGAAGACATGCGGGTGGCGGGCGACCATCTTGTCGGAGATGGCATTGGCCACGTCATCGAAGGCGAAGTGCCCTTCATCCTGGGCGATCTGGGCGTGGAAGACCACTTGCAGCAGAAGGTCGCCCAATTCGTCGCGCAACTCGTCATGGGCTTCGCGTTCGATGGCGTCGGCGACCTCGTAGGCCTCTTCGATGGTGTAAGGGGCGATGCTGGCGAAGCTTTGTTCGATGTCCCATGGGCAGCCGGTATCGGGATCGCGAAGACGGCGCATGATTTCGCGCAGGCGGGGCAGGCCGCCCTTGGGGTCGTGAATGAGGCTGTCGTCGGGCATTGCGCATCCCTGCGTTTTGGCGTTGAAGTCGGAGACTAGGGAAATGTGCGAAGGAGTCCAGCCGATGGCGGTGATCAATCGGATTGCGAGTTTTGCCGAGGAGATGGCGGCGTGGCGACAGCAGTTGCACCGGCGGCCCGAGTTGGGCTTTGCCTGCCATGAGACCGCCGGGTTCGTGGTGGAGCGGCTGCGCGAGTTCGGGATCACCCGGATCGAGGAGGGCCTTGCCGAAAGCGGTGTCGTGGCCGTGATCGAGGGGCAGGGGGATGGCCCGGTGATCGGGCTGCGCGCGGATATGGATGCCTTGCCGATCCATGAGGCGACGGGCGTGGCGTACGCCAGCGAAGTGGGGGGCTGTATGCATGCCTGCGGGCATGACGGGCATACAACGATGCTTTTGGGCGCCGCGAAATACCTGGCAGAAACGCGGAATTTCGCGGGCTCGGTCGCCTTGATTTTCCAGCCCGCCGAGGAGGGCCCCGGTGGGGCCGCGCCGATGGTGGAAGCGGGGATCATGGAGCGCTACGGGATCGGGCAGGTCTATGCCCTGCATTGTGCGCCCGGGGTGGATGAGGGTGTATTTCACACCACGCCAGGCCCCATCATGGCCTCGGTCGATACGATCCATATTGATGTCATCGGGCAGGGTGGCCATGCGGCCATGCCGCAGGAGGTACGTGACCCGGTGGTGGCGGCCTGTGGTATGGTGCAGGCGATCCAGACGATCCTGAGCCGGAACCTCGCGGCCCTCGATCAGGCGGTGGTGTCGATTACCCAGATCCACACCGGGAGCGCCGATAATGTCGTGCCGGAGAGGGCCTATATCAACGGGACGGTGCGGGCCTTTGATGCGGAGGTTCGGCGGATGATCTGGCAGCGGTTGGAAGAGATCGTGTCGGGGCAGGCGGCGAGTTACGGTGTCACTGCGGAATTGCGTTGCGAGGCTGGCTATGCGCCGACGGTGAACGATACCGGGAAGACGGAATTCGCGGCGGAGGTGGCGCGCGAAGTCGCCGGGGAGGCCGGCATCGTCGCGGATATGGACCGGCAGATGGGATCGGAGGATTTCGCCGCCATGCTGGAGGCGCGACCGGGGGCTTACCTGTTCCTTGGGCAGGGACCGGGCGCCGGGTTGCACCACCCGGAGTTCGATTTCAACGATGGGATCGCGCCGGTGGGGGCGTCGTTTTTCGCGCGGCTGGTGGAACGGGCGCAGCCGGTTGGATGAGGAAGGCATGAGATGGCATTGGAAGATGCAAAAAATCAGGTAGATCAGGCATTTACGCGGGAAAGTTCACGCGGACTTTACTATGAGAATACCTTTGGCGGGGCACTGTCGTTTCTGCGGCGGCGGTATACCAAGGACCTGACGGGGGTCGATCTGGCCGTGACCGGCGTGCCCTTCGATCAGGCGGTGACCAATCGGCCCGGGGCGCGCTTGGGGCCGCGGGCGGTGCGGGAGGCGAGCGCGCTTCAGGTATTCGACCCGCCCTATGGTTGGGATGGGTTCAGCCCGCTGGAGGAATTCGATATCGTCGATTATGGCGATCTGGCCTTTGATTATGCGGATATTCCCGCCTTTCCGGGGGCCTTGACCGCGCATATCCGGGGGATTCTGGAGCGGGGCGCGGCCAGTCTCGCGCTTGGGGGCGATCATTACATTTCTTTCCCGATTCTAAGGGCTTACGCGGAGAAGTTCGGGCCACTGTCGCTGTTGCAGTTCGACGCGCATTCCGACACTTGGGCCGATGATGACATGACCCGGGTGGATCATGGCACGATGTTCTACAAGGCGGTGAAAGAGGGGTTGGTGGACCCCAAGCGCTCCGTGCAGGTGGGGATACGGACGGTGAACCCGGATAACCTTGGCGTGCCGACGATCGACGCGCGCGAGGTGCATGAGCGGGGCCCTGTGGAAACTGCCAAGAAGATCAAGGAGATACTGGGCGATGCTCAGACCTATGTGACCTTCGATATCGATTGTCTGGACCCCGGTTTCGCGCCCGGTACCGGCACGCCGGTTTGGGGCGGGCTGTCTTCGGGTCATGCGGCGATTATCCTGCGCGATCTGGCGGGGATCAACATGGTGGGGGGCGATGTTGTGGAAGTCTCACCGCCTTATGATCCCAGTGGCGCGACGGCGGTGGCCGGTGCGCATGTGGCGATGGAGTTGATTTGCCTCTGGGGCTGGACGCGGCGCGGGGCCTGACCCGGGTGCTGGGGGCTGATGGGGGCCTCCGGCGGGAGTATTTGGGGAAAGATGAAGGGGGAAGTTCCATGAAATGGCTGGTCTTGGGGATGGTCGGGCTTGTTGTCGCTGTGGCCGTATATGTGCGGCTTGCGCCAACCGATCCGGCGCAGTGGCACGAGATGCCGGGGGCGGTCACCAATCGGGATTTGACGGGCGGCGCGATGCGGGTTGTGGGGGCCGGTGAGGGGGGCTTGGCGTGGATGGATGAGATCATTCGCGCGACACCGCGGACCGAGGTGCTGGCCGGATCGGTGGAGAGCGGGATGGTGACCTATGTCACGCGGTCCAGGGTCTTCGGGTTCCCCGATTACACCACGCTGCGCGCGTCGGGGCCTCAGCTTGAGCTATACGGGCGGTCGCGTTTTGGCAGATCCGATTTCGGAGTGAATGCGGCGCGTCTGGATCGGTGGCTCAAGGCGTTTGCGGAGCGAGGATGACAGGCAACCGTCGGAAATCTTGCGCCACATGGGGTTGTTGAGGGACATCTGGCATTGCGCCATGAAGCTTTTGCCATCGACGTGCAGGCAGATCATTTCGCCCAGTTCCACCCGTTTGCCCGCCTTGTCGGTGCAATAGCAATCCACTGTCTTGCCGCCGATGGTCTGGTCGGCAAGCGCCGGGGGGGCGAGACAGCATATGAGGGCAATCCATCGCATGGACCGAGTTTACCACAGGGTTTGATCTTGACCAAACCCCGCCAAAGGGGCAAGTGCCGGGGTCATGGTGCCTTTGGACAGACTGAACGAGATCGTGCAGCGTTTCGAGTATATCGAGGCGCAGATGACCGCAGGCGGCGGGGATATCGCGCAATTGGGCCGCGAGTATGCCGAGTTGCGCCCGGTGGTCGAGGAAATCCGTGCCTACATGCAAGCGGTGGAGGATGTCGAGGGCGCGCGGGCCATGCTGGACGATCCAGAGATGCGCGAGTTGGCGCAGGAGGAGTTGACCGGGCTTGAAGCGCAATTGCCGGGGATGGAGGAGCGGCTGCAACTGGCGCTGTTGCCCAAGGACGAGGCCGATGCGCGGCCTGCGGTGATCGAGATCCGGCCCGGCACGGGCGGCGAGGAGGCCGCCCTGTTCGCCGGGGATTTGGCGCGGATGTATCAGCGTTATGCCGAGACGAAGGGCTGGACATTCGAGGTGATCGAGGAGAGCGAGACCGAGCTTGGCGGGATCAAGGAATTGGTTGCGCGGGTCTCGGGGGATCATGTCTTTGCGCGGCTCAAGTACGAGTCCGGGGTGCACCGGGTGCAGCGGGTGCCGGAAACCGAAAGCGGCGGGCGTATCCATACCTCGGCGGCGACGGTGGCGGTGCTGCCCGAGGCGGAGGATGTGGATATCCAGATCGATCAGAACGACCTGCGGATTGATACGATGCGATCCTCTGGTGCGGGAGGGCAGCATGTGAACACCACGGATTCGGCGGTGCGGATCACGCATATTCCCACCGGGATCGTGGTGACCAGTTCGGAAAAATCGCAGCACCGCAACCGCGAGATCGCGATGCAGGTTCTCAAGACCCGGCTTTACGACATGGAGCGGCAGAAGGCGCATGACGAACGCTCAAGCGCGCGGGCGGCGCAGGTGGGGTCCGGCGATCGAAGTGAGCGGATCAGGACCTATAATTTCCCGCAGGGGCGGATGACCGACCACCGCATCAACCTGACGCTTTACAAGCTGGACCAGGTGATGGCGGGCGATCTGGACGAGGTGATCGACGCGCTGACGGCGGATGCGCAGGCCGCGATGCTGGCGGAGATGGAGGGGTGATCCTGCGCGATGTTCTGCGTGCGGGGGCAGAAGAGTTGCGCACGGCGGGCGTTGAGAATGCCATGCGCGATGCGCGGCGGTTGATGGCCGGGGCCTTGGGGGTGGACGCCGGACGGTTGACCCTGCTGGAGCGTGACGAGGTGACCCCGGTTGTTTCGGCGACGTTTCTTGATGCAATCCGCCAGCGATGTGAAGGCGTGCCGGTGTCGCATCTTCTGGGATGGCGGGAATTTTACGGGCGGCGGTTCGAGGTTTCGCGGGATGTTCTGGACCCGCGACCCGAGACCGAAGCCTTGATTGCCGAGGCTTTGCGGGAGCCATTCGAGGAGGTTCTGGACCTTGGGACCGGCTCGGGCTGTATCGTGCTGACGCTTTTGGCGGAGCGGCCCGCGGCCAGCGGCGTCGGCACCGATCTGAGCGCGGCGGCACTGGAGGTTGCGCGGCGCAATGCGCAAGCGCTTGGCGTCGAGGGACGCTGCGCATTTACCCAAAGCGATTGGTTCGCGGATGTGGGCGCGCGGTTTGACCTGATCGTGTCGAACCCGCCCTATATCGCAGCCGAGGAGATGGCGGGGCTGGCGCCGGAGTTGCGTCACGAGCCGCGTATGGCGCTGACCGATGAGGCGGACGGGTTGAGCGCCTATCGGGTGATTGCAGCGAATGCGGGGGCGCATCTGAGGCCGGGTGGGCGGCTTTTGGTCGAAATCGGCTGGCAGCAAGGGGGGGCTGTGGCAGCACTTTTCCGGGCGGCCGGATTCGCCGAGGTGGCGGTTTTGCCGGACCTCGATGGCCGTGACCGGGTGGTGCGCGGACGATGGCGCGACGGGAAAAATCCCTGAAATCGCGACAAAATCCGCTCAATTAGGCATAATTTAACGAATTTCCCTTGTAAGCGGGGGCGGGGCATGTTTAGTCAGGGGTATCAAGACGCTGGATGCCCCATTCGGGCCGTCCCGCTTGAGACCAAGCCAAGACAAGATTGATCCGGTGGACTGGGCGCAAGGGGTGCCTGACGGATCAAGCGGCAGCAGCACAGGGCTGATAGCTGAACAATGAGATCATCCAAGTCACGTTCGCGTAATAAATCGGGTCGTAACAATCGCTCGGTGGGAAATATCGTCAACCGCGTCTTCGACAGTTCGGGACCGGAGGGCAAGGTGCGCGGCACCCCCCAACAGATTATCGACAAGTACAATCAATTGGCGCGTGATGCGCAACTGGCCGGGGACCGGGTTCTGACCGAGAACTTCCAGCAGCACGCGGAACATTATCTGCGGCTTCTGAGCAATGCCCAGAAAGAACAGGAACAGCGCCGCGAAGAGCAGGAGCGCCAGAACCGTGAACGGCAGGCGGAGCGGGATCGCGAACGCGCCAAGCGGCAGGAGCGTGAAGCCAATGCCGGGGGCGACCCGTCGGAAGCGCCGCAGCCCGATGTGGTGGACGGGCCGAGCGATGACAGTGGTCTGGTGGAAACGCCGGAGACCAAGAAAACCGACAAGCCCAAGCGCAGCCGCAAACCCAAGCCCAAGAAGGATAGCGGCGAGGGTCAGTCGGACGACAGCCCCAAGGCCGAGGGGGGCGATGGCGCCCCGGAGGCGGCGGAGTAAATCCTGCCTGACGCGAGATTTGAGAAACGGTCCCTTTCGGGGGGCCGTTTTTTATGTCTCGAAACTGCGGGCGAGGGCGCAGAATTGTTCAAGATGTACGGTTTCGGCGCGATCGGTGGGTTTGATGCCCGCCGAAAGGAGCCTGTCTTCGATGTCGGGAGCCATGCCCTTGAGGGCCGCGCGCAGCATCTTGCGGCGTTGGTTGAAGGCGCGGGCGACGACGCGTTCCAGGATTTTCGGGTCTGCGGGGAAGCGCGGCTCGGGCAGGGCGGTGAGGTGCACCACCGCGCTTGCCACCTTGGGCGGCGGTGTGAAGGCCCCCGGCGGCAGGTGCATGACGATCCGCGCGTCCGCGCGCCATTGCGAGAGGATCGCCAGCCGCCCATAGGCCTTGGAGCCGGGTTGGGCGGTGATGCGTTCGGCCACCTCGCGCTGGAACATCAGGGTCAGGCTTTGCCAGAAGGGGGGCCAGTCGGGCGGGGTGAGCCAGCGGATCAGCAACTCGGTGCCCACGTTGTAGGGCAGGTTGGCGACGACCTTGATGGGCGGTGTGAGGTGTTGGAGCGGGTCCAGATCGAGCGCATCGGCGTTGAGCACCTCTAGCCTGCCGGGATAGGCCTTGGCGATCTCATCAAGTGCGGGAAGGCAGCGGGTGTCTTTCTCGATTGCCAGAACCCGGCGCGCGCCTTCGGAGAGGAGCCCACGGGTGAGGCCCCCCGGCCCGGGCCCGATTTCCAGCACGTCACAGCCCGATAGGTCGCCCGCCTGCCGGGCGATTTTGGCGGTGAGGTTGAGATCAAGCAGGAAGTTCTGGCCCAAGGATTTGCGCGCCGAGAGGCCATGGTCGGCGATCACTTGGCGCAGGGGCGGCAGGTTGTCGATGGCGCTCATGCCTGTGTGGTCCGTGCTTGCGCCATGGTCTGGGCCATGCGCAGGGCTTCGATGGTGCTGGACGGGTTGGCCGCGCCGGTGCCCGCGATGTCGAAGGCGGTGCCGTGGTCGGGCGAGGTGCGGATGAAGGGCAGCCCGAGGGTGACATTCACGCCGCGGTCGAAATCCAGCGTCTTGATCGGGATCAGTGCCTGATCGTGGTACATGCAGATCGCAGCGTCATAGGTTTCGCGGGCGCGGTCGTGGAACATGGTATCGGCAGAAAGGGGCCCTGCAAGGTTGATCCCTTCGCGGCGCAGACGGTCGATCAGCGGGGCGATCATGCGGGTTTCCTCAAGGCCCATGGCGCCGCCTTCGCCCGCGTGGGGGTTGAGGCCCGCCACGGCGATACGCGGTGTTTCTATGCCGAAATCAAGGATCAGCGCGGCGTGGGTGATGCGGATGGTTTTTTCCAGAAGCTCGGGGGTGAGGGCCTTTGGCACCTCGGCCAGCGGGATATGAATGGTGGTGGGCACCACGCGCAAGGCGGGGCTGGCCAGCATCATCACCACGTCGGCCCCACCGGCGAGGGCCGCGAGGTATTCGGTATGGCCGGGATAGGCAAAGCCCGCCCCGGTTTGCAGGGCCTTCTTGTGGATGGGGGCGGTGCAGAGGGCGGCGGCCTGGCCCGATTGTACAAGATCGACGCCACGCGCGATCACGTCGATGACGGCCTGTGCCTGTGCGGGGTCGGGCGTGCCGGGGATACGTGGGCCGGGGAAGGCGTGCGGAAGCACCGGCAGGGCCATGGCAGAGGCGGCCATGGCCTCGGATGGGGAGGCGATTTCGGCCACTGGGGTTTCAGGCGGCAGGTGCGCCGGATCGCCGATCAGGAAAAACGGCAGGTCGGCGCGCAGCCGGTCCCACGCCATGGCGGCCAGTTCGGGGCCTATGCCCGCCGGCTCTCCACAGGTCAGCGCGATGGGGCCGGTCATTCCTTTTCGATGATCCGGGCCTCGGCGCGGAGTTGTTCAAGGTAGCCCTGACCGAAGGAATCGAGCCGCTGGTTACGGATGAAGTTGGTCAGGTCCTCGTCGGTGGGGCCTTCGCCATCGAGTTCCGCCGTGCGACCGCAGAGCATCAGGAAGACGAGCGTTTTGCCCTGCGACCGGGTGAGGGTGGTCGAGACTTCACCGGGGTCGAGCTTGGCCAGTTCCATCGCGATGTCGGTTGGAATTTCGTCGGGCGCTTTGGACCCGCGGTCAAGCACCTCGGGCGGTTGGCCTTGCGCCACGCCGTAGAGGTCATCGCAGGTGTCCACCTCGGTTTTGATGCGGGCGGCACGGGCAAGCGCCTGATCGCTGCGCCCGCCGTCGATGTAATAGGCGGCATATTCGATGGCCGCGTACTCGGGGTCGGGGGCGTCGGTTTCCTGAATGTCGCGCAGTTGGAAAAGCGCGATGGCGTTATTCGAGGGCAGCGGATCGGAGACCTCGCCGGGGGCGAGGCCCAGAACGATGGGCCGAAGCGTGGCCGGAAGCTGTGTGATCGGCATCCAGTCAAGACGCCCGCCCCGGTTGCGGGTGCCGGAGGCCGAGTATTGACGGGCCGCCGAAGAGAAGGCGGGGATCGTATCGATTTCGGCAAGGCGGGCCGCGCGTGCCTGGGCCGCTTCGGCCTGTGCCGGGGTGGTCACGGGCAGGATGATTTCCGACATCAGCACGCGCACGCCGCTTTGGCCGCTGACGGCATCGCGGGCGCGTTCGAGGTCGGCTTCACTGACCGATATACGGGGGATGAAGCGGGCGCGGATCAACTCGCGCCAGGTCACGCCAGAGCGTACGAAGGCGCGGAACGTTGGTTCGGCCACGCCGGCGCCTTCAAGAGCGCGAATGAGTTCCTCGGCGTTCATGTCGGCGCGGGATGCGAATTCTTCCATCCCGGCCTGTATGTCAGGTTCTTCGATAACAAGGCCGGCGGCATTGGCGGCGTCAAGCTTGAGCCGGTCTTCGATGAGTTGTTCGCGGGCCAGTTTACGGGGGTCACCCGGGGCGCGGAACAGGGTCAGCATGCGGGCGCGCTGTTCAATCTCGTAACGGGTGATGGCCTGGTCGTCGACCTTGATCACCGGTTCGAAGAGGTTTTGCGCCTGTCCCGCATGGGGTGTTGCCGAAAGCGTGGCCACGGCCACCACGGCGGGCAGGGTGAAGGTTTTGAGAAAGCGGCGCATCGTTGCTGGTATCATCAAGGTCAGTTCCTGCATGTCCGGACGTAGCTTTTGTCGTTGGTCGTGGTGGTAAAGCCCCTGAGACCGACGGTAAAGCTGATGTTCGTCGATGGGGCGAGAATAGTGGAAGAGGTGAAGCGGCGCGAGGCCGAAAGCGCAAGATCGACACATTCGTTGGTATACTTGAGACCTACCCCCGCCCGCACCGAGCGATCCTGTGCCACATCGTAGCGCCATTCGGCGCTGCCGGTCCAGTGTCGCGAGAGGCGGTGAGAGGCGTCAAAGGCCCATTCCGAGACGTTGCCAAAGCGGTTTTCGCGTGGGTCGTCGCGCAGCCAGATATAGGTTGCCCCAAGGTTGGTGCGGTCGGTTTGCCAGCTTGCCCTTGCCTCGGCCTTGGTCGTGTCGAAGGCATCGTCAAACAGGCTTCGGGCGGTGATGGTGAGGCCGTTGTCGTTTTTGAATTGGCCCGCAAACAGGACGTCGGAGAATTTCCCGTTCAGGCCCGAGCTGTCTGTGAAGGTCTCAAGGCCCGAGACTTCGAGTTGGCGGTCTTCATGGACCACCTGGCCCACGGCAAAGGAGGCTTGCCAGCCTTTCGGGTCAATGCGTGTCCAGCTAATGCCGTAGGCCCCGGTGAGGCCGCGCTCGCGCCGGTCGGGGGCGGTGAAGCGCGACATCGCAAAGAGGTTGCCTTCGTCGAACTCGATCAGGGTGCTTTCGTCGTTGGGTATGTTCGGATTGGACCCACCGACCCAGGCCAGTTGCAGTGTGGGTTCGAGTACCTGTGTTGCGCCGCCGCGTTCGGTTTTCAGAAGCGGCCAGCGCAGGCGGAGGGCGGCGGAGGGGGTGGTCTCGGTGGCCTCTGATCGGCTGAGGGTGCCGGATTGCGCGATATGGAAGCTGTCGAGGGCAAGGCCGGTTTGAACACGGGCGCGAAGGCCGCCCGGCAGGGTCCAGTTGCGCATCCAATCGCCGTTGAGGGTCAGGCGCGTGACATCCCGACCATCGGCCCAACCATCGGGGACCGCAACATCCGTGGTGCTTGAAGATGACCGATAATGGCTATGCGCCAAGGCGCTGAAGCGGAATTCGCCCCCCAGAGCGTCAGGGTGAAAGCGGCGTTCGTATTCGGCATTGCCGACAATGGATGGCAAGGTCGAATTGGATTCCCCGCTACGCAGCGAATAGAAATGCGTCAGCGCCCCGCGGATATATTCATCGCGTTCCACCCGTTCGATGGCGAGTTCGCTTTGCAAGCGGTCCTTGTCGGAATAGCCATAGTCCAGCAGGTAGGTATCGTCACGAACGGCTTCTAAGTTGAAGGTAAGGTTGAAATCTTGGGGTAACTCAAAAGCCCCGTGCCCGAAGATATATCCACGGGTTGAGCGCGGACCAAAATTATCGTCCGAGATGGCGCCTTCGAATTCGATCCGGCCATTGCGGAAGGCTTGCCGGTAGCGTGCCTCAAGCGTGAGCGAATTGGCCGAAATGAAGGGGGTGAGTGTCAGGTCCTTGTGATCGCCGATCCGTATGAAATAGGGGACACGCACGCCGAATCCCAGTTGCGTCGAGTTATGCAGCGAGGGGATCAGGAAGCCGGTGGCGCGTTCCAGCGTCGGATCGGGCAGGCGCAGGCGCGGCATGTAGAAGACCGGCACATCCATGATCTGAAATTGCGCGTCATCGAAATACAGCTGCTTTTCCTGTTGGTCGTGCACCACCCGGCGGGCACGGATTTGCCACAGGGGTGGCCGGCCCGTTTTGCAGACCCGGCAAGAGGTGACGGCGGCCTTGTACATCTTGTTGTAGCGGCCGTCGCGGCGGGCCATGGCATGGGCGGCCAGTTGCACCTGATTTTGCATGACGATGCGCGCCCCGCGCAGGATACCGTTGCGCATGTCACGGTCCAGTTCGCCGGAATCGGCGAGGATCAGGGTGTTGTTCTGCTCGTGGAGGGTGATCGGACCCTTGATGATCAGGGTTTCGGTTTTCTGATCATAGGTGATTTCGCTGGCTTGCAGGCGGCGGCCGTCATACAGCGCCTCGACATTGCCGTAGGCGGTAAGCCGGTTTTCGCCACTGAGGTAGACATCGTCGGCGACCAGCATGGCGGGATCGGTGGATTGCTGTGCCACAAGCATACGCGCAGACGGCAGCACACAGACGGCCAAGACCAAGGCGAACAAAAGGCGGGCGAGGCGCATCATCCGTCCTCCATGTGCAACAGGATGCCGAAGGCAAGGAGCAGAGAGGCGAGAGGCGGGGCCCATGCGGCAAGAAGGATCGGAATCTGGCCGTTCTCGCCGAGGATCTGTGCAAAATTGCGGATGTAATGCAGGGTAAAGCCCAGCATGACCGCTGTCAGGACGGAAATCCCCGTGTTGCTGATCCGGGTGTGGCGCATGGTAAAGGCCGCTGTCAGGACGACGAGCGCCGCGAGGAACACTGGGCTGGCCAGTTCCATTTGCATCCAGACAGCATAGCGGCGCGCCGAAAAGCCGGCCTCCTCCAGTTGGTTGATGAAAGAGGGCATATCCCAAAGAGAGATATATTCGGGCTTGCCGAAGCTGTCGAGAATGCGGTCCTGTGTCAGGGCGGAGGGGATGGAAAGGCTGTCGATCTGGCGTGCCGAGGATTCGGGGTTTCCGCCCTGATCGAGCGACCACAGCTTGGCCCCGGCCAGCAGCCATTCACCATCTGTCAGGCGGGCAGACTGCGCGGCGATCCGGCGAAGCGGTGTTCCATCGGGTGAAAAGGCGATGAACGTGGCGTCATAAAGCGTGGTCACGTCCGAACTGGCGCGAGCGGCGTGAATAACGGTCTGGCCCTTTTCACTTCCTTGGCGCAGCCAAAGCCCGTCTGAGGAAATAGCAAGCACGCTGGAGCCGCCGCCTCTATGGCTGTTGACCAGATCGTTGTGGCGTTTGGACGCTGCCGCGACGATTGGGTTGAACATCGAGATCGCGAGCAACCCGATAAGAAGGGCAACGATGATCGGTGCGGCAAGGGCACGCAGGGCAGAACGCCCGGCGGCACGCACCACCACCAATTCGGAACTGCGCGCGAGGCGCAGGAAAAGAGCCACGGTGGCGAGGATCAAAACCAATGGCAGGATTTCATAATTGGCTTTGGGCTGATCGAGGGCAACGATTTCGACCACTTGCAGGAAGGGAAGATCGGGGAAATCCTGAAGTTCGTTCACAATGTCGATGAGCGAAAGCAACATGGCGAAGACACCGAAAACACCGAGAAATGTCCAGAGGAACTTGCGGGCGAAATAGCTGTGCAGGATCATGACGCCTCCTCGATCCTGTAGCGTTTCCACATGGCGAGCCTGCGGCCAAGGCCGGGATTGGCCGCGATATGTAATAATATCGCGGTCATGACCATGCCAAGGGCGGGGGGAACATAGAGTAACGGCCAAGCCGATGAACTGTTGAGGACCATGCCGGATAGCCCGCTTTCGACCATTTTGATCAACACGAGAAGCACGAAGGCACTGACGATTTGCCACCAGACGCCGAACCGGCTGTAAGTCCCGATCAGCAGGGTGGCGAAGCCGATCAGGGAGGCGACAATGCACAAGATCGCTTGGGTGAACCGGTTATGGACCTCGTAATTCACCTGAGCGACGGTGACGCCGGTCCGTTCGGCCACGGCTTGCGGTGCAGTGAGCATGTCGAGCGTCGCGGCAAATCCCACTTTGTCGAGGTTGGTTTTGCCGCGTGAAATCAGGCTGGAGATGTCATATGAAAAGTCATCGAAATGTGTTGTGAATAGGCGGTTCCCGTCGGTTCGAACAACCTGTGCCAACCCTTCGACCATCACCAGCTTCGTGCCGCCGTTCTGTTGCACCAAGTATGCCTGCGACGAGGTATAGGTGACAGGGCGTTCGACGTTGCGACGATCCGAGAGGAAGACATCGCGCAGTTCACCTTCGGGCGTGATGTCGCGGATGTAGAATGTGACACCGGGAGCCGGGTGGAGAAATTCACCCTCAGTCAAGAGTTTGGCGGTGATGTTCTTGCTGACTTCGGCCTGCCGCATACGCAATTGGCTGAGGCTGGAGGGGATAAGGATGTGCGTGAGCAGGGACATCATCAGCGCGATCAGGCAGCCGAAGATGAACACGGGGCGGATCAGGCGCCACGGCGAATAGCCCGTTGCCTGCATTACGGTGAGTTCGCTTTCCGTGCTCAGGCGGTTGGTGACATAGACCGTCGCCGCGAAGGCGGCGATCGGCAGGACAACGCCGATCACCCCCGGCAGCGTCAGCGCCGTGAACTCCAGAAAAACCCAGGCGGGCTGTCCGTCGCCGATGAGTCGGTCGAACATGCGCACCGCCTTGTTGATCCAGAAGATCGACACCAGAACAAGCGCAAAGAACCCGAACAACACCATGAATTGCGACAGCATATACCTGTCGAATCTGGTCACATTTCCCCCCAAAGGCAGCAGTCTTGCGAGGCAACTTATCGGAATTGGACGCGGGGGAAAACTGCTAACTGGTCAATGTCGGCCTCACGCGCTAGGACTTGGGGCCACAGATGCAAGGAGGCAGCAGATGACGACACCCGTCGCAGTGACTTTCAAGGAAACCGACAACGAGGCAATCGCCGGGGTCGAGGGCCGCGTGGCGGTGATCGTCACCCCCGATGGCAAGCTGGATCTTTCTGCACGGCGGGTGAATCGCCTGACCAAGGGTGCGGTGAAGCGGCTGGTGGAAAGCGAGGCGTGGGGCAAGATGAAACCCGGGCAGGTCAAGAGCCTTGCGATGCCCGTGGGTATGGCGGCAGAGGCCTTGGACGTTGTCTGTTTGCCGCGTTCGGCGACGGTTGAAGAGGCGCGCAAGGCCGGTGTGGCCCTTGGCAAGGTCAAGGGCGATGCGGCGCTTCTGGTGTTGGCCGGGCCGCTGCGCCGGGTGGCGGAGCTGGCGCTTGGCGTGGCCCTGCGGGCCTATGCCTTCACCGCGCGCAAGACTGCTCCGGTCGAAAAGGCGGGCACCGTCACGGTGATGTCGAACAGCCCTGAAGATGCCGAGGAAAACTTCAAGCCGCTGCGCGCCGTGGCCGAGGGCGTCTTCTTTACACGCGATCTGGTGAGTGAGCCGGCGAATTACCTGACCACGACAGAATTTGCCGCGCGGATCGAAGCGCTTTCCGACACCGGCCTGAAGATCAAGGTGTTGGACGAGGCCGAGATGGAAGAGCTTGGCATGGGCTCGCTTCTGAGTGTCGGGCACGGCAGCGCCAGCCCGTCGAAACTGGCGATCATGGAGTGGAACGGCGGTGAGAAAGACGCAGCCCCCCTGGCACTTGTCGGCAAGGGCGTGGTGTTCGACACCGGAGGCATCAGCCTCAAGCCCGCGGCGGGCATGGAGGACATGACCATGGATATGGGTGGTGCCGGTGTTGTCTGTGGCGTGATGAAAACACTGGCCCTGCGTGGGGCCAAGGCCAATGTCGTGGGCTTGGTCGGGCTTGTCGAGAACATGCCCTCGGACCGCGCGACGCGGCCCGGGGATGTTGTGACCTCGATGAAAGGCGACACGATCGAGGTGATCAATACCGACGCCGAGGGGCGTTTGGTGCTGGCCGATGTGCTGTGGTACGCACAAGAGCATTACAAACCGGCGGCAGTGGTCGATCTGGCCACGTTGACCGGCGCGATCATCATCGGGCTGGGCCATGAGAATGCGGGTGTTTTCAGCAATGACGACACGTTCGCGGGTCATTTCCTCAAGGCGGCAGAGGCCGAGGGCGAGGGGGCGTGGCGTATGCCCATGGGGCAGGCCTATGACGACATGCTGAAATCCGACATCGCGGATATGAAGAATGTTGGCGGGCGCCCTGCCGGGTCGATCACGGCGGCGCAATTCCTGCAACGTTTCGTCAAGGACGACGTGCCGTGGATGCATCTGGATATTGCCGGTGTGGCCAGCGTGAAATCCGACACCACCTATGCGCCCAAGGGCGCCTCGGGCTGGGGGGTGATGGCGCTGAACCGTCTGGTCGCGGATTGCTACGAAAGCTGAAACCATGGGCGCGGCCTTTTTCTATCACCTGACGCGCAAGCCCCTTGAGGTGACCCTGCCCATGCTGCTGGACAAGGCGCGTGGCGCAGGGTGGCGCGTGGCGGTACGGGGGCGCGAGGCCGCGCGGATGGATTGGCTGGATGAAAAGCTGTGGCTGGGGCCCGAGGACGGGTTCCTGCCGCATGGTCGGGCGGGGCAGCCACATGAGGCCGACCAGCCCATCTTGCTGACCACCGAGGCGGCGTTGCCCAATGGTGCGGCCTGTCTGATGACGGTCGATGGGGCCGAGGTTGCCCCCGAGGAAGTACAGGTGCTTGAGCGGGTCTGTGTTCTGTTTGACGGCAATGACGAGGCCGCCGTGCAGGTGGCCCGCGATCAATGGAAGGCACTGACCAGTGCGGGCTGTCAGGCGCAGTATTGGTCCGAAGCCTCGGGCCGGTGGGAGAAGAAAGCCGAAGCCTGAGGCGCGGATTGCCGCGCAGGGCGGTCAGTTGCTTGCATTCCGCGGCGCAATATTGTTGCGTGTGCCCTGACAGACATCACGGAGCCGCCCCATGCGTATTGGCCTTTATCCCGGCACTTTCGATCCCATCACCTTGGGGCATATCGACATCATCCGCCGTGCAGCGATGTTGGTGGACAGGTTGGTGATCGGGGTGGCGATCAATCGCGACAAGGGACCGTTGTTCACTTTGGAAGAACGGGTGGCGATGATCGAGGCGGAATGTACCAAGCTGAGCGAGCAGACCGGCACCGAGATCGTGGCGCATCCGTTCGAGAACCTGCTGATCGATTGCGCCCATGACGTGGGGGCGCAGGTGATCGTGCGGGGCCTGCGGGCCGTCACCGATTTCGAGTATGAGTTCCAGATGGTGGGGATGAACCGGGCCCTCGATAGCTCGGTCGAGACGGTGTTCCTGATGGCCGATGCCAACCACCAGGCGATTGCCAGTAAACTGGTCAAGGAAATCGCCCGGCTGGAGGGGGACATCAGCAAGTTCGTCACGCCCCCCGTCCGTCAAGCGCTTTTGGACAAGTTCCGGTAAGGGACGGACGGGCCGCGCGGGGCGGCCCCTTCCTGTCAGGCGTATTCAGGTGCGCGGGTTGGTTTCTCCGCCGCGTTGCCTGCCGTGGTCGGGCGGAGCAATTTGCCCATGGCCGCCGCCGTATCGGCCATGCGGTTCGAAAAGCCCCATTCGTTGTCATACCAGCTCAGGATGCGGCACATGGTGCCGTCTTCCATCACGCGGGTCTGATCGGTGGCGAACACCGAACTGGCCGGGTTGTGGTTGAAGTCCGATGAGACAAGCTCGCGCCCGATGAGGTCAAGCACCCCGGCAAGCGGGCCTTGCGCGGCCTCGCCGATGATCTGGTTGATCTCCTCGGGGGTGGTTGGGCGCGTGGTTTCGAAGGTCAGGTCAACGGCGCTGACGTTGGGGGTGGGCACGCGGATGGCCGTGCCATCGAGCTTCCCCGCGAGGTCCGGCAGGACAAGGCCCACGGCCCGGGCCGCGCCCGTGGTGGTGGGGATCATGTTGAGCGCGGCGGCGCGGGCGCGGTAGAGATCCTTGTGCGCGGTATCCAGCGTGGGTTGGTCGCCCGTGTAGCTGTGAATCGTCGTCATGAAACCGCGCGTGATTCCGATGGCGTCGTGCAGGGCCTTGGCCACGGGGGCAAGGCAGTTGGTGGTGCAGGAGGCGTTCGAGACGATCAGGTCATCTGCTGTGAGCTGTTCATGGTTGACGCCAAAGACGACCGTGCGGTCCGCGCCCTTGGACGGGGCCGAGACCAGAACCCGCTTGGCGCCGTTTTCAAGGTGGATTGCGGCCTTGTCGCGGTCGGTGAAGATGCCGGTGCATTCCATGACGATATCCACGTCCTGCCAAGGCAGTTCCGCAGGGTCCCGCAGGGCGGTGACAAGGATGGGGCCTTGACCCACGTCGATGCTGTTCTTGTTGGTTTTCACCGGGGCGGGAAAGCGCCCGTGCACGGAGTCGAATTCCAACAAGTGGGCATTGGTCTCAACGGGTGCAAGATCGTTGATGGCAACCACCCGTAGGTCGGTGCGGCCCGATTCGACAATGGCGCGTAGGACATTGCGACCGATGCGCCCAAAGCCGTTGATGGCAACTTTGACTGTCATTTTATGGGTCCTTTCCCTTGCGTTAGCGCTAACATTTGCGCGTTTATTACGCGAACCAATACGCAGCTGTCAATGTCGGAGGGAAATTGGCAAGCGAAAGCTTAGCGCCAGAAAGCCATCCACTCGATCAGATCGGCAAGCTTGCGGGCAAGGAACAGGGTATTCGCCCAATCGAACAGCATGGCATCAAGGCCAAGCGCCCCCAGTATGAGGAGGCCCAGAACGATGGAAGACGTATTCGTCATGTTGGTCTGTCCCGTGATCATGTGCTGGTGACTTGATGCCAGAGGCGCAGGGCCCTGTCACGATGCTTCTTTGCGGAGTGGGGTGACCGAAGGGGCAAGGGGGGCATTCATCAAGTCATCCACCAGCACCCCCAGAAGGGCGCCCCGACCGGGTACACCAGCTTTGCGGTAGATCGCGTTCAACTGGGATTTGACCGTACCCTCGGCAGAGCCGCGCATCTCGGCAATTTCGGCGATAGAAAGGCCCTTGATGGTGAAACCGGCGACATCCTGTTCCGCGGCGGTCAGGCCCCAGTTTTGAAAGTGGTCTATCATGATGTCGTGAAAGGCCCCGGCCGCGATGGAGACCTGATTTTCCAGATGAGCTTTGCGGCGCAGGAGGGCCATAAGGGCGCGCACCTCGTAAACAATGGCCGAGACGAGGGCGAGCGCGGCGATGGTTTCAATGGCGATATGCAGGTTGGCAAGCGCCCGCAAACCGTTTGGCCCCAGGTCGTCCACGACATCCCAAAGGAAAAACGCGGCGCAAAGGCTTTGCACCGCGATCAGCGCAATCAGCGCCAGAGGCTTGTTTCGGTCGCCTTGGATCATGGCACCAGTTTTACGTCATCTGGTACGCGTTTGGTACCTGTGACCATGGCCCGCGGCAGATTTACGCCTGTGCGCCAACTCTCCCAGATGACGGCAGCGACATGCAGGACAACCGAGATTTCGGCCCAAGTCACAAGTGCCTCATGGGCCTCTTCGACCCAGTCGACGCCCCAAAAGGCATTCGTCGTCATCATCCAGCCGGTGAGGCCGATGGCCAACAAAGAGGCCAGCAGGTTGAATATCATCAAGGCCCCCAATGGCGTATGCCCGAGGTGAGCCTTCCTGCGGCGCGTGGCGAGGTCCGAGAGTTGTTCGGTTACCCCGTTCCGGGTGGGCCAGAAACTGGAGAAGCGGGCGCTTTTCGGGCCGATAAGCCCCCAGAGGATGCGGAAGCCCACAAGGGCGAGAACGATATAGCCGACCCATTCGTGCAGTTTGCTTTCATCGTCGGTCAAAAACGCATTGGCAAGGAACCCGGCGGCGACGCTCCAATGAAAGAGGCGCACGAAAGGGTCCCAGATTTTGTGATCAGTCATGGTGAAGGTCCTTCCGGAGCAGTTGGCGGACCCTGTAACAGGGTCCGCCGGGCGCGATCAGTCGTCCATTTTGGTTTCGACGACTTTGAGATCTTTATCGAGGTAAATCTCATAACGGGCGCCATCCTTGAGAGCGTAGGCCTCGTACATGCCATCCTCGGTGTCGACCTTGCGCACGTCATAACCTTGCTCGGTAAGTTGGGTCTTGATTTGCTCTGCCTTGGCGGAGTCCATTTTGACGTAGTCGTCCGAGGCGTGCGCCATGGAGCCTGCGGTGATGGCAAGTGCGAGGGCGATGATACGTGTCATTGGCTTATCCTTTGCGTTTGTAAAGAGAACGCGGCTTGCGTGGCCTGCGTTGGCAAGGGACATGACGGTATTTGGTGGGGCAGGCCATTGGCCAAAGGTTCATTACGGCGTTTTATAACCGGGGTTTATGTGGGCGCGATGGTAAAAGAAAACCCCCGAGTGCGCAGGCGCCCGGGGGTTAAGTGTTTGAACAGAGCGTGTTTATTAGGCGAGGCGGCCCATGGCGACGGCCACGTCGGCCATGCGGCACGAAAAGCCCCATTCGTTGTCGTACCATGCCAGAACGCGCACCAGGCGGCCCCCGGTAACGCGGGTCTGATCAGGGGCGAAGATCGAGCTTTCCTCGGTATGGTTGAAGTCGACGCTGACCTTGGGCTCAGGATCGTAGCCGAGGACGCCCTTCATCGGGCCTGCGGCGGCTTCGGCGACGATTTCGTTCACATCGGCGGCGGTCACGTCTTTCTTGGCGATGAAGGTCAGGTCCACCGCCGAGACATTCGGGGTCGGCACGCGAATGGCTGAGCCGTCGAGCTTACCCTTGAGGCTGGGCAGGACCTCGCCCAGGGCCTTGGCGGCCCCGGTGGAAGTGGGGATCATCGACATGGCCGCGGCGCGGGCGCGATACAGATCCTTGTGGCGGCGGTCCAGCGTGGGCTGGTCGCCGGTATAGGCGTGGATCGTGGTCATGATACCAGACTCGATGCCGATACCCGCGTCCAGAACCTTGGCCACCGGCGCAAGGCAGTTGGTGGTGCAAGAGCCGTTGGAGATCATGGTTTCCCCGACTTGCAGGTCGGCATCGTTGACGCCGTAGACCACGGTGCGGTCAACATTCTTGCCCGGAGCCGAAAGCAGGACCTTGCCCGCGCCACGCTCAAGGTGCTTCTTGGCTTTCTCGCCGTCGTTGAACTTGCCGGTGCATTCCATCACCACGTCGACCCCGGACCAATCCAGTTCGTCCATGTCGTAGGTGGAGTACATCTCCATCGGGCCACGGCCTAGATCCATGGTGCCATCGCCAAGCGTGATTTCGTTCGGGAAACGGCCATGTACACTGTCGTATTTCATCAGGTGGGCAGCTGTGTCCAGCGGGCCGGTCGCGTTGACCTTGACCACCTTGATGTCATTGCGGGTGCTGGTGGCGATATGGGCGAGGGTGCAACGGCCAATACGGCCAAATCCGTTGATCCCGACGGTGATCGTCATGGGGGCATCTCCTGCATGCGTGAAATTGCACGCGGTATAGACCTCGGGGGCTTTGTCGGGAAGGTCCAAAAGCGGAGTTTTGGTGTGAAATTCAGGGTGTTAGCGATAACCGTTACCGCAAACCTGAGTGTTGGAAGAGCGATTGCGCTAACGCGCATGTCGGCCCCGCGACTCAGGTGTGGCGGGGGCCATGGCAGCCCCCGCCGCGTTGCTCAGGCGACCATCTTGGCGACGGTCTCGCCGAAGGTCGAGGGGGTCGGCACGATGGCCACGCCCGCGTCCTTCAGTATCTCGACCTTTTCCTGCGCCGATTCCCCGAAGGCCGAAACGATCGCGCCCGCGTGACCCATACGGCGGCCCTTGGGGGCCGACAGACCGGCGATATAGGCGGCCACGGGTTTGGTCATGTGGTCGCGGATGTATTCGGCGGCTTCGGCCTCCTGCGGGCCGCCGATTTCTCCGACCATGACGACGGCGTCGGTTTCGGGATCATTCTCGAAGAGTTCGAGAATGTCGCGGAAGCTGGACCCGTTGATCGGGTCGCCGCCGATGCCGATGGAAGAGGACACGCCGATGCCCTTGGATTTCATCTGGCTTGCGGCTTCGTAGCCGAGGGTGCCCGAGCGGCCCACGATGCCCACGCGGCCCGGCATGTAGATCGAAGGCGGCATGAGGCCGGCAAAGCCCTGACCGGGGGTGATGATGCCCGCGCAGTTGGGCCCGATCAGGCGCATCCGCTTATCGGCCTTGTAACGGCGCATGTAGCGTTTGACGTGGATCATGTCCTGTGCGGGGATGCCATCGGCGATGCAGACGCAGGTCTTGATGCCCGCATCGGCGGCCTCCATGATCGAGTCGGCGGCGAAGGGCGGGGGAACGAAACTGACCACCATGTCGGCGCCGGTTTCGGCCACGGCCCCTTTGACCGTATTGAAGACCGGCAAATCAAGGTGCTTGGTGCCGCCCTTGCCGGGGGTCACCCCGCCCACCACGTTGGTGCCGTGCTTGATCATGTCCTGCGCGTGGAAGCTGCCGATGCGGCCGGTGAATCCGGTGACCAGAACCTTGGTGTCGCTGTCGATGAGAATAGCCATTACGAGGCCTCCTTGAGTGATGCGTCCTTCCAGGCGCCGACGACTTTGTCGGCAGCCTCGGCGAGGGTGTCGGTGGCGATGACGTTGACGGAGCTTTCGGCGAGGATTTTCTGACCTTCCTCGACGTTGGTGCCCGACAAGCGCACCACCACGGGGATTTGCAGGTTGAGTTCCTCCATGGCGCGGATCACGCCCTCGGCCACCCAGTCGCAGCGGTTGATGCCCGCGAAGATGTTGACGAGGATCGCCTCGACCTTGGGGTCGTTGAGGACCGCCTTGAAAGACATCAGAACGCGGTCGGGGCTGGCCCCGCCGCCCACGTCGAGGAAGTTGGCGGGTTCGCCCCCGGCCATCTTGATCATGTCAAGCGTGGCCATGGCGAGGCCCGCGCCGTTGACGATACAGCCGATTTGCCCATCGAGGCCGATGTAGTTGAGGCCGTTGTCGCTGGCGAAGGTTTCGCGTGTGTCTTCCTGGCTTTTGTCACGCAGTTCCGAGATTTCGGGGCGGCGGAACAGGGCGTTGTCATCGAAGCTGACCTTGGCGTCGAGCGCGACGATTTCGCCTGCCTTGGTGACGACCATTGGGTTCACCTCGACCATGTTGGCGTCCATGTCCCGCATCAGGCGATAGCAGCCCATGATGGTCTTGACCGCCTGCGGGATCAGCGCCGGGTCAAGGTCGAGCGAGAAGGCGATCTCGCGGGCCTGGAAGGCCTGCATGCCGACGGCGGGGTCAACCACCGAGCGGATGATCGACTCGGGCTCCTGTTCCGAGATTTCCTCGATCTCCATGCCGCCTTGGGCCGAGGCCACGACGACCACGCGTTCCAGCTTCCGGTCCATCACGAAGCCAAGGTAGATTTCTTGTGCGATGTTGGTGGCCTCTTCGACATAGAGGCGGCTGACCAGTTTGCCCTGCGGGCCGGTCTGATGGGTGACGAGCTTGCGGCCCAGCATCCATTGTGCGGCGTCCGCGACTTCCTGTTCGTTGGAACAGATGCGCACGCCACCGGCCTTGCCGCGGGCGCCGGAGTGGATTTGTGCCTTGACCACCCAGCGTTCGCCCGAAAGCTCGCTGGCACGATAAACCGCCTGTTCGGGGCTGTAGGCGATGCCGCCGCGCGGCACCTGCACGCCGAAGCGCGTGAGCAGGTCCTTGGCTTGGTATTCATGGATATCCATTTGATTTTCCTCTCTTATCCGTGCTGCGCCTTGATGGCGTCGTCGACGGTGATCACGTTGTTGGCCATGCGTTCCGAGGCGGCGTCGATCATCTTGCCATCGAGGCTGGCCGCGCCTTTTCCTTCGGCTTCTGCTTTCTTGAGTTCCTCGATGATGCGACGGGCGCGGGTGACCTCGGCCTCGGGCGGCGAGAAGACATCGTTGGCCAGATCAATCTGGCTGGGATGGATGGCCCACTTGCCTTCGATGCCAAGGGCGGCGGCGCGCTTGGCGGAGGCGGTGTAGGCTTCGGGATCATTGAAGTCGCCGAAGGGGCCGTCGATGGCGCGCAGCCCGTAGGCACGGCAGGCGACGGTCATCCGTGAGAGGGCGAAGTGCCATTGATCGCCCGGGTAATCGGGGTTCAGCCCGCCGATCACGACGGTACGCGCGCGGTTGGAGGCGGCGTAATCGGCCACCCCGAAATGCAGCGCCTCAAGGCGGCCGGGGGTGGCGGCGATGGCCTCGACATTGGCCATGCCGAGAGCGGTTTCGATCAGGGCCTCAAGGCCAATTTTATGAGTGAATCCCATGGCTTCCTCGATTTGCGAGACCATGGTTTCGACGGTGTAGAGGTCCGACGGCACGCCGACTTTGGGCACCAGAATGGTGTCGAGATGCTGGCCTGCCTGCTCCAGAATCTCGACCACGTCGCGGTACATGTAATGGGTATCGAGACCGTTGATCCGGATCGAGACGGTCTTGCCCTTGGCCTTCCAGTCGATGTCGTTGAGGGCCTGAATGATATTGGCCCGCGCGTTAACCTTGTCGGGCGGCGCGACGGCATCTTCGAGATCGAAGAAAATGTAATCCACATTGCTGTCGGCGGCCTTCTCGATCATCGAGGGGTTGGAGCCGGGAACGGCCAGCTCGGACCGTTGAAGTCGTTGTTTTTTAAGGGGATAGAGAGTGTAGCTCATGTGGGGTGTCCTTTGGGTCTGCGGTTTAGGTCAGCTTGGACCGGATGGGCGCGGGGGGACACTTTCGCATGGGTGGCAATGCCCGCCGGGGGATGGGGTGCGGGCCTGAACGGGTAGGGCGGCCCTACCCGGCAGGGCCGCGCCGGGATGCCGGTGCACACAGTCGCTGCGGTGCAGAGAAGTTTAAGGAAAACAAATGTTTATGATCGGAAACTTATGTGCCGAAACTGGGCATTGAGGGCGTTATGACCTGTCGGTTCGCGCCGCACTTGTTAACCTTTGCCGCGAATCGGGGGTAAGGGCTTGGTTAACAAGAAAAACCCCCATGCTGTAACGCGTCGGTTTTACGTCGGTATCGCGTCGGTATTTTTTCCCGCACCCCCCGGAATTAACAGGGCGCGCGGTGAGAAACGTACGAAACGTACGTGAGTTTCGTACGGTTTGCGCAGTAAGGGCCTATCTTGAAGGGCGGTTTTGCGGGACGGAGCGGGCATTCGCCATGGACCCGTAACAATGCACTGAAGGTCGGATCGATGACCAGCGACTACCGGTCTGTTTGCTACCCATGTGTCACTGCAAGATAGGTGAGTTTTCGGTTTTTGATTTCGGTTATTGAACGCTACCCGATGAGAATAATTTTAGGTTTTGAATAGCAAGACTATGGTGTTGCCTTCATGTACATTGCGACTTTTGGGCGAAGGCAATCACTGCCATAGGGTCACAGTCGTTACTGTGGTTCTACAGGAAACGGCCTTTACCAAATGGATCGAAAATCGCCTTCCTTCCGTCCATGCCTTTGCATGAGAGAAATTTTTTTGCTAATTTCAGATTCTTATTTTTATTGGGAGGATAGTAATTTGACCTTCAAAATTATTGCCACAAGCATGGTTGCTTCAGTGGTAGCTTTGCCAGCATTGGCTGCTCCAGTAGATCTCAGTTCGTGGCTTCAGGACGGCGGTGGTGGCTGGAACCTTGAATCCGACAACAACGGGGTCAAGCAATTTGGTAACTCTCCTCCGGGCGTATTTCACAACAATGAGAACAGCCAGGGGCAATCCCTTTCTGGAAGCATCGAAGTGCAATCGGCCAGCGACAATGATTTCGTCGGGTTTGTGCTGGGATATAACGAAGGCGACATCGGTGGAGGCAACGTTGGTCAGGACTATCTGCTGATCGATTGGAAACAGGGCACCCAAGCTGGTTGGGACGCAGGCCTAGCGATATCCCGAGTTACCGGAGATATCGCAACCGGCGGTACGAATACCGGTTCGAGTGCATGGCAACATAACGGCGTCGTAGAATTTCTCACGCGATCCAACGCGACTGGTTCTAATTTCGGCAATACCGGTTGGGCCAATAATACGGAATACACGTTCGACCTCGAATTCACGTCGTCAAATGTCAAAGTGTTCGTTAACGACAACCTGGAGATTGACATCGACGCATCGGATTACGGTGGCGATCCGTTTGCCGATGGCTCGTTTGGCTTTTACGCGTTCTCGCAAACAGGCGGGCGCTACGCTGGCCTCGAAGAAGCTGATCTGCCTCCGCCGATACCTGTTCCCGCTGGCTTTCCGCTGGCGCTCAGCGCGCTGGCAACCTTGGGCTGGCTGGCCCGCCGTCGTCGCGTGAACTGAAACCTAGCAGAAGCTTGATATCCGCCTTTCGCTTGCCTCAAAGGTGAGTGAAAGGCGTAATTCTAGAAAAACCATTACAGACGTACTGTAGTTTGGTCTTTTTGACCATACGCGTATTTAAACCAAAGCACATCCGCTCTGGGCTGATTGTGTTGAAAAACTCAGGCGTCTCAAAATCGCCCGTGGATTTCAGAGTTCGGTTCGGCTAGGAGACGCGTTGGCAAACGAGATTTCCAGAACGAGGCAGTGGCGGGATGAAATCCTGTCGATTTGGCCTGTTTGGTTTGTGCCTCGAATTATCCAACAAAATGAGCTCACTCCCGTTATTCGCCGCATGTTGCGGAACGGGCCGCTTTTGGCAAAGCGGCCCGGTGGTGCATAGTCAGCCCCGGCGGTGCGAGGCCGGGCAGGTTCAGGCGGCCTTGCTTTGCCCTTGCCGCGCGTCCGGCGTTGAGGCGCGGAACTGCTCGGATGCGGCGGCGAGGCCGGAGCCGGGCTCGACCTCGGCGCCGCAATCGCGCAGGGCCATTTCGGCTGCCGAAATCGCGCCGCAAAGCATGACCGCGTTCATCGAGCCGATATGACCGAT
Organism: Roseovarius bejariae; assembly: GCF_009669325.1. Classification (NCBI taxonomy): domain Bacteria; kingdom Pseudomonadati; phylum Pseudomonadota; class Alphaproteobacteria; order Rhodobacterales; family Roseobacteraceae; genus Roseovarius; species Roseovarius bejariae. The sequence continues at coordinate 401,206 of NZ_SZWE01000002.1, forward strand.
GCGGAAGGCGCGACCGGCGAGGATGTTGAGGCCGGAGCCAAGCGAGGTCTGGTATTTGTAATAGGCGGTCGAGATCACCTCGCGGGCATCGACGCCCTCGGGGGCATAGATGGCCGAGACCGTGTCGGAATAGCTGGCCGGATCGCGGGCCACCAGATCACATCCCTTCCACGCGGCAACGGCGGCGCGCGTGCCTTGGGCAAGGCGCGCGTGGCGGGCCCATGTGCTTTCCATCCCGGCCTCGAGCAGCATGTCGAGCGAGACACGCAGCCCACGCAGGAGTTGCGTGGCGGGCGTATAGGGGAAATAGCCGGTGTCGTTGAGGGCGATCATATCCTCGAAGCTGAAGTAGCTGCGCGGCATGGAGGCGGTCTTGCTGGCCTCAAGCGCCTTGTCGGAGACCCCGAGGAAACCGAGGCCCGCGGGTAGCATGAACCCCTTTTGCGAGCCGGCCACGGCCAGATCGACGCCCCATTTCTCCATCTCGAACTCGATCGAGCCGATGGAGCTGACGCCATCGACGAAAAGCAGGGCCGGGTGGCCTGCTTCGTCCAGTGCCTTGCGGATGGCGGCAATATCGGAGGTGACGCCGGTGGCGGTCTCGTTGTGGGTGGCGAAGACGGCCTTGATCTGGTGGCTGGTGTCGGCCTTTAGGCGCTCGGCGTAGTCCGCGACCGGGACGGGGTTGCCCCAGTCGGTGTCGCAAAGGTCTACGTCGAGGCCGAGGCGGGTGGCCATCTCGGCCCAGAGCAGCGAGAACTGGCCGAAGCGCGACATCAGCACGCGATCGCCGGTGTCGAGCGTGTTGGTGATTGCGGATTCCCATGCCCCGGTGCCGGAGGAGGGGAAGATGAAGACGCGGCCGTTTTCAAGCCGGAAGACCTTCTTGATGTCGGTCAGGACACCATCGACGAAGCCGCCGAAATCGGGGGCGCGCATATCTTCCATGGGGATGTTCATCGCCTGACGAACGGGTTCGGGCACATTGGTGGGGCCGGGAACGAAAAGGTGTTGATAGCCGTGCATGGGATTCCTCCAGTCATGGGTTTTCCCTTGTATCGGCGGGGAGGGCCGGGGGCGTAATGCCCGAGTGAATACCCAAGGTGAGCGGCTGGCGGGAGGCGGCCCCTAGTGGGTAGGGCGGCCCCACCCGTTCGAGTGAAAGCGCACATTGGCATGCGGTTGCATACTGAAAAATCGTTGAAAATCACCGGTTTAGGGTGCTTTTTTGTCGCAATTCGAGGCGTGGGAAATGGAGGCGTTTGCTGTACACTGAGCAGATGGAGGAGACCAAAATCATGACCGCGGCGCCTGTAGACAGCGCCACGAGGGATGCCCCGCAGGTGATCGTTGCCGACCGGCAGGTGATCGTTTGCCAAGGGATCGGATCGCTTGTGTCGCAAATTCCCGAGGTCACGCTGGGGGCCTTTGCCACCGACAAGGCGAGCCTCAAGACACTGTTGTCGGGGGCGCCGGAGCGGTCGATCCTGATTTTGGGTGTGCGGCTGGCGGATGGAGATCTGACCCAGGTGCTTGAGATGGTGCGTCGTGATTATCCGCATGTCATGGTGGTGGTCGTGGCCGAGGACAGCGAGTTCGCCTTTATCCGCGCGGCGATCAAGCAGGGGGCCAATTCGGTCTGCATGATGAGCCAGATCCTGACCAGCCTGCCGAAGATCTTGGGCAAGCTGGTGGAAGGGCATTCGATCGTGCCCACGGATATTCTCAAGCGGCTGACTTCGGAAAACACCGATGCGCTGTCGCGGCGTGAGCATGAGATATTGGCGCTGCTGGTGGATGGCCTGACCAATTTCCAGATTTCCGCGCGGCTGGGCCTGAGCGAGAACACGGTGAAATATTACCTCAAGGCGATTTACCAGAAGCTCGACGTGAATTCGCGCGGGGCGGCGATTGCCAAGTATGTGGCCGGGAATTACTGAGCCTGCGCAGTTTGGCGCGTCGGTAGGTCAATGTTCTTCGAGGCATGGGCCACGGTGGCCTGCGCCAGAACTGTGCGGGCGTGGCTATCTATGTCGCGCAGCATGGGCAGGAATTCCTCGGAAAAGCGGTATTCGATGATGCGCTTTTGGGGCAACCAGAATTGAAAGCGGCAAGTGCCGTATTGGGCCGCCTTGCGATAGCTTTGACAGGTGCCGAATCCGGTGGCGCTGCCGGTGTCGTCGGTGAGGGCATAGCTTGCCCCGCGCGCGGCGGCCTTGCCGATGCAGCCATCGCGGGTTTCATAGCGCGGGCCACGGTTGCGAAAGGCCTCAAGGGCGGCTTGGGCGGAGGTGGGGGACATCTCCTGCAATCGTGTGATACCCGGTGCGATTTCACGGTCGAATTCGCAATTGAACCTGGTCAGTTTTTCGAATTCATCGGTGAATGACGGGACGGTGCCCCAATCCGGGGTGCCATCGTAGAGGCGCTGTTGCGAAGGTAGGGAGATTTCCAAGGCGCTGTTGGGGTGATCCTCGAACGTGCCTGCGAGGGTGCCGAAATCGGGAAGTGTGACGAGAAGTTTCAATGTGGACTCATCCGGGGTGGGCTGTCGTGGGCGCAACTCGGTCGAAAGCACGGCGTAACCCTGTTTGTGAGTCTTTTCGACGTCTTCTGCGCTGATGAGTGTGACGCGCTTGTAGTCCACGGTTGGCTGTACGTTCGCGGACTTGGGAAAGCTGAAGGCCCAGACGGCGTCATCATGGTTGCCCCAGTGCCGATCACGGCCCGCGTCACGAAGCATCACTTGCTGGCGGTCCGGGTCAAAGTAGGGCGCGGGCTGTGGCGCGGGGGTGTAGAGATGGGCAATGGCCACGTCCAGAAGCCCGATAAGGCCGATAGCGGCCAGCCCTATGCGCGCAGTCAGGGGACGCAGGCCAATCCAGAGCCGTTTGTGGCCGGACCTGTCGTATTCCCGGGCATTTTCGGGGGCAGGAGCCTCGGGCGCGGGGCCGTATTTTTCGCCGCGGTAGGTGCCTTTGCGCAGGGCGACCCCTGACAGCGCGATCAGGCCAAAGAGCGGGCCCAGAATTTCGCCATCGGCAAGCTGTGTTGTGATGTAGGCGGAGGAGATAAGGATGGTCAGATACCACCAGCCGCTAAGCCCTATGTCGTGAAACCGGCGGATGGTAACCGTTATGGCCGGCACGAAGAGCGCCAGTTCGATCAGGGTGCCCACGATACGGAGCAGATAGAACCCGTGAGACGGATCGAGCCAAAGACCAAACAGCGGTTTCATGCGCCATGAGCCGGTAAACAGTGCCAGAAGCACCATCACCGCCAAGGTGAACAGAGTGAATCCCCAAAACTCGGATCGGGAGGCGCGGCCTTGGATGGACCAATACTTTTCGATGAGGCAGGATTTGACTTTACTCTTAAAATGCATTTTCAACCCAGGCGTTTGATGTTCGCCTAGGTTTCGCTAGTAAATTGGGCAATTTCTGGCAGCCGATGTGATCTTGCTGTGATGCTGTGGCGCGAGGTTAGAGGCCGTGCCCCCGCGCGTGGAAGATGAAGCCCAGAAAGTTCAGCAACAGCTGTGCCGCGAGGATCGAGGTGGAGTCTGTGGGGTCGTAGTCTGGGGCGACTTCGACGAGGTCTAGGCCCACCACCTCGTGGTTTTGCGCCACGTTTTGCAGCACTTCCAGCACTTCGTAATAAAGAAAGCCGCCGTGGCTGGGCGTGCCGGTGCCCGGCGCGATGGAGGGGCAGAAGCCGTCGATGTCGATGGTGACATAGACGCGGGCGCCCTTGGGGATGCGCCCTGCCGTGGCCTCTGGCCCCAATGCGCGCATTTGCCGGACCGAGAGGATATCGGAGCCGCGCGCGCGAGCGTCGTCATAGCCATCCTTGGCGGTGGAACTGACGTTGCGGATGCCCAGTTGGGTGAGGCCGGTGACATAGGGTTTTTCCGAGGCGCGGCGCATCGGGTTGCCGTGGCCGTACCGCACGCCGTGGCGTTCGTCGACGAAATCGAGGTGCGCGTCGATTTGCAGGATGTGGATATCGCCTTGGTCGTCGAAAGCGTTGATGCAGGGGATATTGACCGAGTGATCGCCGCCGATGGTGACGGGCAGGGCACCGGCCTTGAGGATGGCGCGCACGCCGGACTCGATATTGGAATGGGAGGATTCGGTCTGGGTGTGGATGATGTCAGCATCGCCTATATCGACCATGCGCACCGAACCGGGTAGGTAGGTTACATCGTCTTCATGGTCATAGGCGCCAGCGTGGCCGAAGCTGAAGAGGGTCGAGGCCTCGCGCACGCCGCGCGGTCCGAAGCGTGCGCCCGAACGCCATTGGGTGCCCGCATCGAAGGGCGCGCCGAGGATGGCGACATCGGCGTCGATGGCGGACCAGTCCGAGACATAGGGGCGTTTGCCGAAAGTGGAGATGCCGACGAAGGGCAGGTCGAGCCGCCCGCTTTCATAGCCGTGTTTGGTCATTGTCCGGTTCCCTGTTGCCAAAGGTCAAAAGTTCGTCTCGGTCACTGTTGAGCGAACGTAGAAGGTCAGATCGTCGTCCTAGATCATCAGGCAGGTGTCGGACAAGGTGTGGCCCGACAGGTCATTGAGGGTGGTGGTGCCTTGGGCAGGCGTGAAAAGGGATGGGGCCAGCCCATGGGCAAGGCTTTTTGCGGGAAGATGGGGTGTGTCACGCTGACATCGGAATAACGTGGGTTTGATCCCTGTTGGAGCCTGAAAACGGCTGTATGTGAAGTGGGGGGCTTATATTGCCGGTGTTTAGGGTGCGTCGTTATGGTAAAATCCTTGCGCGTTTTCTGGCAAAAGCGTCGCTGACAGGAGAATTGAATATGACCAATGCGTTCTGCTCTAAGTTTGGAATACGTCAGCCAATCGTTCTGGCCCCGATGGGGCGTGTTGGACCGCCAGAGCTTGTCGCTGCGGTGAGCAATGCAGGCGGCCTTGGTTTGGCGCCGCTCTGGACCGATGCGCCTGACAAGATGAGAGCGGAAATCCGTCGTATCAAAGAGCTGACCGACAAGCCGTTCGGCGTGAACTTGAACATGGATTTTCGCAATGAGGCGCAGCTTGATGTCTGTCTGGAAGAAGGTGTCGACGTTATTTCCATCTTTTGGGGAGAGCCAGGCAACTTCGTAGAACGTGCAAAATCCCACGGTGCGAAAGTCATAATCACGGCAAGCACATCCGCCGTCGCAAAGGAGGCGGTGGCGCTTGGTGCGGATGCAATCTGTGCGCAAGGGTGGGAAGCGGGAGGTCATGTCGAAGGTAAAGTTTCGACAATGGCACTTGTGCCTGCCGTGGCAGACACCGTTGGCGATGTTCCTGTTATTGCAGCGGGCGGCATTGCCGATGGGCGCGGGCTGGCGGCGGCTTTGGCGCTTGGGGCTTCGGCGGCTTGGATCGGGACGCGTTTTCTGGCGGCCAAAGAGGCCCCGACCCACCCAGTCTATATGGAGCGCCTGCTGGCCGCCTCTGAAGACGACACCAGCCACTATGATGATCTCTACGATCTTGTTTGGCCCAATGCCCCTCATAGAGCTTTGAAAAACAGCACTTCCGAGATGTGGGACGCCGCAGGAAGACCGCCACTCGGTCAAAGGCCGGGAGAGGGGGATATCCTTGCCTTGCGTCCTGACGGTGTCGAGATACCGCGATACGCCAGCGCCGTTGCCTTCGCCGGATTGGAGGGTGAGATTGAGCCACTTCCCATGTGGTCAGGTCAGGGGGTGGGGCTTGTCACCAAAATCCAGACCGCCGAAGAAATCGTTCGGGAGATCGTTGAGCAGGCTAAAACCATCATAAATTTTTAGCCGCTGTCCGTTCCGACAGGATCCAGTCGGTCTAGAGGCGCTTGGGGCCACGCGATTGCGGGCTGGCGTCCTTTGGTTTGGCGGGGCAATTGATTGGCATTAGAGCGGTCAGTGCCCCTGTTTTGACACTCAGCGCGGTCTAATTGCTTTTCTTGCCGTTTGCGTGGCCGATCGCCTCTTTCCATTCGGTCCAACCCGTGCAATAGGGAAGCGCCAAACGATCCCGGCCAAGGAGTGAGCTGATGGAGATTCGTGAGGCCCTGACCTTCGATGATGTTCTTCTGGTACCTGCCAAGTCCAGCGTGCTGCCAAACACGGCGGATACGCGGACGCGTGTGACCAAAACGATTGACCTGAATATTCCCTTGCTCAGTTCGGCCATGGACACGGTGACCGAGAGCCGCATGGCGATCTGCATGGCGCAGACCGGCGGCATGGGTGTGATCCATCGTAACCTGACGGTCGAGGAGCAGGCCCGCGAGGTGCGCCGGGTGAAGCGCTTTGAAAGCGGCATCGTCTACAACCCCGTGACCCTGCGCCCCGATCAGACGCTGGCCGATGCCAAGCAGTTGATCGAGCGCTACAACTTCACCGGGTTCCCAGTTGTTGACGACAAGGGCCATGTGGTGGGCATCGTGACCAACCGCGATATGCGGTTTGCCTCGTCGGATGATACGCCGGTTCACGTGATGATGACCTCGGAGAACCTTGCCGTTTTGCAGGAGCCCGCGGACCGTGAAGAGGCCAAGAGCCTGATGCGCGCGCGGCGGATCGAGAAGCTGCTGGTGACCGACAAGGCCGGCAAGCTGACCGGTTTGCTGACGCTCAAGGATACCGAGCAGGCGGTGGTGAACCCGACGGCCTGCAAGGACGAGCTGGGCCGGTTGCGCGTGGCGGCGGCCTCGACCGTGGGGGATGCGGGCTTTGAACGCACACAGGCCCTTGTGGAGGCCGGTGTGGACATGGTGGTGATCGATACCGCGCATGGCCACTCCGAAGGCGTGGCGACGGCTGTTGAGCGTGCCAAGGCGCTGTCGGGGAATGTGCAGATCGTCGCGGGCAATGTCGCCACGGCGGAGGCCACAAAGGCGCTGATCGGGGCAGGGGCGGATGCCGTCAAGGTGGGCATTGGCCCGGGCAGCATTTGTACCACCCGCATGGTGGCCGGTGTCGGCGTTCCGCAGCTGACCGCGATCATGGATTGCGCGCAGGCGGCGGGCGATGTACCGGTGATCGCCGATGGCGGCATCAAGTTCTCGGGTGATTTTGCCAAGGCGATTGCCGCCGGGGCCTCTTGTGCCATGGTCGGTTCCATGCTGGCCGGGACCGACGAGTCGCCCGGCGATATGATCCTGTACCAGGGCCGGAGCTTCAAGGCCTATCGCGGGATGGGGAGCCTCGGCGCCATGGCGCGTGGCAGTGCCGACCGCTATTTCCAGAAGGACGCCGCCAGTGACAAGCTGGTGCCTGAGGGGATCGAGGGGCAGGTGCCCTACAAGGGCGCGGCGGGCAACGTGATCCACCAGTTGGTGGGGGGCTTGCGGGCCGCCATGGGCTATACCGGCTGTGGCACTGTGGATGCGATGCGCACCGATTGCCATTTCGTGCGCATCACCAATGCGGGCCTCAGCGAAAGCCATGTGCATGATGTGCAAATCACCAATGAAAGCCCCAATTACCGGCGTGGGTAAGGGCCATTGACCCCCGGCGCCCGCATTCAGGCCTCGGCCGAGATCTTGGACGAGATACTGGCGGGGGTGCCAGCGGAGAAGGCTTTGACAGGCTGGGCGCGGCGCTCTCGCTTTGCCGGGTCCAAGGACCGGGCGGCGGTGCGCGATCATGTCTTTCAGGCGCTGCGCTGTCGTCGGTCTTATGCCTGTCTTGGCGGGGGAGAAACGGGCCGGGCATTGATGCTGGGCGCGCTGCGCGCCGGGGGGCGTGATCCGGCAGAGGTGTTTACAGGGGAAGGGCATTCTCCTGCCGTTCTGAGCGATGCTGAACAAGCTGCTGGACAGGCCCCGGAGACTTTGGGCGATCGTTTCGATCTGCCCGACTGGATGATCCCGCATTTCGAAGGCGCGCTGGGCGCGAAGTGGTGTGCAGCGGCGCAGGCCTTGACCGGGCGCGCGCCGGTCGTATTGCGGGTGAACCTGCGCAAGGCCACGGTTGCGGTGGCTTTGGCGGCTTTGGCGGAGGATGGCGTTGAGGCCAAACCCGCCGAGATTGCCGATACTGCGCTTGTGGTCTGTGCGGGCGCGCGCCGCGTGGCCGCATCGCGGGCCTATCGCGAGGGTTTGATCGAGTTGCAGGACGGGTCGAGCCAGGCGGCGATGGAGTGTCTTGCCGTGCCGCCCGGGGCGCGCGTTCTGGATTATTGTGCCGGGGGCGGCGGGAAGGTCCTGGCCCTTGCGGCGCGGGCCGAGGCGGAGTGGTTTGCCCATGATGCGGCCCCGGCGCGGATGCGCGACCTGCCGGATCGGGCCAGGCGCGCGGGAGTTTGCGTGACGCTTCTTGAGGAGGCGGTCAAGGCCGGGTCCTTCGATCTGGTGCTTTGTGATGTGCCCTGTTCGGGCAGCGGCACATGGCGCCGGACGCCGGATGCCAAGTGGCGCATGACGCCGGAGCGGCTGTCCGAGTTGACCGAGGTTCAGGCCGCTATTCTGGACCGGGCCGCGGGATTGGTGACCCCTGGAGGGCGCTTGGCTTATGCAACGTGCTCGCTGTTTTGCGAGGAGAACGAAGCACAGGTGGAGGCCTTTGTGCGGCGTCAGCCCGATTGGCGGCTCGCGACCCAAAGGCACTGGACGGTGTCGGATCAGGGCGATGGGTTCTTTTTGGCAATTTTTGAGAGATAAAAAGCCAAAAATGCAACTTTAACGAATGTCGCGCCGCCGTTAAACTGTGTTTAAGGTTTTTCCCCCACAAGGGATGAACCTGCGACAACGGGATCTAGTGGTGGCCTTTTCGAGTTTCACAATCACGCCAGTGCGCCGTGCGAGTGCCGACTTGCGATCACGTGTGCCGTTGATCCTCGCAGGGGCAGCGGTTTTTGCGCTTTCAGCGATACTGTATCAGGGCACGCAGGAGCGTTTGGTGTTCGGGTTCATCTCGGCAACGCTGGCTTGCACGGCCGGGGGGATTTTTATTGTCTCCTGGTTCAGTGGTCGGGCCGATGCCGCGCGTGTCAGGCGGTACGATGCGCTGCTTGGAAAGGATATTGCGCCACTTATGGTGGCGGGAGGCGATGGCCGTATTCTCTATGCCAATGAGGCGGCATGCGATGCCTATGATTGCAACGGAGAGGTGACCCTTGCCGGTGTGTTGCGGGCGACCTTGGCCAATCCCGGGCCGATCCTTTTTCGGTTGGGAACCCGTGCTCAAGCCAAGGGGGTCGCCAACGAGGATATCTTGACGCAGAGGGGGCTTTTGCGGATGCATGTGCATCAGGCTGGCCCCGACCGTTTTCTGTGGCGTATCGAGACAGCCAGCGAACAGCCGCGTGGCGGGGCCGGAGACGTCCCTTTGCCAATGCTGACCGTGGGGCGCAACGACGCGATCCTGTTCATGAACAGCGCGGCGCGCGCCCTCGTGGGGGAGCGGGCCAAGTCGCTCGACCGTGTGTGCCCGCGGCTGCCGTTGCGTTCGGGGCAGATAAACGAAATCAGCACCCACGAGGGACTTGTGCCTTGTCTGGCTGTCGAGCTGGAAGGCACGGCGGGACGGCGTGAGATTTTCCTGCTATCGGATATTGCAGCCACCGAGCGAGGGCCTGAAGGCTGGGATTTCGTGGATGAACTGCCTATTCCCATATTGAAGGTCAGGCGCACTGGCGAAATCCAGTTGTCGAATGCGCCTGCCCGTGCCCTTCTGGGGGTGGAAAGCTGTAGCGGCGCAGAACTGGGCGATCTGGTCGAGGGGCTTGGCCGATCCTTGCGCGACTGGCTGGAAGAGGCCGCAGCAGGGCGCGGCACGCAACATAGCGAGGTTCTCAAGGTCAAGAGTGAGGCACGAGAAGCTTTTATTCAGGTGACCTTGAACCGTCTCAGTGAAGCGGGTGAGACGGTTTTGGTTGCGGTTCTGACTGATGCCACCAAGCTGAAGTCTTTGGAGGCGCAATTCGTCCAGAGCCAGAAGATGCAGGCGATCGGGCAGTTGGCGGGGGGAGTCGCGCATGATTTCAACAACCTTCTGACGGCGATTTCAGGCCATTGTGACCTGTTGTTGACCCGCCATGACGAGGGGGACGAGGATTTCAGCGATCTCATGCAGATCAATCAGAATGCCAATCGCGCAGCTGCCCTTGTTGGGCAGTTGCTGGCATATTCGCGCAAGCAAACCTTGCAGCCCCAGCGGCTGGATCTGCGCGGATTGCTATCTGATATGACGCATCTTCTCGGGCGACTGGTGGGGGAGAAAGTGACGTTGAACCTGAGCCATGATCCGCAGCTTTGGGAGACGCGGGCCGACAAACGGCAGTTGGAACAGGTATTCATGAACCTCGTGGTCAATGCGCGCGACGCCATGCCCGAGGGGGGCACGATATCGGTCGAGACCGAGAACCTGACGCTGGAGGCTCCGTGGCAACGTGACCGCGCGGTGGTTGCCCCGGGGCAATATGTGAAAGTGTCGGTTCGGGATAGTGGCGTTGGGATCGCGCCGGATAAGGTGCAAAAGGTATTCGAGCCGTTTTTTACCACCAAGCGCGCGGGCGAAGGTACGGGGCTTGGCCTGTCGACGGCTTACGGAATCATCAAGCAAACCGGCGGTTTCATCTTTGCCGATAGCATCCCGGGCGAGGGGACGTGTTTCATGTTGATCCTGCCGGCGCTGAACCCCGTCGCACAGCAGGTTGCGCAGGAGCCTGCGGACGGTCAGGCCGCGCCGTGCCCATGTGGTGGGGTCGTCCTGCTGGTCGAGGATGAAGCCCCCGTGCGCGCCTTTGCCAGCCGCGCATTGCAAATGCGCGGGTTCACCGTTCTGGAGGCGGATACCGGCGAAGCAGCGCTGGATTTGTTGAAGGATGAAGACACCCGGATCGACGTGTTCGTCACCGATGTCATCATGCCGGGGCTGGATGGGCCCGGTTGGGTGCGCAAGGCGATCACGTCACGGCCCGAGACGCGGGTGGTGTTCATGTCCGGCTATGCCAGAGAATCCTTTGGCGATGTGCAGGCTGATATTCCGAATTCGACATTTCTGCCGAAGCCTTTTTCACTCAGTGAGTTAACAGAAACGGTGTCGCGCCAGATGTCGGAGGTTCAGGCAGGCGCTGGCGAAGGCGCCGCCGGTGGCACGGCCACCCCCTGACAGGCCCAGAAGGCCGGGAGCGTCGTGTCCACGCTTGGAGGCCCCGCGAGGTGAGCCGGGCCGGTTGCGACGGTTGGCGCTCGGCCGGGATTCTATGCTTGGTGGGCGAGCGGCGTATGAGACCCCGCCTCGCCGATCCCGTCCCAAAGGGCGAATTCATGGGCGCATTTACGGCGCAGGCGTTGTTCGACCCCGGGCGAGAGTTGTGGCGCGCCGGGAGGGGATTCGTTGAGGCGTTTGGTTTCGAATCCGTGATCAAGCCGCTCACTCAGAAAACGGCGCAGCCCCTCTTGATCCTCGTAGCGGAACAGATGCGTGACGGCGGTGCCGTTGTTGCAGGGTTCGACGAATTTGGCCTGTGAGCCGACCTCGGCAAAGGGCGGGCGTTTGCCTTGCATGTAAGCGAGCGCAAAGTCGTCGAAACTGATGTCATGGGTGGCGTTTTTCGCCCCCTCCATACCGGGGCGCTGGCGGTATCTGTACCAACTGCCCAGCCAGTCGATGGGCTCGCGGATCACAGCCAGAATATCGAACCCCTCGCCGCAGAATTTTTCCAGCGCGGGGCGGAAGAAGCGGTTGTAGCGAAACACCGGCGCGTGCTTGAGTTCGGGCGGGTTGCGCACCACCATGTCGGCCTTGGGGGCCAGCGCAGCCTGATAGGCGGTGGTGCCGGTCTTGGGCACCGAAAGGAACACCAGCCTGGCCTTGGAAAATACGAGCATTCAAAGCGCCTTTCACGGAATTTTTGGGCGGCAATGCCACTTGGTAACGACTCTTTAACCCATATGCCAAAAACTCGGGTTGTGAACAATTTTCTTGAAATGTTCTCTTTTTGTCTGCATAGATTGCGGAACAAGAGGTGAACGAAGGCAATGATTGCTGCCCGTGACCGGGTGTGAAATAAGGGATCAGGATAATGGCAACGGCAGATCTTTTGACCATGGATAGTAAGAAGAACGCGGACAAGCAAAAGGCGCTGGACAGCGCACTGGCGCAGATCGAACGGCAGTTCGGCAAGGGCTCGATCATGAAGATGGGCTCGGACAATCCGGTTGCCGATATCGAGGCCACCTCGACCGGGTCGCTGGGGCTAGACATCGCCCTTGGGATCGGTGGCCTGCCGAAGGGCCGCATCGTTGAGATTTACGGCCCGGAAAGTTCGGGCAAAACCACGCTGACCCTGCATTGCGTGGCCGAGGAGCAGAAAAAAGGCGGCGTTTGCGCCTTTGTCGATGCCGAGCACGCGCTGGACCCGATCTATGCCAAGAAGCTGGGTGTCGATCTGGACGAGTTGCTGATTTCGCAACCCGACACCGGGGAACAATCGCTGGAGATCGTGGATACGCTGGTGCGCTCGGGCGCGGTGAGCATGGTGGTGGTCGATTCGGTGGCCGCGCTGACGCCCAAGTCTGAACTCGAAGGCGACATGGGCGACAGCAACGTGGGCGTTCAGGCCCGGTTGATGAGCCAAGCCATGCGCAAGCTGACCGGTTCGATCAGCCGCAGCAAGTGTACGGTGATCTTCATCAACCAGATTCGCATGAAGATCGGCGTGATGTTCGGCAGCCCGGAAACCACCACCGGCGGCAATGCCCTGAAGTTCTATAGCTCGGTGCGGCTGGATATTCGCCGGATCGGATCGCTCAAGGACCGGGACGAGGTGGTGGGCAATGCCACCCGCGTGAAGGTGGTCAAGAACAAGGTGGCGCCGCCCTTCAAGCAGGTGGAATTCGACATCATGTATGGCGAGGGCATCTCGAAGATGGGTGAGTTGCTGGACCTTGGCGTGAAGGCCGGGGTTGTCGAGAAATCGGGCAGCTGGTTCAGCTATGGGGATGAGCGCATCGGGCAGGGGCGTGAGAACGCCAAGACCTTCCTGAAGGAAAACACCAAGATGGCGCTTGAGATCGAGGACAAGATTCGCGCGGCGCATGGACTTGAATTCGACATGCCCGAGGGCGGCGAGGACGAGGATATCGTCGAGGCCTGAGGCCCCGGACACCCTTGAGAAGAAACATAAAGGCCCGTGGCACCCGCCCCGGGCCTTTTTCTTGCTGTGGACACCGCCCGCCTGCATGGCTACATCTGCGAAACGCCTGCAATATTGCCCGAAAAGAGACCCGCCGATGCCGACGCTCAATGAAATCCGCTCGACCTTCCTCAATTTCTTCGAGGAGAACGATCACCAGATCGTCGAAAGCTCCCCGCTTGTGCCGCGCAATGACCCGACGCTGATGTTCACCAATGCGGGGATGGTTCAGTTCAAGAACCTGTTCACCGGGGTTGAGCACCGCGATTACAAACGCGCGGCCACCAGCCAGAAATGCGTGCGGGCCGGCGGCAAGCACAACGATCTGGATAACGTGGGGTACACGGCACGGCACCACACGTTTTTCGAAATGCTGGGCAACTTCAGCTTCGGGGATTACTTCAAGGAGCAGGCGATCCCCTTTGCGTGGGATTTGCTGACCAAGGAATTTGGCCTGAACAAGGACAAGCTTTTGGTCACGATCTACCATACCGATGACGAGGCGGCGGAGATTTGGAAGAAATACGCCGGGTTGTCGGATGACCGGATTATTCGGATCGCGACCGACGATAACTTCTGGTCGATGGGGGCCACCGGGCCCTGCGGGCCGTGCACCGAGATTTTCTATGACCATGGCCCCGAGATTTGGGGTGGCCCTCCGGGTAGCCCGGAAGAGGATGGGGATCGCTTCATCGAGATCTGGAACCTCGTTTTCATGCAGTACGAGCAGTTCGAAGATGGCACGCGACAGGACCTGCCGAACCAGTCGATCGACACCGGCATGGGGCTGGAGCGGATCGGGGCCTTGTTGCAGGGCAAGCACGACAACTATGACACCGACCTGATGCGCGCGCTGATCGAGGCGAGCGCCCATATCACCAGCCAGGACCCGGACGGGCCGGGCAACGTGCATCATCGGGTGATCGCGGATCACCTGCGCTCGACCTCCTTCCTGATTGCCGATGGGGTGATGCCGTCGAACGAGGGGCGGGGCTATGTCCTGCGGCGGATCATGCGCCGGGCGATGCGGCATGCGCATTTGTTGGGCGCGAAGGATCCGGTGATGCACCAGTTGGTGCCGAACTTGGTGGCGCAGATGGGCCAGGCCTTCCCCGAACTGGGCCGGGCGCAGCCTTTGATCGAAGAAACGCTGAAGCTGGAAGAGACCAAGTTCAAGCAGACGCTGGACCGTGGTTTGCGCCTGCTGGATGACGAATTGGACAAGTTGCAGGATGGCGCGGCGCTTCCGGGCGAGGCGGCGTTCAAGCTGTATGATACCTATGGTTTCCCGCTGGACCTGACGCAGGATGCCCTGCGTGAAAAGGGCCGCGAGGTGGACGTGAGCGGCTTTGAGTCGGCCATGGCCGAGCAGAAGGCCAAGGCGCGCGCGGCGTGGTCCGGCTCGGGCGAGGCGGCGGATGCGGCGATCTGGTTCGACATTGCCGAGGATGAGGCCAAGGGCACGACCGATTTCCTTGGTTACGACACCGAGGTGGCCGAAGGGCAGATTCTGGCCCTGGTCAAGGATGGGGCCGAGGTTGACAAGGCCGCGAAGGGCGATGCGGTACAGATCGTTCTGAACCAGACTCCGTTTTACGCTGAAGCTGGCGGTCAGGTCGGCGATACAGGCACGTTGAAAACCGATGGTGGCACAGCACGGATTACCGACACCAAGAAGGTGGCCGGGGTCTTTATCCATTTCGCGACGATCGAGGATGGCGAGATTGCCCCGGGGCAGGCCGCGCAGTTGGAGGTGGATCACGCCCGCCGCACGGCCATTCGGGCCAACCATTCGGCCACGCACCTGTTGCACGAGGCCCTGCGCCATGCACTTGGCGATCACGTGGCACAGCGCGGGTCGCTCAATGCGCAGGATCGGTTGCGCTTCGATTTCAGCCATTCCAAGGCCCTGACGGCGGAAGAGCTGGAGCAGGTTCAGACCGAGGTGAACGACTATATCCGCCAGAATGCGCCGGTGGAAACGCGGATCATGGCCCCTGACGATGCCCGCGACTTGGGGGCACAGGCCCTCTTCGGTGAGAAATACGGCGACGAGGTACGGGTTGTGTCGATGGGGCTTCAGGACGGCTCGGGCAAGGGGCTGGACGGTCGGACCTACTCCATCGAGCTGTGCGGCGGCACCCATGTTCGTCAGACGGGCGATATTGGCGTCTTCGTGGCCGTGGCGGACCAGGCATCGAGTGCCGGGGTGCGGCGGATCGAGGCGCTGACCGGGCAGGCGGCTTTTGATTACCTTAGCGATCAGGCGCATCGCGTCGAGGCCCTGGCGGGTGAGTTGAAAACCAAGCCTGATGATGTGGTCGACCGGGTGAAGGCGCTAATGGATGAGCGCAAGGCATTGGCCAATGAGGTGGCGCAGTTGCGGCGCGAGCTGGCCATGGCCGGTGGTGCGGGGCAGGGCGACAGCCCCGAGGCCAAGGAGATCGGCGGCGTGAAGTTCTTGGCCCAGGTTCTGTCGGGCGTGTCGGGCAAGGACCTGCCCGCGCTGATTGACGAGCACAAGACGCGGCTTGGCTCGGGCGCGGTTCTGTTGATCGCGGATGCGGGCGGCAAGGCGGCTGTGGCCGCCGGTGTGACCGATGACCTGACCGATAAGGTCTCCGCCGTTGATCTGGTCAAGGCGGCTGTGCCGGAACTGGGCGGCAAGGGCGGCGGGGGCCGCCCGGACATGGCGCAGGGCGGGGGCCGCGATGCGGGCAACGCCGAAGCCGCCATCAAGGCCGCCGAAGCCGTGTTGGAGGGATAAGCGATGCCTGCACTCTGGATTGCCCATGTGAATGTCACCGACGACGAGGCCTATGGCCGCTACGCCAAGCTGGCTGGCCCGGCGATTGCCAAGCATGGCGGGGCCTTCATCGCCCGTGGCGGGCGTTACGTGCAGCTTGAGGGAAAGGATCGACCGCGCAACGTGGTGGCGAAATTCCCCAGCGTGGAGGCCGCCGAGACCTGCTATCACAGCCCGGAGTACCAGGAGGCGCTGAGCCATGCGCGCGATGCCTCCGAGCGGGACCTGGTGATCGTGGAGATCAACGAGTAAAACCGCTGTTGCGCCAGTTGGGCGTCATGGGTGCTCTGTGTCTAAGAAGATCAAGCCTTCCATGAGTTGGCGCACATAGTTGCAACGATCCTCACGCTGCGTCAGGTGAGCCCAGCTTTTGCGGATGAAGGTGTTGGGCGACATGTAGAGTATCATCGGGTTAACCTCGTCTCGTGTTATCCTTTCGTTGATCTCAATTCCGGCTTCGACCCTTTGCCGCGCCTTTGCCGGGAGGGACATGATTTGCATCGTATAGGCCAAGTATTCGGCGGTCGCAGGGCAATTTCCAAAAGGGCAGGGCGTTGAGTCATAGGCGGCGTGGGTCAGTTCATGTGCCAGAACGCTGTCGAAGAGGTCTTGCTTGCTGAGCTGGGAAAAAACGCTGTCGGCTGTACGTTTATCAAGGGCCGCGTCCGGAGTGAGAAGTTCGATATGGTTCTTGCCGCAATGGTAAAGGCCAAGGCATGTGTCGGGTAAATCGCTGACAATCGTGATTTTTACGGGGTTCGTCAGCTGTACATGACAGGCCCCCAATGTCTTCAGGACGTTTTGCGCTGATGTGCATGTGCGGCGGGCGAGTTTAGGATCGTCAGCTATCACTGATACGGGAATACCCTCACAGGCCAATGGCGAGGCGGCAGCCTGAGCGAACCAAAGACCGCTCAGCGCCGCGAGACTGGACATCCATTTCCCAAACAAGATGCGCATGAATTGCTAGCTGCCCCTTTTCCGGGGCAGTCTAGCACAGGTTAAGCCTTTTGGGCTTCTTAGCTGGATTTGGCGGCGCGCTTGCGCTCGTGCGGGTCGAGGTGCCGCTTGCGCAGGCGGATGTGCTGCGGGGTTACTTCGACCAGTTCGTCGTCGTCAATATAGGCAATCGCCTCTTCAAGGCTGAGGGTGACAGGCGTGGTCAGCCGTACGGCCTCGTCACTGCCCGAGGCGCGCACGTTAGTGAGTTTTTTGCCCTTGAGGGGGTTCACCTCAAGGTCGTTCTCGCGGCTGTGTTCGCCGATGATCATGCCTTGATACACTTTTTCTTGCGCACCGATGAACATGCGCCCCCTGTCTTCGAGGTTCCACAGGGCGTAGGCGACCGATTCACCGTCTTCCATGGAGATCAGCACACCGGCACGGCGGCCCGGGATCGGGCCCTTGTGCGGGGCCCATGAGTGGAAGACGCGGTTGAGCACGCCGGTACCGCGCGTGTCGGTGAGGAACTCGCCCTGATAGCCGATCAGCCCGCGCGAGGGGACATGGGCGACGATACGGGTCTTGCCCGAGCCCGCCGGTTTCATCTCAACCAGATCGCCCTTGCGGGCGCCGGTGATCTTTTCGATGACCGCGCCGGAGTAATCGTCGTCCACGTCGATGGTGACCTCTTCGATAGGTTCCAGACGTTCGCCGTTCTCGCCCTCGCGGAACAGAACCTGTGGGCGCGAGATGCTGAGTTCGAACCCTTCGCGGCGCATGTTCTCGATCAGAACGCCCATCTGCAATTCGCCACGGCCCGCGACCTCGAACGCCTCGCCGCCGGGGGTGTCGGTGATGCGGATGGCAACGTTGGATTCGGCCTCTTTCATCAGGCGGTCGCGGATGACGCGGCTTTGCACCTTCTTGCCATCACGGCCCGCCAGCGGGCTGTCGTTGATGCCGAAGGTGACGGTGATGGTGGGCGGGTCGATGGGCTGGGCCTCAATCGGGTCTTCGACGGCAAGGGCACAGATTGTATCGGCCACTGTGGCCTTGGACATGCCTGCGATGCTGACGATATCGCCGGCAACGGCTTCGTCGATGTCCTGCTGACCAAGCCCACGGAAGGCCTGAATCTTGGTCACGCGGAATTGTTCGATCTTTTGGCCCACGCGGCTGAGGGCCTGAACGGTCTGGCCCACCTTGAGGCGGCCGGATTCGACACGACCCGTCAGGATACGGCCAACGAAGGGATCGGCGCCAAGCGTGGTGGCGAGCATGCGGAAATCCTCGTCTTCGCGGGCGATCTGCTTGGGGGCGGGCACGTGGTTGACGATCAGGTCGAACAGCGCGGTGAGGTCCTTGCGCGGGCCGTCGAGATCATGGTCGGCCCAGCCGGAACGGCCCGAGGCGTACATATGCGGGAAATCAAGCTGATCGTCATTGGCGCCGAGGTTGGCGAAGAGATCGAAACATTCGTCAAGCGCGCGGTCCGGTTCGGCATCGGGTTTGTCGACCTTGTTGAGAACGACGATGGGGCGCAACCCGAGGGCCAGTGCCTTGGAGGTCACGAACTTGGTCTGCGGCATGGGCCCTTCGGCGGCATCGACCAGCAGGACAACACCGTCGACCATGCTCAGAATCCGTTCGACCTCGCCACCGAAATCGGCGTGGCCGGGGGTGTCGACGATGTTGATCCGGGTCGATTTCCACTCGACGCTGGTGGCCTTGGCAAGAATGGTGATGCCGCGTTCGCGTTCAAGGTCGTTGCTGTCCATGGCGCGTTCATCGACGGCCTGGTTGGCCCGGAAGGCCCCGGATTGTTTCAGCAATTCGTCGACGAGCGTGGTTTTGCCGTGGTCGACGTGGGCGATGATTGCGATGTTGCGCAGGTCCATTGATGGCGTTCCTCAAGTAAGCTGTGTGCCGCCTATACTGCAGCGCGGCGAATTGCCAGAGGTATTCTTGCGCAGGGCAGGCGCAGGAGGCTGGGGCCAAGTGGGCGGGCGCAGGCGCCGCAGCCCAGTTTGAAGCGGGCGAGGCCGGGGTTTGTTTCCGTGTCGATGGTACCGAGGTCGAGTTGGTGAAAACCCTTTTGCGCCAGATACTTGGCAGCGTGCCAAAGGATCATGTGGTGGGCCGAGTGCAGGTCATGGTCAGGATCGCGCCAGCCGATTTGATAGGTGGCTCGGGTGCCGTGCATCAGGAAAATCATGAAGGCGCGAAGCTGTCCGTGTTCACGGAGTTGAAAGAGGCGCGTGGCCATGGGGGCGGCCTTGGACCATTGCGAAACGAAGGTCGGCGTCACGTCGGTATAGCGTCGGTGTTCGCGCTGTGCGGTTTCAAGGCCAAGCAGGGGGGCGTCGCGGGCCGTGTCAAAGGGCCGGTGGCTGACGTGCAGGCCCGCGCCCTCGGCCCGGCGCAGCCGGTTGCGCCATTTGCCGTGCTGGCGGCTGCGCATGACCTGTGGATCGGGGTCGAGCGGAAGTTCGGCCACCTGTTGGGGCGTGAGCAGGGCACGATACCCAAGGTGGTGGTAGGATGCCGCCGCCTCGACGCTGTCCGGAGTGGCAAGCCAGACCCCGCGCAGGGCCGTGGCATGGGGCAGGCGCGCGAGGACCGCCTGTTGCCGGTCAAGCGGCAGGCCGGGGGCCCAGACCGGGCCACGGGGAATCCAATGCAGGGGTACCCCCATGATGCGGCGCGAGATGACTTGCGCCTGAGCCAGACAGGCACCGTCGTCTTCGACGCGGAGGATCCACACCCGTGCGCCAAGCCGTACCATGGCCCGCCCGTAAATCGGGCTTTGATGCAGGGGAGCGTCGGCAGGCGGTTCCGGGCCGGGATCGGTGAGGGTGAACTCCATGCCCGGTATTAACCGTTCGGATACCTAAATTGTGGTTAATGGGCCCATGGCGATACCGAAAAAGCGAATCCTTGGTGTATATGCCCCGCCGCCGCGTCCGACACTTTGGGCGGCGGGTTTGGTGGCCGTGCTTCTGTCATTGCCGGTCGGGCTGGCCCTGACAGTGCTGGAGTGGCTTTGGTAAAGCCCTTGGGATGAGGCAAAAGAAAACCCCGCCGAATGGGCGGGGTTTTGCATGGTTCGGATCATTGGCGATCAGAACGGGATTTCATCGTCGATGTCACGCGAAGGGCCGCCTTGGGGCTGACCTTGCGAGGGGCCGCCGCCGTAATCGCCACCGTAGTCGCCGCCATAGCCACCTTGGCCACCGCCCCCACCATAGGAGTCGCCGCCACCGCCGCTGCGGCCATCCAGCATGACCAGCGTTCCATCGAACCCCTGCAATACGACTTCGGTCGAGTACCGATCCTGACCGGACTGATCCTGCCATTTGCGCGTTTGCAGCTTGCCTTCAAGATAGACTTTGGAGCCTTTACGAAGGTATTGTTCGCATACCCGCACGAGACCTTCCGAGAAGATCGCCACGCTGTGCCATTCGGTGCGTTCGCGACGTTCACCGGTGTTGCGGTCTTTCCAGGATTCCGAGGTGGCGATGCGCAGGTTGCAGACCTTGCCACCGTTCTGGAAGCTGCGCACCTCGGGGTCGCGGCCGAGATTGCCGATGAGAATTACCTTGTTGACTGAACCGGCCATCCGGGCCCCCTTCGTTGGTTTGATAAGCAGTGTTTGCGTGGTTACATCACCGCAGCACCGTAAATGGAAGTTTAAAATTTTCAAAAAATACGCGCAAACCGCCGAAAATTGGACAATCGTTGTCGATGATCATAGCAATTTTTGTTACGTGACGTATATTGCTTGCGCAGTATAAAACCCGGGGGACAGTAGCGTTATGCGGATTTTAACCGTCTTGATCGCAGGCCTTGGCCTTGTCTTGCCAAGTTTCGGCATGGCCGATGTCCTTTCCACGAAAAGCCGCAGCAATCTGTTCAAATCGCAAACCAGCGTTCTGGATACCCGCGCCAAGCAGCAATACAACAACTCGGTCCGGTTGCAGCCGCAACGGGTGCGCACCCCGACCAAGTGGGGCAATGCGGATGGAGTAGGGCGATCCTACAGCGGCGCCTACCGGGGCCGGTTTTTACAAATGGCCAAGGATGCGGCCCGCCGCCATGGGGTGCCGCAGGATTTGTTCCTGCGTCTTGTGCAGCAGGAATCGGGCTGGAAACCGGCGGTGCGCTCGCACAAGGGGGCGATCGGGCTAGCGCAGTTGATGCCGGGCACGGCGCGGAAGCTGGGCGTGAACCCGCATGACCCCTATGAAAACCTCGATGGCGGCGCGCGCTATCTGGCGACGCAATATCGCACCTTCCGGTCGTGGCGTCTGGCACTGGCGGCGTACAACGCGGGGCCGGGGGCCGTGAAGAAATACGGCGGGGTGCCGCCCTACAAGGAAACGCGCAATTACGTGCGGATCATCTGGGGCAGTTGAGGCGCGTCAGGCCGCAAAGCCGATCTTGTAGAGATGGATTTCGTTCGCCGGGTGTTTCCCGGCGTTCACCAGTTTGCCGTTATGGTGATTATAGAGCGCCCGCCAATAGGGTTGGATGATCACGCCCTCTTCGCGTAGCAGAAGTTCGACCTCGCGGATCACGGCGCGGCGCTCATCGGCGGCGCTAAGCGACATGGCCTTGTCGATCAGGGCGTCGAGCGCGGGATTCGCCACGCCGGTTTCGTTCCATGCCGCGCCCGAGCGGTAGGCCAGTTCCAGCACCTGCACTTCCAGCGGGCGGTGATTCCATTGCGTGGCCGAGAAGGGGAAGCTTTTCCAGTTGTCCCAGAACCGTGCGCCGGGCAGGATTGTGCGCTGTACGCGGAATCCGGCATCCTGCAACTGGGCGGCCACGGCATCGCCGGTGTTGCGCTGCCATTCGTCATCGACGGTGGTCAGGTCATGCACCATGTCCTCAAGGCCGGCTGCCTTGAGCAATTCCAGAGCTTCGGTAGGGTCGTATTCCGCCGGGCCGATGTCGGCGTAGGCGGGATGTATCGGGCTGACGTGATGGTTGGCAGCGACGGTACCGCGCCCGGCATAGCCAAGCTCAAGGCAGATTTCATTATTGACCGCCAAGGCAAGAGCGCGGCGCAAGTCCTTGTTGGCATAGGGGGTTTCCCCGTCCACCTCGGCATTTTGATTGCCACGGATAACGATGGTGGCGGCGGTTTCGGTGCGGGTTTGGGTCCAGCCGGTGCTGTCCATCACCTCGATGAAATCGCCGACGGTTTCATATAGCAGATCGATCTTGTCGTCCTTGGCGGCCGCGACCCAACTGGCGGGGTCTGTACCAAGGTCGATAAACTCGACGCGATCGAGGTAAGGGCCGCCATAGACCTCTGTTCCCCACCAGTCGTGGTCGGTGTTGCGTTCCAGAACGCAACGGTCCGCCACCGCAAGGCTGACGGGTTCGAACGGGCCGGTGCCGATGCCGTGTTCGAAAGGATCACCGCCGTCATAGGTTTGATGCGTGATGGCGGCAGGGTAGTCCGAGAAATTCGCGATGATCGAGACATCGGGCGAGGCGAGGGAGAGCGTGACGGTCAGATCATCGGTGACGGTGATGGCCCCCTCGCGGGCCTGGCCCGTTGCCGGGTCGGCAAGGCCGGTCAGGCGTGAGGCCATGGAGTTGCCCTCGGCGGTGCTGTCGCACCAGCGGGTGATGTTGCGGGCCACGTCGGCGGCGGTAAAGGGATCGCCGTTGTTCCATGTCACCCCGGGGCGGACATGAAGGGTGTAACGGGTGGCGTCGTCGTTGACCTCCCAGCGTTCCAGCAACATGCCACGGAAAGCGCCGTCGCCATTGTATTCAACGAGGTATTCAAGGAAACCGCGGGTCTGGTTGGCCAGTTCGCTCCAATCGAAGGTGCGCGGATCGCGCAGGGGTTTGACGCTTTGTTGAATGCGAAGGGTGCCGCCTTGTTGGATGGCGGGGGTGTCTTGCGCTTGGGCCTCTTGGCCGATCAGGGCAAAGGCAGAGGAGGCCGTGGCACCAAGGGCCGTGGCCCGGGACAGAAACTCGCGCCTCGTGATCCGGCCTTTGCGTGCGTCTTTGGCAAGAGCGGGCAGGGCGGGATGCGTGGGGCGCTGAGTTCTTTGCATGGGGGCCTCGATGATCGGGAGATTGATTTGGATGAATAATAAGACGCCGAGTCTCAAACATCCATCCCTGCCGTTCAGTTTCAGCGTTTTGCAAGGGCTGGGATCTTGGGGCGCGCGGTAACATCCTTGCGAAGTTCGGATGGGGTTTTGCCGGTGTGGTGCAGCACGAAGCGCGAGAAATACGCGGCGCTGTTGAATCCGGTCATGGCGGCGACGCGGTTGAAAGGGTGGTCGCTATTTTCCAGAAGGTCGCGCACGGCGTGCAGGCTGCGTTGGGTCAGAAGTTCGGCCGCGGTCATGCCCGTGCAGTCGCGGCAGGTTCGGGTAAGATGCGTGGGGGTCACCCCAAGCTCCTGCGCGTAGTCGGCCATGGCCTTGCCGGTGGCATGATCGCGTTCCACCAAGGCGGAATAGGCGGTGACAAGCCGTTGAGCCGCCGAGATTTTTTCGGTCTCCTCTGGCTGTGCGATCATGGCCCGGCGCAACCAGACGGTCAGGAGTGTGGCCTCGGCGTTGAGGGCCTCGTCCATGAAGGGACGGGTGGCGTTTTGCTCGCGTTGCATCGAGTCGAGGATCGCCGTCAGCTCGTTCTGGGCGTGGACATCGCGGATACGCAGGTGTTGCGGCGTATCGGGCATCAGCACCGGGCCATAGGCCGGAACGAGGCAGACAAGACCGAAGCCTTGCTTTCCAAGGTCCAATGAAAACAAGGTGTTGGCCGGAATCACAAGGGCATTGTGAACACCAACCCCACGACGAACGCCTTCAATCATGGCGCGACCCTGACCGCGGGTGACCCAGATCATCGCGTGATCCGGGCAACTGTGGGGAAGTTCCGCGCGCCATGCGCCGCCTTCGGTCCATTGCGCGAGGGTGAGGATGCGCGCGTGTGCTGTCATATGATTTGTCTGCCTGCTTGTTTTGACTGCTTTTCAAAAGATTTTGGCAGAGGAATCCGGCAATGTCAGGGCAAGAAATCGATTTTTCTAAAACTCAGCGGCATTCAGCCGGTGCCAGTTCTTCATCCGGGCACGGAACCATGTGCGTTGGCGTTTGGCGAATTGCCGCGTGGCAATAGTGGCAGCCTCCCGGGCGGCATCCAGTGTCATAACACCTTGTAAATGCGCGATTAATTCCGGGGCACCGATGGCTTTCGAGGACAGGAGCGCGGGGTTCCAATGCTCCAGATTGGCGCGGGCCTCGTCGAGTGCCCCTTGTTCGAGCATCTGGTCGAAGCGGCGTTCGATGCGCGGTGTTAACCAATCTTTGTCTGCTTCCACCACGATGGGGGTGCAGTCAGAGGGTGGCAAAAGCGGGGGTGGGGTCGTGTCTTGCCAGTGGGCAAGGCCCTTGCCGGTGGCATGTAAGACCTCCCATGCGCGTTGGACGCGCATCGGGTTTTGCCGGTCGATGCGGGCGAGAGTGGCTTCGTCAAGCTGTGTAAGAAGCGCTTCAAGCCCTTGTTCAGAAACGATTTTATTCGCCTTTTCGCGCAGCTCCGGGGGCGTGGAGGGGATGTCGGCGAGACCTTCCGTAAGGGCGGTAAAGTACAAACCCGTGCCGCCGGTGATGATGGGGCGGGGGGTGGATTGGAGAAGCGGTTCGACTTCGCGCAGCCAGTGGCCGACGGAGTAATCGGCGTCGTATGGGATATGGCCATAAAGCGCGTGAGGCGCTGCCGCTTCATCCTCTGCTGACGGTCTCGCCGTCAAAACTCGCCAGTTTTCAAAGACTTGTATGGCATCGGCGTTGACGATCACGCCGCCTTGCTCACGCGCGATGCGAAGGGCGAGGGCGGATTTGCCCGAGGCCGTCGGCCCGGCGATGAGCACCGGGCGGTCGGCGGGAATGTTAGCAAGATCAATCATGGACGCGGGCAACAGGTTTCGTACGAGTCGTACGCTTGCCCCCGATTTTCGTACGAAATTCGGGGTGGTTCCATTCCGTTTCGTACGAGTCGTACGATTTGAGCATCTCAAACCTCTTTAGGTGATTGAACCTGCGCCGCTTTTCCGACATTTTGCGCGCGATTGCCAGATGGCCTTAACGGAGCGCGCCCCATGTCCGAATCCCAGACCCCGCAAACCACCTTCAACCGAGTGCTTCTGAAAATCTCGGGGGAAGCCTTGATGGGGGATCAGGGGTACGGGCTGCATCCGCCGACGGTCGAGCGGATCGCGCGCGAGGTGAAGACGGTCCATGACATGGGTGTCGAGATCTGCATGGTAATCGGGGGCGGTAATATCTTTCGCGGGCTGGCGGGCAGCGCGCAGGGGATGGAACGTACGACCGCCGATTACATGGGAATGCTTGCGACGGTGATGAACGCGCTGGCGATGCAAAGCGCGCTGGAGGGGCTGGGCGTGTTCACCCGGGTCATCAGCGCCATTCGCATGGACGAGGTGGCCGAGCCCTACATTCGCCGCCGCGCGGTGCGCCACCTTGAGAAAAAGCGCGTGTGCATTTTTGCCGCCGGCACCGGCAACCCCTATTTCACTACTGACACGGCGGCCACCCTGCGCGCCAACGAGATGGCCTGCGAGGCGATCTTCAAGGGGACCAAGGTGGATGGGGTTTATGACAAGGACCCGGTCAAGCACGACAATGCCAAGCGGTTCGATACCGTGACCTATGACGAGGTTCTGGCCCAGCACCTGAACGTGATGGATGCCAGCGCTATCGCGCTTGCGCGCGACAACAGCCTGCCGATCATCGTCTTCAGTCTGGACGAGCCGGGGGGCTTTAAGGGCATTCTGGCGGGCGAGGGCACCTATACAAAGGTGCATGGCTAAGGCTAAACAGGACCAAAGACGCAAATCCCGCAAGAAGGACACAAGACATGTCGGATGATTTCATCCTCGATACAGACGATCTGGAGCGCCGGATGGAAGGGGCAATGGCCTCGCTTCGGACGGAATTCGCATCGCTTCGCACGGGGCGGGCGAGCGCCTCGATGCTGGAGCCGGTGCAGGTGGAGGCCTATGGCCAGATGACGCCGATCAACCAGGTCGGGACGGTCAATGTGCCCGAGCCGCGCATGGTGACGGTCAATGTCTGGGACAAGAGCCTTGTCAACAAGGTGGAAAAGGCCATTCGCGAAAGCGGTCTGGGGATCAATCCGCAGATGAACGGCACGATCATCATGTTGCCGATCCCGGAATTGAACGAGGAGCGCCGCCGCGAGCTGGGCAAGGTGGCGGGCCAATATGCCGAGAGCGCGCGGGTGGCCATCCGCAACGTGCGCCGCGACGGCATGGACCAGATCAAGAAGGCCAAGGCCGACGGCATGTCGGAAGATGACCAGAAGTTCTGGGAATCGGCGGTTCAGGAAACGACCGACAAGTTTATCGCCATGGTCGATGAGGCGCTTGAACACAAGCAAGCCGAGATCATGCAGGTTTGAGTAACGCGGGGTTGCCGTCATGGCAAAGAAACCGGCCGAAAGATGCGGCCCACGCCATGTGGCGATCATAATGGATGGCAATGGCCGCTGGGCGCAATCGCGCGGGCGGCCACGTCTTTTTGGCCACCATGCCGGGGCGCGGCGGGTGCGCGAGATTGTCAGCGCCTGTCCCGACCTTGGGGTCAAGTACCTGACGATCTTTGCCTTTTCGACGGAAAACTGGAAGCGGACCCAGACCGAGGTGGCGGGCCTAATGAGCCTGTTCCGCCGCTATATCATGAAGGAAATGCAGGATTTCGTGCGGGAAAACGTGCGGGTGCGGTTTATCGGCGACCGGCCGCGCCTTGATGCCAAACTGCGGGCCCTGATGGACGAGGCCGAGGCAATGACCGCGCATTGCGACGGTACGAACCTGACGATTGCCCTGAATTACGGGGGCCGTGACGAGGTGGCGCGTGCCACCAAGCGGTTGGCGCAGGATGTGGCCGATGGCAATCTGGACCCGGCGGATGTGGACGAGGAAACCCTGCCCAAGTATCTGGATACCTGCGTGGTGCCGGACCCCGATCTGGTGATACGCACGAGCGGCGAGGCGCGGATTTCGAATTTCCTTCTGTGGCAGTCGGCCTATGCGGAATACGAGTTCATCGACACGCTCTGGCCGGATTTCACGCCCGAGATTTTTGCCGAGGTCCTGACATCCTATGGTGCGCGGGATCGCCGGTTTGGCGCGGTGCCCGTATGAGCGGGGCGGGCCAATGGGGGGATCTTGCGCCGCGGGTGATCTCGGGCGTGGTCATGGCCGTGGCCGGGGGGCTGTTGGTTTGGGGCGGCGGATGGCCCTTTGCCATTGCGATCAGTGCCTTGGGCGGTTTGATGATCTGGGAGGCCGCGCGCATGTTCGGCGCGCCGCGGGCCGTCGGCATGGGCCTGATGGGGGCGGCGGCGGTGTTCGGGGCCTTGATCCTGCCGGGGATACTGGTTTTGCCGGTGCTGCTGGCGGCGGCGATTGCCACGGCGGGGGATATTGCCCGTGAAAAGGGGGTTTACGCGCTTCTGGCGGGCTGGGTGCTGATCGGCTGTTACGCGGTGGCGATGTTGCGCGCCGAGTCCGGTCTTGGCTGGATCGTCTGGCTTGTGCTGGTGGTCGTGGTGTCGGACGTGGCGGGATATTTCGCGGGCCGGATTCTGGGCGGTCCGAAGTTCTGGCCCAAGGTCAGCCCGAAAAAGACATGGTCGGGCACGGTGGCCGGGTGGGTCGCGGCCGCGGTGGTGGGCGCGGTGATGGCCGGGCCGTTGGGCGCCGGGGCCGGGTTGGTCGTGATCTCGGTTCTGGTGAGCTTTGCCGGGCAGATGGGCGACATCGCGGAAAGTGCCGTGAAGCGGCATGTGGAGGTCAAGGACAGTTCCGATCTGATCCCCGGCCATGGCGGTGTTCTGGACCGGTTCGACGCCATGCTGGGCGCCGGGGTACTGGTGTTCGTGCTGATCCAGCTTGGCCTGATGCCGGGGGTGGCATGAAGCGCGTCAGTATCCTTGGGGCGACGGGTTCCATCGGGCAGAACACGATTGATTTGATCCGCCGCGCGCCGGAGCGGTTTGACGTGGTGGCCCTGACGGGTGGGCGCAACATTGACCGGCTGGCGCGCGATGCCATCGAGCTGGGCGCCGATGTGGCGGTGACGGCGCATGATGATTTGCTGGTTTCGCTGCGCGAGGCCCTCAAGGGCAGCGCGGTCGAGGCCGCCGCCGGTGAGGCGGCCTTGGTGGAGGCGGCGTCGCGGCCTGCGCATTGGGTGATGTCGGCGATTGTCGGGGCGGCGGGGTTGCCGCCCGGTCTGGCCGCGCTTGAGCAGGGGGCGACGCTGGCCTTGGCGAACAAGGAGTCGCTGGTGGCGGCGGGGCCGTTGCTGATGCGGACGGCGCGGGTAAACCATGCGCGGATCATCCCTGTGGACAGCGAACATTCGGCGATTTTCCAGGCCTTGGTGGGCGAGGACATGGCGGCGGTCAACCGCTGCATCATCACCGCCAGTGGCGGTGCGTTTCGCGATTGGCCGCTGGAGGATCTGGCGGGGGCCACGCCCGAGCAGGCGGCGACCCATCCGAATTGGGCCATGGGGCAGCGGATCACCATCGATTCGGCCTCGATGTTCAACAAGGCCTTGGAAGTGATCGAGGCGCGGGAGTTTTTCGGCTTCCGGCCCGAGCAGATCGAGGTGGTGATTCACCCCGAATCGATGGTTCACGCGCTGGTCGGGTTTTGCGATGGGGGGCTGATGGCGCATGTCGGCCCGCCGGATATGCGCCACGCCATCGGCTATGCCCTGAACTG
This sequence comes from Roseovarius bejariae, assembly GCF_009669325.1. NCBI lineage: Bacteria > Pseudomonadati > Pseudomonadota > Alphaproteobacteria > Rhodobacterales > Roseobacteraceae > Roseovarius > Roseovarius bejariae. The sequence continues at coordinate 429,902 of NZ_SZWE01000002.1, forward strand.
GCCGCAGCGGTTTGACCTGCCGGTGGAGGCGCTGGACCTTGTGGCGCTTGGGCAGTTGACCTTTCGCGCGCCGGATGTGGCGCGCTACCCGGCGCTGCGGCTGGCGCGGGAGGTGATGGAGCGGCGCGGATTGACCGGCGCGGTGTTCAATGCTGCCAAGGAGCGCGCTCTGGATCATTTCATCGCCCATCGCCTGCCGTTCATGGGCATGGCGGAGGTTGTCGAGGAGGTAATTGCCCGGATAGAGGCCGAGAATGGCCTTATTGATGCCGGGATCACGCTTGAAACCGTGGGGCAGGCGGACCATCTGGCACGGATAGCCGCCGATCAGGTCGTGCAGGACAAATACAGTTAAACAGGGAGGCACAGCGCCTTGGATATCGCACTCATGCTGCCGTTGGGCAATTTTGGCCTTGCCGTTCTTGCCTTCGTGGTGGCCTTGTCGGTCATCGTCGCGGTGCATGAATACGGCCATTACATCGTGGGCCGGTGGTGCGGGATCAAGGCGGATGTCTTTTCGCTGGGCTTCGGGCCGGTTCTGTTCGCGCGTGAGGACAAGCGCGGCACGCGCTGGCAACTGGCCGCGTTACCCTTTGGCGGCTACGTCAAGTTCAAGGGCGATGGCGATGCCGCCAGCGCGACGCAGGCCGGCGACATTGAAGAGATGTCGCCCGAGGAGCGCCGCCAGACCATGGCAGGCGCGCCGCTTTGGGCGCGGGCGGCGACGGTTGTTGCGGGGCCGCTGTTCAATTTCATCCTGTCGATCGCGATTTTCGGGGCGGTGATGATGAGCCAGGGCAAGGTGGCCGAGCCCTTGACCGTGGGCGAGCTTCACCCATTGCCGCAATCCGGCTTCGGCCTTCAGGCAGGCGATGAGTTGCTGGCCATCGCCGGGCGCGACTTGCCCGATTACGGCGCGCCGGGCGGGCTTGGAGATTTCATCGATACGCTCCCGGTCGAAGAAAGCCTGGATTACCGGGTGCGCCGGGAGGGGCGCGAGATCGTGGTTGATGGCCCCTATCCGCAGCCCACGCGCATCATGCAACTGGCACCGCAATCGGCGGCAATCGAAAGCGGCCTTGCGCCGGGCGATGTGATCGTCGGGGTCGAGGGGCAGAAAATTCTGGCCTTTGACGAGCTTAAGCAGGTGGTCGAATCCTCGGATGGCCGTGCCCTGGCGCTGGATGTCTGGCGCGATGGCGAGGTGATGCAATTCGAATTGACGCCGCGGCGGGTGGATGAGCCGAAGCCCGAGGGCGGGTTTCGCACCGAATGGCGGATCGGCATTGCCGGCGGCATGGCCTTTGATTTCGCCACCGAGCGCATGGGCCCGGGAGAGGCCCTTGTGGGGGGCGCGGCACAGACGTGGGCGGTCATGTCGAATTCGGTCTCGGGCCTATACCACATGCTGATCGGGGCGATCAGCGCCTGTAACATGTCGGGCCCTATCGGGATTGCCGAGGTGTCGGGCGCGATGGCCAGTCAGGGCGCGAGCAGTTTCGTCTGGTTCATTGCGGTCCTGTCGGCGGCAATCGGGTTTTTGAACCTGTTTCCGATTCCGGTGCTGGATGGGGGGCATCTGGTGTTCTACGCCTTCGAGGCGGTGACCGGAAAACCGCCCAGCGACGGGGCTTTGCGCATCCTGATGACTATCGGGTTGACCTTGGTTCTGGGGCTGATGGGCTTTGCCCTGATCACCGATATTCTGTGTTGACCCTGCCGATGGCCACAATCTGGCCATAATTCCATTCGTATTTTCGCCATAGTGGTCTGGCACTTATCTCGATGACGCAGTGTAACGGAGATACGTCGTGCAACACATCGTGAGTGGATATCGCGGATTGAGCGTGCTGATGGACCTGAATTGGGACCGTCTGTTGTATCTGGCTGCGATTCTTGCGGCTTTGCTGGCAGGGGGCTTTATCGGGTCCTTGTGATGCGGTGAAATATCGCTTTGGCGGTAACGTGCCGGGGTGTTCCTGTGTCGAATGGCGTTTTGACAAGCCATGCTTTCCCGGTTACTCACAATTTAATTGGGATGTAGAGCTGGAATTGTTCGATGCAGGATTTCGGAGAGACTCAGGCGCGGCGCCTTGGGGAGGCTAAGCGGATCGCGGGGATGCTGCGTCTGGGATTGATGGCTTTCGTGGCCATTGTCCTGTTGGGCTTGCCGGGGCAGGCCGAGGCACAAAACTATCGCTTCAATTCGGTCAGTATCGAGGGCAACCAGCGTGTCGATGGGGCCACCATCCTGAATTACGCCGGAATCGCCCGGGGCGAGACTGTCTCGGCCGCGGAGTTGAACGAGGCTTATCAGCGCATCCTTGGCAGCGGTCTTTTTGAAACCGTCAACATCGAGCCGCAGGGCAGCCGCCTTGTCATCAAGGTGGAAGAATATCCCACGATCAACCGTATTTCCTTTGAGGGGAACAAGCGGCTGAAGGACGAGGACCTTGAGGGCTTCATCGAAAGCCGGTCGCGGCAGGTGTTCAGCCCCAGCAAGGCCGAGCGCGACGCCTCGGTCTTGACGGAAGCTTATGAACAGAATGGCCGTATCGCGGCGCGCATCACGCCCAAGGTCATCCGCCGCAGCGACAACCGGGTCGATCTTGTCTTCGAGATTTTCGAAGGGGGCAAGATCGAGGTGCAGCGCATCGGGTTCGTCGGCAACCGGGCCTATTCGGACCGCCGGTTGCGCCGGGTGATCGATTCGAAGCAGGCGGGCCTGTTGCGGGCGATCATCGAACGCGATTCCTTTGTCGAGGATCGCTTGCAATTCGACCGTCAGGTTCTGACCGATTTCTACCAGTCGCGCGGTTATGTCGATTTCCGGGTGACCAGCGTGAATGCCGAACTGGCACGTGAGCGGGATGCCTATTTCGTGACGTTCAACGTGCAGGAAGGTCAGCAGTTCCGCTTTGGCGAGATCACCACCGTCAGCGACATTCCGAATGTGGACCCGGCGGAGTACCAGGACGTGCTGAAGGTTCGGCCCGGTGTGATCTATTCTCCGACGCTGGTTGAAAATTCGGTCGCGCGGATGGAGCGCCTTGGCATCAAGCAGGGGGTGGATTTCCTGCGGGTGGAGCCGCGGATCACGCGCAACGATCGTGATCTGACGCTGGATGTGGAATTCGCGCTGGTGCGCGGGCCGCGGGTGTTTGTCGAGCGGATCGACATCGAGGGCAACACGACGACGCTGGACCGGGTGATCCGGCGGCAGTTCGACGTGGTCGAGGGCGACCCGTTCAACCCGCGCCAGATTCGCGAGGCTGCCGAGCGGATTCGTGCGCTTGGGTTCTTCAAGGAAGCGGATGTGAACGCGCGCGAGGGATCGCGCCCCGACCAGGTGGTCGTGGATGTGAACGTGGAAGAGACCACGACCGGCACGTTGTCTTTCGGCGGGAGCTACTCGACCGACTCGGGCTTTGGGATCATGCTTGGCTTCAGCGAGCGGAACTTCATGGGCCGCGGTCAGGAACTGACGGCGCAGGTTTCATTCGGAGGGGATACGGCAAACTACGTGGTCGACTTCACCGAACCGGCCTTCCTTGGGCGGGATGTGGAGTTCGGGTTCCGGACCTCCTATCAGGAGACCGATACCAACAACACCAACCTTTACGATACGGTCTATGGCGACCTGCGCCCCAGCCTGACCTTCCCGGTCAGCGAGAACGGGCGTCTGGCGCTGTATTACAGCCTCGTTTACGGCGAGATGAATGATTACATCGGGACGTTCCCCAACGGTATTCTGGCCAACGAAACCAACATCGGGGGCCGGTTCTCAAGCGCGCTGGGATATGAATATACCTATGACACGCGCCGCACGGGCCTGAACCCCAATGCCGGTGTGCTGTTGTCCTTCGGGCAGGAGTTCGCGGGGCTGGGTGGCGATGTGGAATTCATCCGCACCTCGGCGCGCATTCTGGGCCAGACCAAGGTCTTGAACGAGGAAGTGACCCTGCGGGCCTCTTTGGAAGGCGGGATGCTGGAATATGGCGGGGGCGATAGCAGCCGCGCCATCGACCGGTACAACAACAAGATCATGCGCGGCTTTGAGCCGGGCGGTATCGGGCCGAAGGAAGGCAACGAGTTCCTGGGCGGCAACTATTATGCCGTGGCCAAGTTCGAGGCGGAGTTCCCGCTGGGCCTGCCCGAGGAATACGGGATCAGTGGCGGTGCTTTCTACGATGTCGGCTCGATCTGGGATGTGAATACGGCGAATGCGGTTGGCCCCCTGTCGTCGACGGGGTTCAAAGATCGTCATGCTGTCGGTCTGTCGCTGTTCTGGAAGTCGCCCTTCGGGCCGTTGCGGATGAACTTTGCGCATACCATCAAGAAAGAACCGGGTGACAGTGACCAGTTCTTCGACCTGACGGTCAGAACGGAATTTTAAGGTGACCCTGCTGCGGCGTATTCTTGTCGCGGCGGGTTTGGCCGGGGTGCTTGGCGTGGCCCCGGCGCCTGCTGTTCTGGCGCAGGACGTGGGTGTCGTGCAGAGCGAGATCCTTGTTCTGGACCCCGAGCGCCTGTTTGCGGAAACCCTGTTGGGCCAGCGGATGCTGGAAGAATTCCAGGCCGCCCGCGAAGCGATGAGCACGCGCAACCGGGAGCTTGAGGCCGAGCTGGAGGCCGAGGAGAAATCGCTGACCGAAAAGCGTGCGACCCTGTCGCCGGAGGCATTCCGCGAGCTGGCAGATCATTTTGACACCAAGGTTCAACGTATCCGGCGTGAGAGTGACCGGGCGGTGCGCAATCTGGAGCGCCGCCGGGAGTTGCTGCCGGTGCAGTTCATGCGCATGGTCGAGCCGGTTCTGGTCGGGCTGATGGAGGATACCGGGGGCGCGGTGATCATGGATGCCCGCAGCGTGCTGTTGCGTGCCGATGCGGTGGATGTCACCGATCTGGCCGCGACACGGATCGATGCCGAGATCGGCGAGGGCCCCGAGGCGCCTCAGGCGGACACGCAGGGGAACGAGGCCGCCGGGGATGACGCGGCGCCCTCGGAGAACTGAGCCTGCATCTTGCCCAATCAGGGGGCAGTTGCTAGTGAAGCGCAACGGGACAGTTTTTGAAAGGATACCCCATGAGCGAGCCGTTGCAGTCTGCGGATATTCACAGAATCCAGCGGTTGATCCCGCATCGGTATCCTTTCCTGTTGATCGACAAGGTGGTCGATATCGACGGCACCCAATCGGCGCGCGGCATCAAGAACGTCACCATGAACGAGCCGCATTTCCAGGGGCATTTCCCATCCAAGCCGATCATGCCCGGTGTGACCATCGTCGAGGCCATGGCGCAGACCGCCGCCGTGATGGTGGGGGCCGCGCTTGGCATGGAGGACCGCGAGTTGCTGGTCTATTTCATGGCCATCGAGAAGTGCAAATTCCGCCGCATGGTGGTGCCCGGTGATGTGTTGGAAATGAAGATCACCACCACGCGCGGCAAGCCGGGTGGTAAGGTCTGGCGTTTTGCCGGTGTGGCCGAAGTCGAGGGCGAGATGGCCTGCGAGGCCGAATTCACCGCGATGATGGATTTGCCCAAGGAGTGACCCGCATGACCGAGCGTGGCGAGACAGAGATTCACCCCTCGGCGATTGTCGAGGAGGGGGCGCAGATCGGGCAGGGGTGCCGGATCGGGCCGTTTTGCCATGTCGGGCCGGAGGTGCGGCTTGGCGATGGGGTCGAGTTGAAAAGCCACGTTGTGGTGAGCGGCGAGACGGTCATGGGCGAGGATTGCATGGTCTTTCCCTTTGCCTGTATCGGGGAAATCCCGCAGGACCTGAAGTTCAAGGGCGAAAAGACCCGGCTTGAGATTGGCGCGCGAAACCGTATCCGCGAGCATGTGACGATGAACGCCGGCACCGAGGGCGGCGGCGGCGTGACCCGCGTGGGCGACGATGGGTTGTTCATGGCGGGCTGTCACGTGGCGCATGACGTGCAGTTGGGCAACCGGGTGATCGTGGTGAACAACGCCGCCCTTGCCGGGCATTGTATCGTGGAAGACGATGTGATCATCGGTGGCTTGTCGGGCGTGCATCAATTCGTGCGGATCGGTCAGGGCGCGATCATCGGTGCGGTGACCATGGTGACCAACGATGTGATTCCCTATGGCCTTGTGCAGGCCCCGCGCGGCGAATTGGACGGGTTGAACCTTGTGGGGTTGAAGCGCCGGGGCGTTGCCCGCTCGGATATCACCGCGCTTCGCGCCGCGTTCCAGATGTTGGCGCAGGGTGAGGGGGCCTTTCAGGACCGCGCCCGCCGTCTGGGCGAAGAAACCGAAAGCCAATATGTGCGCCAGATCGTGGATTTCGTGACGGCGGCGAGTGACCGGTCCTTCCTGACGCCCGGAGCGATGTAGCCTTGGCGGGGCGGCTTGGGATTCTCGCCTGTGGTGGCGCCCTGCCGGTGCGGATCGCCGAAGCGGTGCCAGAGGCGATGCGATTGGCCTTGGAGGGGGTGCCCACCGAGGTTGAGGATGTCGAGGCGCACCGGATCGAAAAAATCGGCGGGCTGTTCGACGCCATGCGCGCGGGCGGTGTGACCCGCGTTGTCTTTGCCGGGGGATTGGCGCGGCCCCCCTTGGATCCGACGCAGTTCGACGCGACGATGATGCAGGTGGCCCCGCGCCTGATGGGCGCGCTTCAGGGCGGCGATGATGCGCTTTTGCGCGCTGTCATCGATGTTTTCGAGGATCAGGGATTCGAGGTGATCGGCGCGCATGAGGTGCTGCCCGATCTTGTGGCCAAGGCCGGGCATTTGGCGGGGCCGGAGCCATCCGCGCAGGATTTGCGCGATACCGAGCGGGCGTTTGACATCCTGTCGGCCTTGTCGCCGGTGGATGTCGGGCAGGGCTGTGCCGTGGCGGGTGGCCTCTGTTTGGGGATCGAGACCTTGCAGGGCACCGATGCAATCCTGCGGTTTGTTGGTGAAACGCCCGAGGCGCTGCGCCGGGGGCAGACCGGCGTTTACGTCAAGGCCGCGAAACGTGGGCAGGATTTGCGGGTGGATATGCCAGCCGTGGGGCCCGCCACGATCGAAGCGGTATCCGCTGCGGGGCTGGCCGGGTTGGTCATCGAGGCGGGGCGCGTCATGGTGTTGGAGCGTGAGGCCACAGTGGCGAAGGCCGAGGCCTTGGGCGTATTCCTGACCGCGCGGGACGCGTGATGCGGGTTTTCGTCATTGCCGGCGAAGCCTCGGGCGACCGTCTGGGGGCGGCGCTCATGGCCGGATTGAAACAGCTTGAAAGCGTTGAATTTCTAGGTGTTGGCGGGCCGTTGATGGAGGCCGAGGGGTTGACCTCGCAATTCCCGATGGAGGAATTGAGCGTGATGGGCATCATCGAGGTGCTGCCCAAGTATTTTCACCTCAAGCGGCGGATACGAGAGGTGGCGGAGGCCATTCTTGCGGCGAAGCCCGATGTGGTGATCAGTATCGATAGCCCGGATTTCTGCCTGCGGGTGGCCAAGATCGTCAAAGAGAATAGCGATATTCGGACGGTGCATTACGTGGCGCCCTCGGTCTGGGCGTGGCGCGAGGGGCGCGCGGCGAAGATGGGACGCGTCATTGACCATGTGCTGGCGCTACTGCCCTTCGAGCCACCCTTGATGGAGGCCGCCGGGATGGAGTGCGATTTCGTGGGCCATCCGGTGGTGAGCGAGCCACAGGCCAGTGCGGCGGAGGTGGCGGCGTTTCGGGATGAGGCGGGGCTTGGCGATGCGCCGGTTCTGATGGTCTTGCCCGGGTCGCGCCGGGGCGAGGTGGCCCGGCTGGGGCCGATTTTTGGCGCGGCCCTGCGCGAGGTCTGCGCGGCGCGGCCTGATTTGCGGCTGGTGCTGCCGACCACGGCGGCACGGGCCGAAGAGGTGCGCGCGCTGGTGGCCGATTGGCCGGGGGCGCCGGTCGTTGTGGCCCCCGAGGGGGAGGCCGAGGCCGACAAGGCGCGCAAGGCCGCGGCTTTCGGGGCGGCGGATTATGCGCTGGCGGCGTCGGGGACGGTGTCGTTGGAGCTGGCGGCGGCAGATGTGCCGATGGTGATCGCCTATGACGCGGCGTGGCTGAGCCGCCAGATCATCGCCTGGATGCTGAAGATCGACACGCTGACATTGGTGAACTTGGTGAGCGAGACCCGCGCGGTGCCGGAGTTCAACGGCAAGGAGTGCCGGGCCGAGTTGATCGCCCCCGGTGTGCTGCGGATGATGGAGCATCCAGAGGCGCAGCGTGAAGCAATGCGCCTGACCATGGAGCGGCTGGGCCGGGGGGGCGAGGAACCGGGCCTGCGCGCGGCGCGGGCGGTGTTGAAACGCTTGTGACGCGAGGCCCCGGGTCAGGCCCGGGGCGCGGGGGCGGACCATGTTGAGGGATCGAGCCGGAAGTAGGTGACGAGCTGATCGTAGACTTGCGGTTCGGCGTGCTTGAGCCGGTCGGGGGTTTCGAAGAAGGCTTCGACCGCGACGGCGAAGAATTCTTCGTGGCCTTCGGCACCGTAGGGGTCGATTGCCGTGCGGCGCCTGGCCTCGACATTGGCCGCGTGACGGTCATACGCATCAACGAAGATGCGCGCCCAATCGGCGAAGCTTTGATTGCCAAGGTCCGGGGCGCCGTTGGTATGGCCCGAGAGGTCGTCCAACTGGTGGGCGAATTCGTGGATCACCACGTTGTGGCCGTCGCGATCATTGCGCGCGCCTTGGTCGCTGTGTTGCCATGATAGGATGACCGGCCCGCGCGACCAGCTTTCGCCGGTGCGCACGACCTCTTGTTCGGTGACGACATAACCGCTGTGCCGTTGTTGCCGGGATTTGAAGGCGCCGGGATAGACGAGGATCGTGGTCAGGTGGCTGTACCAGGCGGGCGAGTTGGCGACCAATAGGCAGGCCTGCGCCGCGATGGAGAGGCGCATTTCGCGGGTCACTTCAAGCCCGTTGCAGCCGAGGAACTGCACCTGATCGAGGAAGAGGTTGATCTTGCCTTCGAAGGTGGCGCGCAGATCGGCGGGCAGTTTTCGCGTCAGCGGCACGTGGTCGGCGACGATGGCGCGGTCATCGTCGGAGAGGGGCATGGCCAGAAGGTCAGTGCGGGCCTGTTGTTTCTGCCACCGGCGATAGGCAATCCAGCCCAAGACGAGCAGGCCAAGAGCGAGGGCGAGATAGAGCGGCATGGGCGGCGCGGGCTCAGTCGCCGCGCCAGATCCAGCCGCCGCCGAAGATGCGGGAGCTGTCACTGTCGTAGAAGACGCAGGCCTGACCGGGGGATACGCCCTCCTCGGGGGTCAGAAGCTCGACCTCGGCCTCGGTTTCCGAGATGGGCCGGATCACCGCCTCACGCGGGGGGCGGGTGGAGCGGACCTTGACCGCGACATGCCATTCTTCTTGGCTGTCGAAGGGGGCATCGCCGAGCCAGTTGATCTCGCGCACCGGGACTTTGCGGGTGGCGAGCATGTCTTTGGGGCCGACGACCACCTGGCGGTTGTCGACATCGAGTTTCACCACGTAGAGCGGATCGGACAGCCCGCCGATGCCAAGGCCGCGGCGTTGACCGATGGTGTAGTGGATCACGCCGTTGTGCTCGCCCAGAACGCGGCCATCGGCATGGACGATGTCACCGGGTTCGGCCGCGCCGGGGCGCAGTTTCTCGATCACCGATGCGTAGTTGCCGTTGGGGACAAAGCAGATGTCCTGACTGTCGGGTTTGTCGGCGACTTGCAGGCCGTACTTGGCCGCAAGTTCGCGGGTGGCGTCCTTGGAGGGCAGGTGGCCCAGCGGGAAGCGCAGGAAATCAAGCTGTTCCGGGGTGGTCGAGAACAGGAAATAGCTTTGGTCGCGGTTTGCATCCGCCGCGCTGTGTAGCTCCGGTCCATTCGCGCCGACCATCCGTTGGATGTAGTGGCCGGTCGCCATGCAGTCGGCCTCCAGATCCTTGGCGGTTTCCAGCAGGTCCTTGAACTTCACCCGCTCGTTGCAGCGGATGCAGGGCACGGGGGTTGCGCCCGCAAGGTAGCTGTCGGCGAATTCGTCGATCACCGCGTCCTTGAAGATGTTTTCATAGTCGAGGACGTAATGGGGGAAGCCCATGTCCTCGGCCACGCGGCGGGCATCGTGGATGTCGATCCCGGCACAGCAGGCGCCCTTCTTGGCCAGTGCCGCACCGTGATCGTAAAGTTGCAGGGTGACGCCCACAACATCATAGCCTTCCTCGGCCAGCATGGCGGCCACGACGGAACTGTCGACGCCGCCCGACATGGCGACGACGACTCGCGTGTCGGCCGGGGCCTTGGGCAGGCCCAGAGAATTCAGCGGGGTTTCTAACGGCATGGCAGCCATCCTTGTGGGTCGCGGGTTTCAAGCGGAATATATGAAAATCCTATGCACTCTCAAGGTGCGGTTTCACCCCTGTTTAAGCAGATTGACGCCATGGTGGGGCAGGAACCTTCAAGAGGGTGAGAGCCATGTATCTCAAGAAAGTCGATGGGCCAAGGGCGGTGACCCTGCCTGATGGAACCGTGATGACACTGGCGGACCTGCCGCCCCCCGAGACCTGCCGATGGGTCGTGTCACGCAAGCTGGCGGTGGTGCGGGGCGTGGCCTACGGGTTGATCAGCGAGGGTGATGCGCTCAAGCAGTATGGATTGAGCGAGGAGGAATTTCATGAATGGGTTCAGTCGGTTATGCGGGATGGCACCGAGGGGTTGAAAGCCACGTTCCACCAGAAAAGGAAAGAATGACTGGACAACCATAGGGAGAGTACGTAATTTGTTCTTCATCGGTAACCTGTAGTTAACCAATATTGTCCAAGGTTGGTCAGGAACCTGAACAACCAAAGTGGAGACCCCCTTATGCGAGTGCTGCTGGTAGAAGATGACCCCACAACGTCGAAAAGCATCGAGTTGATGCTGACCCATGCCAACCTGAACGTCTATACCACGGACCTTGGGGAGGAAGGGATCGACCTTGCCAAATTGTATGACTATGACCTGATCCTTCTGGACCTTGGCCTGCCGGATATGCCGGGGCACGAGGTGCTGCGGCAGGTGCGGCTGGCCCGGATCGAAACGCCCATCCTGATCCTCAGCGGGGCGGATGACACCGAAAGCAAGATCAAGGGCTTTGGCTTTGGCGCCGATGATTACCTGACCAAACCGTTTCACCGCGAGGAACTGGTGGCGCGGATTCACGCGATCATCCGCCGCTCCAAGGGGCATTCGCAATCGGTCATTCGCACCGGCAAGATCAACGTCAACCTGGATGCCAAGACGGTGGATGTGGAGGGCAAGACCGTCCACCTGACCGGCAAGGAATACCAGATGCTTGAGCTGCTGAGCCTGCGCAAGGGCACGACCCTGACCAAGGAGATGTTCCTCAATCACCTTTACGGCGGCATGGATGAACCGGAGTTGAAGATCATCGATGTCTTCATCTGCAAGCTGCGCAAGAAACTGTCGGAGGCGACGGGCGGCGACAGTTATATCGAAACGGTCTGGGGACGCGGTTATGTCTTGCGTGACCCGGAACCGAACGAGATGGGCGATCAGCCCTTGGCCATCGGGGCCTGATCCCGGTCGTCTTTGGCCCGGCATCTCCCCCCAGATGTCCCCGGGCCGAAAAGAGGGGCGCGCTGCCGAACCCGGTGGCGCGCCTTTTTCGTTGCGCTGCACCTTTGCCTCCCGACTTTGGTACGTTGTGATTTGCATCGGAGCACTGGACCTCAGCGGCGCTGGGGCCTAACACTTTGAGCGATGAGACCCGGGTCTGGGCGGCCTGTTGGATGAGGGGGTACGGATGAGCGACGAGGTGGCGGTGAAAAGCCTGGGCGAGGCAGAGGCGAAGGCCGAGTTGGAGCGGCTGGCCAAAGCGATTGCCCGCGCGAATGCCGCCTATCACACCCATGACGCGCCCGAGATCACGGATGCCGAATTTGACGCCCTGAAGGCCCGCAACGCGGCGATCGAGGCGCGGTTCCCGCATCTCAAGCGCACCGACAGCCCCAGCGAAAGCGTGGGCGCGGCCCCGGCGGAGGGCTTTGCCAAGGTCACCCATGCGGTGCGGATGCTGAGCCTTGGCAATGCCTTCGAGGATGAGGACATCAGTGATTTCGACGAGCGTATCCGCCGTTATCTCGGGATGGGTGAGGCCGAGGCACTGCATTACACCAGCGAGCCGAAGATCGACGGGCTGAGCCTGTCGTTGCGTTATGAGGGGGGGCGGCTCGTGCAGGCGGCGACGCGGGGCGACGGGGCCGTGGGCGAGAATGTCACCGCCAATGCCCGCACCATCGACGATATTCCCGAGCGTCTGGAGGGGGCGCCCGATGTTCTGGAGGTGCGCGGCGAGGTTTACATGAGCCACGCCGATTTCGAGGCGCTGAACACCCGGCAGACCGAGCGGGGCGACAAGACATTTGCCAACCCGCGCAACGCCGCCGCCGGGAGCCTGCGACAGTTGGATTCGCGGATCACCAAGGCGCGGCCCTTGAGGTTTTTCGCCTATGCCTGGGGCGAGGTGAGCGCGCCATTGGGCGAGACACAGATGGGCGCGATTGAGCGGTTGCAGGGGCTGGGGTTCGTGACCAATCCGCTGACAGCCTTGTGCGATGGACCGCGCGAGATGCTGGCGCATTACGGCAGGATCGAACAGATGCGCAGCGAGTTGGGCTATGACATCGACGGGGTGGTGTACAAGGTTAATGACCTTGCCCTGCAAAAGCGGCTGGGATTCCGTAGTACCACGCCGCGTTGGGCGATTGCGCATAAGTTTCCCGCTGAACTGGCCTGGACCCGGCTGGAGGGGATCGACATCCAGGTGGGGCGGACCGGCGCGCTGTCGCCGGTGGCGCGGCTGCATCCGGTGACGGTGGGCGGTGTGGTGGTCAGCAACGCCACCCTGCACAACGAGGATTACATCGCCGGGCGCGATGCCAAGGGCAATGAAATTCGTGGCGGCAAGGATATTCGCGTGGGCGACTGGGTGCAGGTGTACCGCGCGGGTGATGTCATCCCGAAGGTGGCGGATGTGGACCTTGCCAAGCGGCCCGAAGGGGCCGAGCCCTATGTGTTTCCGCAGGAATGCCCGGAGTGCGGCAGTGATGCGATCCGTGAGGATGGTGATGCGGTGCGCCGCTGTACCGGGGGCCTGATCTGCCCCGCGCAGGCGGTGGAAAAGCTCAAGCATTTTGTGTCACGCGCGGCCTTTGACATCGAAGGGCTGGGTGCGAAACAGGTGGAGCAGTTTTACCTTGATGGCTGGATCAAGGAGCCCGCGGATATTTTCACTTTGAAAGAACGCTATGGGCCGGGGTGCCTGACCCAGTTGAAGAACCGTGAAGGCTGGGGCGAAAAAAGCGCCGAGAAGCTGTTTGAGGCGATTGATGCGCGGCGTGAAATCGCGCTCGGCCGAGTGATTTTCGCGCTGGGTATCCGCCATGTGGGCGAACAGGTGAGCAATATGCTGGCCCGGTTTTATGGCACATGGGGGGATTTCATCGCTGCAATGGACGGAGCCGCCGAGATGGAAGGCCCGGAGTGGGAGCGGCTTCTGGGGATCGACGGTGTGGGCGAGGTTCTGGCGCAAAGCCTTGTGACGACATTCGCGCAGGAGCATGAGCGCGCAAGTATCAACCGGCTGGTGGCGCATCTGGAGATCGAAGCGGCGGAGCGCCCTGATACTGAAGGCAGCCCCGTGGCGGGCAAGACGGTGGTGTTCACCGGCAGCTTGGAAAAGATGACCCGCGCCGAGGCCAAGGCGCGGGCGGAATCGCTGGGCGCGAAAGTGTCGGGAAGCGTCAGTGCCAAGACTGATTTGGTGGTCGCTGGCCCCGGCGCGGGCAGCAAGGCGAAAAAGGCCGAGGAGTTGGGGGTCGAGATGATCGACGAAGACGGCTGGCTAGACTTGATCGGGGATGCATGAGCACGCGGCCTGAAATCCTTTTCCCGCTGTTTGCGGGGCTTGAAACGCTGGAGGGCGTGGGGCCGAAAAGTGCGCAGAACATGGGTGCTTTGGCGATTGAGAAGCCGCGCGATGTGCTGTTCACGCTGCCCTATTCCGGGGTCGACCGGCGCAAGCGGGACACGGTGCAGGGGGCCGAAATTCCCGGTGTGGTGACGGTCGAGGTGACCGTGGGCCGCCACACGGCGCCGCAACGCCGCGGCGGGCCGTATCGGGTCTATGTGGAGGATGCGGCGACCTCGTTTCCCTTGGTGTTTTTCCATGCGCGGGACGAATATTTACGGCGGATTTTGCCGACGGGGGCGCGGCGCGTGGTCTCGGGCAAGGTGGAACTGTTCGACGGCATGGCGCAGATGGTTCACCCCGAGCATATCCTGCCCCCCGAGGAGGCGGGAGATATCCCGGATTTCGAGCCGGTTTATCCGCTGACCGCTGGCGTCACGCAGAAAACCATGATGAAGGCTGTCGGCAGTGCCTTGGCGCGTGTGCCGGACCTGCCGGAATGGATCGACCCCGCGCAGAAGGCGCAAGCCGGCTGGCCCGATTGGGCCGAAGCGGTGCGTGCGGCGCATACCCCTGAAGATATGGGCGATCTGAGCCCGGCGCATCCGGCGCGCGAACGGCTGGCCTATGACGAGTTCATGGCGCACCAGATGACGCTGGCCTTGGCGCGGGCCAAGTTGCGCCGGGGCAAGGGGCGGGCGACCGTGGGTACGGGGAATTTGCAGGCCAAGGTCTTGGAGGCTTTGCCCTATGAATTGACAGGCGCGCAGACCCGCGCGATTGCCGAGATCGCCGAGGATATGGCCGCGCCGCGCCGGATGAACCGCCTGCTTCAGGGCGATGTGGGCGCGGGCAAGACGCTTGTGGCTTTGAAGGCGCTATTGATTGCCGTGGAAGCAGGTGGGCAGGGGGTGATGATGGCCCCGACCGAGATTCTGGCGCGTCAGCATTTGCAAGGCTTGACCCCCTTGGCCGAGGCGGCGGGCGTGGTGATCGAGATATTGACGGGCCGTGACAAGGGGGCAGAGCGGCGCGCCAAGCTGGAGGCCCTGAAGCGGGGCGATATCCAGATCCTTGTGGGCACCCATGCGGTTTTTCAAAAGGACGTGGAATTTGCCGATCTGCGGCTGGCCATCGTGGATGAGCAGCACAGGTTCGGGGTGCGGCAGCGGCTGGAACTGGGCAAGAAGGGGGCTCAGGCCGATGTTCTGGTGATGACGGCGACGCCGATCCCGCGCAGCCTGTCATTGGCGCAATATGGCGACATGGATGTGAGCGTGCTGGACGAAAAACCGCCCGGGCGCAAACCGATCAAGACCGCCTTGGTGAACATGGCGCGGATGGACGAGGTGGTGGAACACCTGCGCCGCGCGGTGGCGGAGGGACGGCAAGCCTATTGGGTGTGCCCCTTGGTCGAGGAAAGCGAGGCTGTGGACCTGTCCAGCGCCGTGGACCGCTTCAAACGGTTGCGCGCGGCCTTGGGCGAAGGGGTGGTGGGCCTTGTGCACGGGCAAATGCCCCCCGATGAAAAAGACGCGGCCATGGCGGCGTTTCAAAAGGGCGAAACCAGTGTTCTGGTTTCGACCACGGTGATCGAAGTGGGGGTGGATGTGCCCAATGCCTCGATCATGGTGATCGAGCGGGCCGAGCACTTCGGCCTTGCCCAGTTGCACCAGTTGCGCGGGCGTGTGGGGCGCGGCGAGGCGGCCTCGACCTGCCTGTTGATGTATCAAGCGCCGCTGAGCGAGGGGGGCGAGAAACGCCTGACCACCATGCGCGACACCGAAGACGGGTTTCGCATCGCCGAGGTAGACCTTGAGATGCGCGGGGCGGGCGATCTGATCGGCACCGCGCAATCGGGGCTGCCGCGCTTCCGGGTGGCGGACATGGAAAGCCAATCGGCGCTGATGGCGGTGGCGCAATCGGATGCCCGGAAGCTTCTGGCCGAGGATGCGGATTTGACCAGTGAGCGGGGGCAGGCGGCCCGTGTTCTGCTGTGGTTGATGGAACAGGATCAGGCGATCCGGTTGATTTCGGTCGGCTAGGGAAATCCCGTGATTCCAAGGGTTTGATCCAGAAAATCCTTAAAAGTTCGCAAATGTTCTAAAAAAGTTCTTGCTTTTTGTTCCTCAAAATGAGAACAAAGTAGCAACTTAGGAACACGGGATAAGGAGGCCACCATGCTTCGCCAGATCAAGACAGCCGCCGAAAGCTCCTCCGAGACATTGCTTGGAGATTTCATTGGCGCCGCCGCCCTGATGGTGACACTGGTTGCCGGTCTCTACATCCCGGGTTTCATCTGAGTTTCTGCCTGCGACGCTTCGCACCTGCTGCCTGCATCCTGTCCCCAATGTTGATGCATGTGACATAGCCTGTCCCACTGTCCCGCCGGGTCTGCCTCAAATCCCCGGTTCTGCGGCAGGTCACACGAAGCCGAGCTTTCCCTGCCGCCGCCGCTGTTTCAGCGCGCGGCGGTTTTTTTTCATGGAAACCGCAATTGACCGCGGGCAATGCGAGGTGGGGGCGCGGGGAGCAGGTTGAGAGCGCAATCTGCAAGGAGGACTGTAAAATGAGACTTTTCGGTCAAGCGTGCTTTTTGACGATGGTTTTAGGGGCGAGTGGGACAGTAACGGCGCAGGAAGGCTTTGGAGAAGCTGAGTACATGAATTCCTGTGCGCAATGTCACGGGGCGGACGGAACCGGCAGTGGCCCGATGGCGGGGTACCTGACCACCAGTCTTCCTGATCTTACGATGCTGAGCGCGGATAATGGCGGGATATTCCCGGTGGAACGCGTTTACGAGGTTGTCGATGGCCGTGCCGATATCGGCCCGCACGGCAGCCGTGAAATGCCGGCTTGGGGAATGCGATATACCTATGATGCAGAGGCGCGCCCGATGATCGACTATGCCCCGGCACCAGAAGCGCAGGCGCGCGTGCGTATCCTGTCGTTGGTCGAGTACTTGGCTGGCATGCAGAAATAACGCCCCGCGTCAGGCGCAGGAATGGGCCGCATTGGCCTGTTCCATGGCCTCGACCGTGGCCTCGAGCGTGAGCAGGATGGAGGCGTGGCGATTCTTGTAGTCGCGGGCGGGGCGCAGCACTTCGAGCCCGTCGAAGGGTGCGGGCGGTGTGGGGCCGTCGGATTTCAGCATGGCCTTGAGGGCATCGCGGGCCTCGGTCACCTGGGGCAGCGTGCAGCCGATGATTGCCCGCCCCACCACGCTGGCCGCGGCCTGGCCCAAAGCACAGGCCTTCACCTCGGCGGCGTAATCGGTGATTTTCTCGCCATCGGTGACCAGGTCCACGGTGACGGTCGAGCCGCAAAGCGGCGCGCGGCGTTTGACCGTGGCCTCGGGGGCCTCGAGCCGCCCGTGGTGCGGAATATCGGCGGCCAGTTCGAGAATCCGGGCCGAGTAAAGCTTGATCAGGTCGGTTTCGCCGCTCATGGCTTTCCCTTTCGCGTGACACCCCATAGATAGAGGCCATGACGGCAGATGCAAAAGGTTTTCCTCCATGAATTTCGATGCTTCGACACTAAAGTACGACGACAAGGGCCTTATTCCGGCGGTCGCACAGGACCATGAAAGCGGTGAGGTTCTGATGGTGGCATGGATGAATGCCGAGGCCGTGGCGCGGACGCTGGAGACCGGGCGCGTGACCTATTGGAGCCGGTCGCGGCAGGCGTTTTGGATCAAGGGAGAGACCTCGGGGCATGTGCAGGAATTGATCGAGATGCGGGTGGATTGCGACCGCGATTGCCTGTTGGTGTTGATCCGGCAGGAGGGGCCGGCCTGTCACACCAACCGGCGGAGTTGTTTTTACACGGCTGTGCGGGATGGTGCGGAAGTGGAGATCATGGCGCCTGTGTCCGAGTGAGGCGCTTGTGGGGGTTTTCCACCCCCACACCCCCGGAGAGTATTTCAGGAAAGATGAAGCGGTGTCACAGGCCGATCATGTGCCGGATATCGTGAGGGGTTTTGCCCATCGCGCGGTAGCTGGCGATGGCGCGGGCGTCATCGCGTTTGGCAAGGCGTCGGCCCGTATCGTCGCGGATCAGGCGGTGGTGGTGATAGATTGGTGTGGGCAGGCCCAGCAGGCGTTGCAGCAGGACGTGGATTTGCGTGGCTGTAAAGAGGTCTTGGCCGCGGATGACATGGGTGATGCCTTGGTCGGCATCGTCGCAGACCACGGAGAGGTGGTAGGAAGCGCCCATGCCGGGGCGGGCGAGGGCCACGTCGCCGACGGTTTTGATCATATCTTGTGGGGTGATGGTTCCGGTTTCGCCCTCGGGGCCTTGGCCGGTTTCGATGAAATTCAGGGGCGGGTCGAGGCGCGTCAGGGCGCGTGCCATGTCGAGCCGCAAGGGGGTGTCGGGCATGGGGCCTGTCGGTGGGGTGTTCGGGCGGCAGGTGCCGGGATAGATCAGCCCGTCTGGCCCATGCAGCGGGGCGCCTTCTTGCGGCGCGGAGGCGGCGGCGCGAATGTCGGCGCGGCTGCATGAACAGGGGTAGAGAAGCCCTTGATTCCAAAGGATTTGTAGCGCTTCACGATAGCGTGAGAGGCGATCGGACTGGCGCAGGACGGGCGTGGGCCAGTCGAGACCCAGCCAGTGCAGGTCGTCGTAGATCTGCGCCTCCCATACGGGACGGGAGCGGGATTGATCGAGATCGTCGATGCGCAGGTGAAAACTGCCACCCGCCGCTTGGGCCATGTCGAAGGCGGTGAGCGCCGAGAAGGCATGGCCGAGGTGCAGAGGGCCGGTTGGCGATGGGGCGAAGCGCGTGGTGAAAGTCATGTGATTACAGGTGCTTCGCGAGTGATCTTCATGCCGTTTCAGGTGCTTTGACGTGATCCAGCCAATCGGTCCAAGCGGCTTTGGCGCGGTCGGTATAGGCCTTGTATCGGTCCTTGCGCCCACGGCGCCCGCCCTTGAGGCCATCGACCGGGCGGAAGAGGCCGAAATTGACGTTCATCGGTTGGAAAGTCTTGGCCTCGGCCCCGCCGGTGATGTGGTGGATGAGGGCGCCCATGGCGGAATCCTGCGGCACCGGGGGCGGGGTCTGGCCCAAGATCTCGGCGGCGGCCATACGGCCCGCGAGAAGGCCCATGGCGGCGGATTCGACGTAGCCTTCGACGCCGGTGATCTGGCCCGCGAAACGAATATGGGGTTTTGAGTGCAGGCGCATTTGGTTGTCCAGCAGCGTTGGCGAGTTGATGAAGGTGTTGCGGTGAATGCCGCCAAGGCGCGCGAAGCTGGCATCCTCAAGTCCGGGAATCATTTTGAAAACAGCGGTTTGCGCGCCGTACTTCATCTTGGTTTGAAAGCCGACGATATTGAACAGCGTGCCAAGCGCGTTGTCGCGGCGAAGCTGCACCACGGCCCAGGGTTTGACATCGGGCTGGTGCGGGTTGGTCAGGCCCACGGGTTTCATCGGCCCATGGCGCAGGGTTTCGCGGCCGCGTTCGGCCATCACTTCGATGGGCAGGCAGCCGTCGAAATAGCCGGCGGTTTCGCCGTCGTGGAACTCGGTCTTATCCGCGGCAAGGAGCGCGTCGATGAAGGCCTCGTATTGGTCGCGGTCCATGGGGCAATTGAGGTAGGCGGTGCGCTCTTCCTCGGTGTCGCCCTTGTCGTAGCGTGATTGCATCCATGCCTTGGACATGTCGATGCTGTCGGCATAGACGATGGGGGCGATGGCATCGAAGAAGGCCAGCGCCTCTTTCCCGGTTTCCTTGGCAATCGCCTGTCCCAAACCTTCGCTGGTCAGCGGGCCGGTGGCGATGATCCAATGGCCATCAGTGGGCAACTCGGAGATTTCGCCGTAGTCAATCGTGACGAGCGGGTGGTTGCGCAGGGTCGCCGTGACGTCCTGTGCGAAGGGATCGCGATCCACGGCGAGGGCGCCGCCTGCGGGCAGGCGGTGTTTGTCGGCGGTGTGCATGATCAACCCGTTGGCGGCGCGCATTTCCCAATGCAGCAGGCCCACGGCGTTTTGCTCATCATCGTCCGAGCGGAAGGAATTGGAACAGACCATTTCGGCCAGATCGCCGGTGCGATGCGCGAAGGTTTCCACCTTGGGGCGCATTTCGTGGATGACCACGGGGACGCCCATGTTCGCGGCTTGCCATGCGGCCTCGGACCCGGCCATGCCGCCGCCGATGATGTGAAGTGTTTTATCCATGTCGCGCGATGTAGGCGATTGGCGGGCGTTTGGAAAGGGTCAGGAGGGGTCCGCGGTGCCGTTATCGACAGGTAGGCCGGAGGGCACGGTTTCAGGCGGGCCGAGGCGGCCCTTGGTCGAGATCGGATCGGTCAAGGCGTGCAGGAAGGCGATGAGGGCGTCGATTTCTGATCCATTGAGAGGAGGGAGGTCGATCGTGATCGCCTGGGAGATGGCCAGCACCTCGTCAAAGTCCCGCATGGCGGGGTCGTGAGGGCCGGGCAACCCGTGTTGCGGCAGGGTGGCTTTTTCCAGCCCGATATATTCGGCCAAGGCGGTTTCCGGGTCGAGGTGATGGCGGATCATGTCGCCCAGATCGGAATAGGCGCCGGAATGGCCGTAGGGTGCGGTGAGGGCCACGTTGCGCAGGGAGGGGGTGCGAAACCGATAGCGGTCTTGCGGTTTGCCGGTGACGTAGCCGCGCCCGTGGTCGGCATGTCCCTTGGGGCCATGGCCTTTGCCGGGGCCGATTTGCGGCACACCCAAGGCGTGAAACTGGTGATCGGTCTGGAAGGGGCCAGAGTGACAGGAGGCGCAGCCGGCTTTGCCGTAGAACAGGGACATGCCACGGAGTTGGTCGTTGTTCAGGGCCGTGTCGTCACCCATCAGGAAGGCATCGAAGGGGCTGTCGGTGGCGCGGAATTCATAGGTGATGAAGGCGGCTATAACGCGGGCGATATCGGTAATGTGAATCGGCTCCCCGCGGCCGTTCAGCCATTCGAAACGGCGGCGGTAATCGGGGATTCGCGCCACGCGGGCGGCAATGGCCTGCCATGCGCCGGAATGGCCGGTGATCTGCCCTTGGGCAACCAGATCGGCCACCGGGTTTTCACCGGGCTGTCCGGCCATTTCATTGGGTGCCACCATGGGCATGAGGGCCTGGGCCGCGAGAAGGGGCAGGGGCCGTTCGAGGTGTTGGCCTTTGGGCAGGCGGACGCCGAAGCGTTGGCTTGCGTCGATCTCGACCCGGCCATCGTGAAAGAGGGCCTTGAATTCCTGTGCGCCGAGGTTGAACAGCGCGGGCGCGTTGCGGGGCACAAGGGTGCGAGGCGGATTTTCGGGGGTGGCCCGGCGGGTTTTCCCATGGCCAATTCCACCTTCGCCGACATTGAGTGAGAGGCCATCGGCACTGGCGTGATCGGGGTGATGGCAAGAGGCGCAAGAGATGTTGCGATTGCCTGAAAGGATGGGATCGAAGAACAAATCCCGTCCTAAAAGAACAGAAGTGGCCCCGGGGGTCGGAAAGTCCGCACGGGTCGCCGGTTCGGGCAAATCAGCGGCCAGAGAGAGGCTGGCTTGGAGGGACAATATCCCGGTGGCGACCCATGTACGCATGATGACAAACAGACTTCCCATCACGCCCCCTAAGTCCCCGTTTATCGTGCAAAAACCGGCCGGAAAACGTCAAATGTGGAAATAATGTGGCGCAAAATTGGAAACACTGCCTCAATCTCGTGTGTGAGGCGGTGTTTTCAGTGGGCCACGGGGGTTACTGATCCCATTCTGGCGGGCGTTTTTCGAGGAAGGCGGCGATGCCTTCTTCGGTGTCACGGTAGAGCATGTTTTCCACCATGACCTGCCCGGTGTGGGCATAGGCCTGATCGAGGGTCATTTCCAATTGATCATAGAAAGCGCGTTTGCCGATGCGCACGGCGGCGCCGAGTTTGGCGGCCACGGTTTCGGCGAGTTCATCGGTGGCCGCTTCCAGATCGTCATGTGGCACGGCGCGGTTGATCAGTCCGAGGGCCTGTGCACGGTCGGTGTCGATGAATTCGCCCGTCGTCAGCATCTCGAACGCCTGCTTGCGCGGGATATTGCGCGACAGGGCCACCATCGGAGTGGAGCAGAAGAGGCCGATGTTCACGCCATTGACGCCAAAACGGGTGCCTTCGGCGGCCACGGCCATGTCGCAACTGGCGACCAGTTGACAACCCGCGGCGGTGGCGATGCCGTGGGGTTGGGCGATCACCGGCTGGGGCAGGTTGCGAATGGCGGTCATGACCTTGGTGCAGCGCGCGAAAAGATCGGCGAAATAGGCTTTGCCGCCATCCTCGGCCTGACGGCCCTGGGTCATTTCCTTGAGGTCGTGACCGGCGCAGAAGGCCTTGCCCGCCCCCGCGATGATCACCACGCGGATTTTTTCATCCGCCGCCAGCGCTTCGAACTCATCGGACAGCGCGGCCAGCATGGCATCGGACAGCGCATTGAGCTTTTCGGGATGGTTCAGGGTCAGGCGGGCGATGGCGCCTGTATCTTTCCGCTCAAGGATCGGCATCTTGTATCTCCTTCTGGCTTGTGGCCATTCTTAACGGTGAACAGGCAGGGAGGAAAGCATGGGCTTGCAGATGACCATCGAGGAGTTGGACGCCTTCATTGCGGAGGTTTTCCCGCAGGTGGAGGGCGATTTCGTCATCGAGGATCTGGGCGAGATGCGAATCCGGGTGCGGCTTGCGACGGCGGAAAAGCATCTGCGCCCCGGTGGGACGGTGTCGGGCCCGTCGATGTTCGCCTTGGCGGATGTGGCTGTATATATGGCCGTGCTGGCGATGATCGGGCCGCAGGCCTTGGCGGTAACCACCAATTGCAGCATCGATTTCATGCGCAAACCCGAAGCGGGCAAGGATTTGATTGCAGAATGCCGGTTGCTGAAACTTGGCCGGGTACTGGCGGTGGGTGAGGTCTTGATGTTCTCGGACGGCGGCGAGGCCCCGGTGGCGCGCGCAAGCCTGACCTATTCGATCCCGCCGCGATAAAAAATGGGCCGGGAATGCCCCGGCCCAGTCAGGAAGAACCGCGAACGGGTCGCGATCAGGGATTCCAGAAAAGTTTGCGTGCTTCGATGTCCGCCTGATCGGCGGTCAGGCCGACATCCTTGCGCAGGTGGGCAGGCAGGCGTTTGAGGGCGCGCCGGGTGCGGCTGCGCTGTGACCAGAGGGTGACGAGATAAGCGAAACGTACCGCCACGCTGGCAATCGCGGGCAGGGCGTTCTGGGCTGCAAGGGATTGCAGGGCCGAGCGATCGGTGCGCGTGAGGATCGTCATATCATCGTCTCCTTTGGTTTGTGTTGATACAATGTGTCGTGTCGTGCATACAATGCGTAGCATCGCATCGACCTTTCCGCGAGGATTTTATTGTGACCGATACAATTTGGCCGCCAGATTTTACCAAAAGCGCAGGCCCGAAGTACCTTGTGTTGATACAATCTCTGCGCACGGCTGTTCGCTCAGGTGCATTGGAGAGAGGCTACAAGATGCCGACCGTGCGCGATCTGGCGTGGGAGTTGGGCATCACACCGGGCACGGTTGCGCGGGCCTATCGCATGGCGGCCGACGAGGGCTTGGTTGAAACCACCGTTGGCCGGGGCACCTTCGTGGCCGGGGCTGCGCCGGTGCAGGGGGGCGTTTCGCCGGGGGACCCCTTGATTACCGAGGTGGCCACCGATTCCATCGACCTGCGCGCCTGCCGCGTTCTGGACGTGGGGCAGGAGGCGGCCATCCGGGCCGGGCTGTCGCGGCTGTCAGATTCACCGGGGTTCAGTTATCGCGATTATCCCAACAGCCAGACGACCGCCCCGGCACAGACCGCCGTGGCCCGGTGGATCGGGCCGGACAGGGCCGGGCGGTTCGAGACCGGCGATGTGGTCATGGGGCTGGGGGCGCAGCATTCGGTGATCATGGCCTTGCAGACCTGTCTGCATGGGGCGACGCCGGTGATCCTGACCGAGACCCTTTGTTACCCCGGTGTAAGACACGCGGCACGCCTTTTGCGGGCACAGGTGGTGGGCGTCGAGATGGACGAGTACGGGTTGCGGCCTGACCGGCTTGAAGAGGCGCTGCAGAGGCATGGCGGGCAGGTGTTGCTGACCGCGCCCGAGGCGCATAGCCCGACAGCGGTACATACGCCCGTTGAACGCCGTCAAGAGATCGCGCGGATCGCGCAGCGCTATCAGCTTCGGATTATCGAGGATGATTGCCATTGCATCACGCGGCCAGACGCTCCGACCTATCGCGCGATCTGTCCGGACCATGCATGGTATATCTCGTCCTTGACGAAATCCGTGTCGTCGGCCCTGCGGTTTGGCTTTGCCGTCTGTCCGCGTGGGCAGGGGGCGGCAGCGCAGCAGGTGGCGCAATCGTCGTTTTACGGGATGCCGCAACCGATCCTGGACCTGGGCGCGGACCTGATCGACAGCGGGCAGGCGGAAGAGATGCGCGCAGGCGTGGTGCAGGCCGTTCAGGCGCGGGTCAGAATGGCGGTTAACATCTTGGGGCAATGGGATATTTCGTGGCAGCCGAGCTTGCCTTTCATCTGGTTGCGCCTGCCGCAGGGCTGGCGCGGGTCCACCTTCATGCGGGCCTGTGATGCGGCGGGGGTGCAGATCAAATCGGCGGACGAATTCGCCTTGCCTGACGGTCAATCGCCGCATTCGGTGCGGGTGAGCTTGACGCCGGATGTGTCGGAGGCGGTATTGCAGGGTGCGTTGGAGCGGTTGAGTGGCCTGCTTGCGAGGCCCCCGGTCAACGTGGACTTGTGATCAGAACCAGAGGCGGGGTTCGGCGAGCTCCAGGGAATTGCCAGCCGGGTCGCGGAAATACAGGGAATGGGCGCCATTGGGCCAGTCGAACTCAACCTCGGTTGGGTGGCCTGTGGCCTCAAGTCTTTGTTTCCATTGAGTGATTTCATCGCGAGAGGCGGCGAAGCACAGGTGGCCGGGGCCTGTTGCGCCATGGGCGGGAACGGGCAGGCGCGTGTTGCTTGAGCCGTGTTGCGTGGCCTGTGGGTTGAAGATCAGGAGGATCGTCTGCCCCACGCGGTAGAAGATGTGCCGCCCCTCGACGCGCGTGACCTCGGGCAAACCGAGGGTGGTGCCGTAGAATTCTTCTGCCAAATCAAGATCTTCGGCATAAAGCGCGGCTTCGAGAAGGGCGGAAAGGGGCGGGGCATCGGGCAGGGTCATGAGGGGAGGGTAAACCGTGGCAGGCGCATTTCGCAAGTTGTGGATAACTGTCATGAAGGGGTTACAGAGCTGCGGTAGCAGATCGCTAGATATGCTGCTGATCGTGGGGCTTGCCAGTCTGAATACGCGATATATAGTAGCCATGAGGAAGGGGCGGCGTGTCCCGCCCCGGAGCTTTAAACGAGGCTTTGCCGGGTGGGAGACAGATTGACCATGGATGGGGATTTCAGAACAGAGTTCGTCAGGGAGCCAGCGGCGCTCAAGCAGCATCCCGCGCTGGTGCTGAATGCCGATTACAGGCCCTTGTCCTACTATCCCTTGTCGCTCTGGCCGTGGCAGGATGCGGTGAAGGCGGCCTACCTCGATCGTGTTGATATCGTTGCAGAATATGACGACACGGTCCGAAGCCCGAGTACGGTGATACGGATACCGAGCGTGGTTGTCCTGAGAGATTACGTCAAACCCCAAAAGCGCGTGGCCTTCACGCGCTTTAATTTATTCTTAAGGGATGAATTCCGCTGTCAGTACTGCGGGGCGAAGGGGGATTTGACCTTTGACCACGTGGTGCCGCGGGCCAGCGGCGGGATCACCAGTTGGGAAAACGTGGTCGCGGCCTGTTCCCCGTGTAATTTACGCAAGGGGTCCAAGAGCTTACGGCAAGCGAACATGGCCTTGCAGAAGCCGCCGCGCGCGCCGGGGGCGGAGCAGTTACGCAACCTTGGCCGGAAATTCCCGCCCAACCACCTGCACGAAAGCTGGCTTGATTTCCTGTATTGGGACGCCGAATTGGAAGCCTGAGACGGGTTTCGTACGACTCGTACGTTTTGGACGCGCGTTTTGTACGAAAATCCAAGGGGCGAGCGCGAGAAACGTACAAGTTGTACGAAAATGCCGGCGGTCGCTCCTGAGCCGGGGCCCCGGTCAGGCCCGGGGCGGATGGTTTGAGCGACAGTGCGGCTTGAAAGACGGTGCGCGATGAATGTGCCCCCACGGTCAGGGCTTCTGCGTGAGCCGGGCGGTGCCGAAGTCTTGAAAAGACTTCGGTCCGATTTCTTTTGAAGAAATCGGCTTTGTCCGGGTTCGCCCCCCCACCGTACGCCCTGCCTACCACCTTTTAACCTTTCGCTAAGATAACCGATCTCGCTGGAAGGGGCGGGATCGCTGCCTCTCTTGTCCGGGGAAAAGACAAGCAACATGAGGCAGAGCGAACATGGTCTTGATCACCCCCGACGACGGGCCCACGGGCCTGACGACGTCTATCCGGTCGCTGGAGCGCCAACTGGCGGACATGCGCGACGAACTGGAGGCGAAATACGAGCAGCTCAGGGCTGGGGATCTGAGCAATTTGAAGGATGGCGCGAAGGCCACCGCCGAGATTCGGCAATGGTTGAAGATCGCCTTGGAAGCGGAGGTGCAACTTGAAAAGCATCGAAAAAAAGAAAAGGGCATCGTCCATGATTACGCCCTCGACTTCGACGCAGCACGGACTGCGATCGGGTGCCGCCTGGATCGCCTCAGAAGGGCCAGATGCTCAGGACGAGTTCCTCGATGCGTTAAACGAAGGTGAACTTCTGGCGCTGCCCTATCTGTTCGAGTTCTGGGCGTTGGAGCACCAGTTGCCGCCCGAGGGCGATTGGCGGGCCTGGGTCATCATGGGCGGGCGCGGCGCGGGGAAGACCCGCGCCGGGGCCGAATGGGTGCGCACGCAGGTGGAAGGGGCGACGCCGCTTGCGCCGGGGCGCTGTCGGCGGTTGGCCTTGGTAGGGGAAACCATGGACCAGGTGCGCGATGTGATGATCTTTGGCGAAAGCGGGATTATGGCCTGTTCGCCGCCGGACCGGCGGCCCGTCTGGCAGCCGACGCGCAAGCGGTTGTTGTGGCACAACGGGGCCACGGCGCAGGTGTATTCCGCGCATGACCCCGAGGCGTTGCGCGGGCCGCAGTTTGACGGCGCTTGGGTGGATGAACTGGCCAAGTGGAAGCGGGCGCGCGAGACATGGGACATGTTGCAGTTCGGCTTGCGGTTGGGGGAGCATCCGCAGGTCTGCGTGACCACCACGCCGCGCAATGTGGGCGTGTTGAAAGAGGTCGTGGCGCAGGAGAGCACGGTTGTCACCAGTGCGCCCACCGAGGCCAACAGGGCCTATCTGGCGCAGTCTTTCCTTGACGAAGTGCGCACGCGCTATGCCGGGACGCGATTGGGGCGTCAGGAATTGGAGGGCGTGTTGCTGGACGAGGCCGAGGGCGCACTTTGGACCACGCGG
Organism: Roseovarius bejariae; assembly: GCF_009669325.1. Taxonomy (NCBI): domain Bacteria; kingdom Pseudomonadati; phylum Pseudomonadota; class Alphaproteobacteria; order Rhodobacterales; family Roseobacteraceae; genus Roseovarius; species Roseovarius bejariae. Next base: position 457,286 of record NZ_SZWE01000002.1, read on the forward strand.
ATGTTGGAAGCCTTGCAGGTGGACGACCTGCCCGAGCTGGACCGGGTGGTGGTGGCGATCGACCCGCCGGTAACCGGGCGCGAGGGATCGGACGAGTGCGGGATCGTGGTGGCGGGGGCCGTCACCCAAGGCCCGGTGCAGGATTGGCGGGCCTATGTCCTGGCCGATTGCAGCATCGGGGCGGCGAGCCCGTCGAGTTGGGCCAATGCCGCCATTCGCGCGATGGAGCAATTCGGCGCCGAGCGCTTGGTGGCCGAGGTGAACCAGGGCGGGGATCTGGTGGCGCAGGTCATCCGGCAGGTGGACCCGTTGGTGCCGGTAAAGAGCGTTCATGCCAGCCGGGGCAAGGTGACCCGGGCAGAGCCTGTGGCCGCTTTGTACGAGCAGCGGAGGGTGTTCCATGCGCGGGGCCTGGGCGATCTGGAGGACCAGATGTGCGCGATGACGGCGCAGGGGTTCGAAGGCAAGGGCAGCCCCGACCGGGTGGATGCGCTGGTTTGGGCCTTGCATGAGGTGATGATCGTGCCGGCGGCCAAGTGGCGGCGCCCGAGGGTGCGCGCGGTCTGATTTATTTTTCTTAAACTTTTAGGGGTCTGGTGGCTTTCGACGACGCGGAATGGCCGAAGACCCAAGGAGTGGAGCCGAGAATGATACTGGATTTCTTCAGACAGGGCGGGGCAGCGCCCGCAGCGCCGGAACAAAAGGCAAGTGCCGCGGCGCCGGTGATGGCCTGGCACGGGGCGGGGCGTGTGGCCTGGAGCCCGCGGGACACGGTGTCGCTGACGCGGACGGGCTATGCCGGGAACCCGGTGGTGCATCGCTGTGTCAAGCTGGTGGCGGAGGCCTGCGCGGGCCTGCCGATGGTCATGACCGGGGCCGGGGGGGCGTATGAGGCGCATCCCGTCAAGGATTTGCTGGCGCGGCCCAACGGGGCGCAGGCGGGGGCCGAGATGCTGGAGGCGCTTTATGCGCAGTTGATCCTGACCGGCAATGCCTATGTCGAGGCTGTGGGGGCGCCGGGGGCTGTGCCAGTTGAGCTGCATGTGCTGCGTTCGGACCGGATGAGTGTTGTTCCGGGCGGCGATGGCTGGCCCGTGGGTTATGAATATGCGGTGGGCGGGCGCAAGCATCGCTTTGCCGTCGAGGAGGGGATTTCGCCGGTCTGCCATGTGAAGGGGTTTCATCCGCAGGATGATCATTACGGGCTGTCGCCATTGCAGGCGGCGGCGCAGGCCCTGGATGTGCATAACGCGGCGAGCCGGTGGTCGAAGGCTTTGCTGGACAATGCGGCGCGGCCCTCGGGGGCGATTGTCTATCGCGGGGCCGAGGGGCAGGGGACGCTTTCCACGGATCAATATGACCGTCTGGTGAGCGAGATGGAGAGCCATCATCAGGGCGCGCGCAACGCCGGGCGGCCGATGCTGTTGGAAGGGGGCTTGGATTGGAAGCCGATGGGCTTTTCGCCCTCGGACATGGAGTTCCAGAAAAGCAAGGAGGCGGCGGCGCGGGAGATCGCCCTGGCCTTCGGGGTGCCGCCGATGTTGTTGGGGATTCCGGGCGATGCGACCTATGCCAATTACCAGGAGGCGAACCGGGCGTTTTACCGCCTGACAGTGCTGCCCATGGCGGGGCGCGTGGCGGGGAGCCTTGCGCATTGGCTGGGCCGTTATACCGGCGAGGTGATCGAGATGCGGCCCGATATCGAGCAGGTCACGGCGCTTGCGCATGAGCGCGAGGCGCAGTGGCGGCGCGTGGCGGGGGCCGATTTCCTGAGCCGGGAGGAAAAGCGCCGGATGCTGGGCCTGCCGCCCTTGGCGGAGAGTGAGGTGGCCGAGGCCGACCGTGACGAGGGGCAGGCATGAGCCCGGCGATGGGAGAGGATGGCGCGCGCTATGGTTTCGAGGCCTTCGATTGCGCGCCGGCGTTGCGGCTGGAGGCGCATGAGCGGGTCTCGACCCTGCGCAACGAGGCCATGGTGCAGCGGCTGGAGAAGATCGAGGAGATGTTGGAGCGACTGGAAAAGCGGCTTTGGCTGGCGGTCTATGGCGTGGTCGGCGCGATACTGGCGCAGGCGTTTCAGCCCTTGCTGGCGGCGTTGCCGTGAGTGTTCGGGCTTGGAACTGGGGATGAGGAAAGGATGAGCGAGATGCAGGATCAATGGGGCTTGGAGCACAAGTTCTGCCGGTTAGGTGAGGAGATCTCCGTGAGCGAGAATGCGGTGATCGAAGGCTATGCGAGCCTGTTCGGCAGTCGCGACCGGGGCGGTGACGTGGTGGCCAAGGGGGCCTATGGCGCATCGCTGACCAAGCTGGGCAAAGAGGGGCGCGCGGTGAAGATGCTGTGGCAGCATGACCCGGCGCAGCCGATTGGCGTCTGGGACGAGGTGCGCGAGGACGGCAAGGGCCTGTATGTGAAGGGCCGGTTGCTGGACGGGGTGGAGCGCGCCCGCGAGGCCGCCGCCCTGATTGCCGCCGGGGCGATTGATGGGCTTTCCATCGGCTACCGGACGGTGAAGGCCACAAAGAATGACAAGGGCCAGCGGCTCTTGATGGAACTGGAGCTTTGGGAGGTGTCGCTTGTGACCTTCCCGATGCTGCCCAGTGCGCGGGTGGGGGCCAAGGGGGAGACCCCGGAGACGGACCAGACCTTGCGCGAACTGGCGGCGGCCTTCGAGGGCGCGCGCCGGGAGATGGCGCAAAGCTAGAGCGCCGCAACACGACCGAAACGACAGTGGGATCAAGCGATGAGCAAGACCGAGGCACAGTCTCGGACCGGGGGAGATGTGTCTCCGGTCCATGAGGTGAAGTCCGCCGTGGCGGGGTTCATGACCGAGTTCAAAGGCTTTCGGGCCGAGATCGAAAACCGACTTCAACAGCAGGATGACAAAATGACCAAGTTTGAGCGTAAATCCATGGGGGCGGCTGCGGCGCGCCCGGTTCTGGCGGCGGCGGATGCCGGGGAGGCCCCGCATCAGAAGGCCTTTGATGCCTATCTGCGCAGTGGCGACGATGATGGCCTGCGCGGTCTGGAACTGGAAGGCAAGGCGATGAGCACCGCCGTTGCCGGCGACGGTGGCTATCTGGTGGATCCGCAGACCGCCGAGAGCGTGAAAAGCGTTCTGGCCTCGACCGCGTCGATCCGGGCGATTGCCAATGTGGTGCAGGTGGAAGCCACCAGCTTTGACATGCTGATTGACCACACGGATGTGGGCCATGGTTGGGCCACGGAAAGTGACCCGACCACCGAGACCGGCACGCCCACGATTGACCGGATCACCATCCCGCTGCACGAGCTGTCGGCGCTGCCCAAGGCCAGCCAACGCCTGTTGGATGACAGTGCCTTTGACATCGAAGGCTGGCTTGCTGGGCGTATTGCCGACAAGTTCGCCCGTGCCGAAGCGGATGCCTTCATCAATGGCGATGGTGTGGATAAGCCCACCGGCTTTATGACCCATCCCAGTGTCGACAATTATGTCTGGACATGGGGCAATCTTGGCTATGTGCCGACGGGTGTGGATGGTGATTTCGGCGGGGCCGAGGCGATCATCGACCTGGTCTATGCGCTGGGCGCGCAGTACCGCGCCAATGCGGCCTTCGTGATGAATTCGAAAACCGCAGGGGCCGTGCGCAAGCTGAAGGACAATGACGGGCGTTTCCTGTGGTCTGATGGCCTGGCCGCGGGGGAACCTGCACGCTTGATGGGTTATCCGGTGCTGATTGCCGAGGACATGCCCGATATTGCGACCGGCGCGGATGCCATTGCCTTTGGCGATTTCAACGCAGGCTACACCGTGGCCGAGCGCCCGGACCTGCGTGTGCTGCGCGATCCGTTCAGCGCCAAGCCGCATGTGTTGTTCTATGCCACCAAGCGCGTGGGCGGTGACGTGAGCGATTTCGCTGCGATCAAGCTGTTGAAATTCGCCACCTCGTAAGAGGTGAGCGATGGGGCGGGGGCCGGGCTGCCCCCGTCCGTGGCGCGCGTTTTGCCGCGATTTGCGTTGTCCAGCTGCTCCCCTTCGGACGAGCAACGTGAGGCTGCGCGCGCCTGAACCACCGGAGGGGATTGGGATGTGTGGAGAGAGTCCATGATGTTGATCGAAGAGACCACCTTGCCCGATGCGGCGCTTCCGGTGGAAGAGTTCAAGGCGCATCTGCGGCTGGGCACCGGGTTTGCCGATGGCGATGTGCAGGAACCTGTTTTGATGGGGTTTCTGCGGGCGGCCATGGCGGCAATCGAGGCGCGCACCGGCAAGGTTTTGATCGAACGGGGGTTTTCCTGGACCGTGACGCGGTGGCGCGCGGCGGGGGGGCAGCCCCTTCCGGTGGCGCCGGTCACGGCGGTGACGCAGCTTTTGTTGCGCAACCGGGATGAAGAGGAAGAGGTGATTGCGCCTGCGATGTACCGGCTTGAGCCGGATGCGCATCGGCCTGTTTTGCGCCCGGGCGGCACGGTGTTGCCCGCGATCCCCGAGGGGGGTGTGGCGGAGGTGCAGTTGAGCGCCGGGTATGCGCCGGATTGGGCGGGCTTGCCCGCCGATCTGGGGCAGGCGGTGCTTTTGCTGGCGGCGCATTACTATGAGTATCGGCACGAAACCGCGCTGGGCGGGGGATGCATGCCCTTTGGGGTCACCAGCCTGATTGAGCGCTATCGCACCGTGCGGCTGATGGCCGGGGGCGGTGCGTGATGGGCCGGGTGCATTTGAACCGACCGCTGGTTTTGGAAGCGCCTGAGCGCGTGAGCGATGGCGCGGGCGGCCATGAGGAGACATGGGCCGCGCTGGGCACGCTATGGGCCGAAGTGCGCGCACGCACGGGGCGCGACCGGGCCGGGGAAGGCGGGGCCGTGTCGGCCACGGGGTTTCGCGTGACGGTGCGGGCGGCGCCCTTGGGGGCGGCATCACGGCCGCAAGCGAGCCAGCGGTTTCGTGACGGCACGCGCATCCTGCGGATTGAGGCGGTGGCCGAGCGGGACGCGGCGGCGCGGTTCCTGACCTGCTTTTGCGAAGAGGAGGTGGGCCTATGAGCTATGGCGCGGCGGCGGCCTTGCAGGCGGCGATTTATCAGCATTTGGCGGCGGATGCGGGCCTTGGGGGTTTGGTGGGCGATGCGATCTACGATGCGCTGCCCAGCGGGCCATTGCCCGAGACCTATGTCACGCTCGGCCCCGAGGATGTGCGCGAGCGTGGCGATGGCACGGGCGGTGGCGCGTGGCATCGGGTGAGCGTTTCGGTGGTCACTTCGGAGGCCGGGTTTCACGGCGCGAAGGAGGTGGCGGCGGCGATCAGCGACGCCCTGACCGATGCGCAATTGAGCCTTTCGCGGGGGCGCTTGGCGGCCTTGCATTTCTATCGAGCGCGGGCGCGGCGGGAGGGGACCGGCGATATTCGCCGGATCGACCTGACCTTTCGCGCGCGTGTGGACGACACCCTTTAACCCATTGATTTCACGGGAGATGAACCATGGCAGTTCAAAACGGCAAGGACCTGTTGGTCAAGATCGACCTGACCAGCGACGGCAATTTTCAGACGGTGGCGGGCCTGCGGGCGACGCGCATCAGTTTCAACGCGGAAAGCGTGGATGTGACGAGCCTTGAGAGCGCGGGCGGTTGGCGCGAGTTGCTGGCGGGGGCGGGTGTCAAATCGGCCTCGATCAGCGGGTCGGGAATTTTCCGCGACGCGGCCAGCGACGAGCGCGCGCGGCAGATCTTTTTCGATGGTGAGACCCCGGATTTCCAGGTGGTGATCCCGGATTTCGGGGTGGTCGAGGGGCCGTTCCAGGTGAGCGCGATCGAATATGCGGGCACCCATGACGGCGAGGCGACCTATGAGTTGTCGCTGGCCTCGGCGGGGCAGCTGAGTTTTACGGCGGCGTGATCCGATGGCGAACCCCTATGCAGGCGAGGTGGGCTTGGTGATCGACGGGCAGCGGCATGTGATGAAGCTGACCCTCGGGGCCTTGGCCGAACTGGAGGCGAGCCTTGAGGGCGACAGTCTGGTGGGCATGGTGGAGCGCTTTGAGAGCGGCGCTTTTTCCAGCCGCGATGTGCTGCGCCTGATCGTGGCGGGGCTGCGCGGCGGGGGCTGGCGCGGGCAGGCAAGTGACCTGCTGAGCGCCGAGATCGAGGGCGGGGCCATGGGCGCCGCCCGGGCCGCCGCCGAGTTGCTGGCGCGGGCCTTCATGGCGCCGGAGGGGGTATGAGGGCTGCGCGCTTTGATTGGCCTGCCCTGATGCAGGCGGGGATGCGCGGGCTTGGGTTGCGGCCTGCGGAGTTCTGGGCGCTGACCCCGGCGGAGTTGGAACTGATGCTGGGCACGCGGGCCGGGATCGCCCCCCTGCGGCGTGGAGGGCTTGAGGCCTTGATGGCCGATTTCCCCGATGCACCGAAAGACACAAAGGATGAATGACGTGGAACGATTGGATGATCTGGACGCGCAGGTTGAGGCGCTGGACGAAACCCTTGGGCAAACCACCGGGATGGCGGCGGCCTTCAACGCCGAACTGGCGCGGGTGCGCGAAAGTTTTGCCGAGACCGGCCAGGATGTGGCGACACTGGAGCGCGGGATCGGCCGGGGGCTGACCCGGGCCATTCGGGGGGCGGTGGTGCATGGCGATAGCCTGTCCCAGGCCCTTGAGAAGATGACCAATTCGATGATCAACGCGGCCTTCAATTCGGCGGTGAAGCCGGTGACGGAGCATGTCGGCGGGTTGCTGGCGCAGGGGGTGGGCGGCCTGATGTCGGGCCTCTTTCCCTTCGAGAAGGGCGGTTCATTCTCGCAAGGCCGGGTGCAGCCCTTTGCCAGTGGCGGGATCGTCAGCGGGCCGGTGAGTTTTCCGATGCGGAATGGCACCGGGTTGATGGGCGAGGCGGGGCCGGAGGCGATCATGCCGTTGTCGCGTGGCCCCGATGGCAAGCTGGGGGTGCAGGCGCGGGGCGGTGGTGCGCCGGTCAGCGTGGTGATGAACATCTCGACGCCCGATGCTGAGGGCTTCCGCCGCTCGAAAGGGCAGATCGCCGCCGAGCTGGGCCGCGCCATCGGGCGCGGCGCGCGCAACCGTTAAGGAGGGAGAGCCATGAATTTTCACGAGGTACGTTTCCCCGCAAGCCTGAGCTTCGGATCGATCGGGGGGCCGGAGCGGCACACGGATGTGGTGACACTGGCCAATGGGTTCGAAGAGCGCAACACGCCGTGGCGGCATTCGCGCCGCCGCTATGACGCGGGCGTGGCGATGCGCAGTCTGGACGATATCGAGACCTTGATCGCCTTTTTCGAGGCGCGGCAGGGGCAGATATACGGGTTCCGGTGGAAGGATTGGACCGATTACAAATCCTGCGGCGCGCGGGCCGAGGTGGGCTATGACGATCAGGTGATCGCCGTGGGCGATGATGTGACCAGCGATTTTCAACTGGTCAAGCAGTACCGCTCGGGTCAGCAGGTTTATGAGCGGCCCATAACCAAGCCCGTGGCGGGCACCGTGCGCGTGGGTCTTGGTGGCGATGAGCAGCAGGAGGGCGTGCATTACGAGGTGGAGGCGGATACCGGGATGATCCGGTTTGTGCATCCGCCGAATGAGGGTGTCGAGATCACCGCCGGGTTCGAGTTCGACGTGCCGGTGCGGTTTGACATTGACCGTATCCAGACCTCGCTTGCCAGTTTTCAGGCGGGCGATGCGCCCAATGTGCCGATCGTGGAGGTCCGGGTATGAGCGGGCTGCACGAGGGATTGAAGGCGCATTTGGCAACCGGCGTGACCACGACGTGTCGCTGTTGGGCGGTGACGCGGTCGGATGGTGTGACACTGGGGTTCACGGACCATGATTGCGGGCTGGCGTTCGAGGGGATCACGTTCAAGGCTGATACAGGGCTAAGTTCCTTGGCCTTGCAGCAGAGCACCGGGCTTTCGGTGGACAATACCGAGGCTTTGGGGGCCTTGAGCGATGCCGCCATCCGCGAGGCGGATATCGAGGCGGGGCGCTATGACGGGGCCGAGGTGCGCGCCTGGCTGGTGAACTGGGCCGATGTAAGGGCACGGCAGTTGCAGTTTCGCGGCAGTATTGGCGAGTTGCGCCGTGCCGGTGGAGCGTTCGAGGCCGAGTTGCGGGGGCTGACGGATGTTCTGAACCGCCCGGTGGGGCGGGTTTACCAGAAGCCCTGCACGGCGGTCTTGGGCGATGTGGCCTGTGGGTTCGATGTGACGACGCCGGGGTATTTTGCCGAAGGGGTGGTCGAGGAGGTCGAGGAGCGGCGGGTGTTCCGTTTTGCCGAATTGGCGGGCTTTGCGCCCGCTTGGTTCCGGCATGGGGTGTTGCGGATCGAAAGCGGCGATGCCCAAGGGTTGAGCGGGGCGATCAAGAGCGATGTCCAGGAGAGTGACGCGCGGGTGATCGAGCTGTGGGAGCCCTTGCGCGCGCCGACCCGTCCGGGTGATGCCCTGCGCCTGACTGCGGGGTGCGACAAGCGTGGGGAGAGCTGCCGCTTCAAGTTCAACAACTATCTGAATTTTCAGGGGTTCCCGGATATTCCCGGCGATGACTGGACGATCAGTGACCCGGCCCGCGCGGGCCGCTTGGATGGCGGGAGCCGCAGGTGATGAGCCGGGGGGATGAGATTGTGAGCGCCGCGCGGGGTTGGTTGGGCACGCCTTATCGGCATCAGGCCTCGTGCAAGGGGGCGGGGTGCGATTGCCTTGGCCTTTTGCGTGGGCTGTGGCGCGAGGTCTTGGGCGCGGAGCCCGAGGCGGTGCCGGCCTACTCGATGGATTGGTCGGAACCGGCGGGGGATGAGCAGTTATGGCGCGCGGCGGCGCGGCATTTGCGGGCCAAGCCCTTGGGGGATGAGGCCCCGGGGGATGTACTTTTGTTTCGGATGCGGGTGCAGGGGGTGGCCAAGCATCTGGGTGTTGCGGCGCAGGTGGGCGCGCAGGCCACGTTCATTCATGCCTATTCGGGGCATGGGGTGGTGGAAAGCCCGCTGACGCCGCCGTGGCGGCGGCGCATCGTGGCGCGATTTGAATTTCCATAGGAAGGGGTAGCAGGCATGGCGACGATCATTCTTTCGGCGGCGGGGGCGGCGATTGGCGGCTCGGTCGGGGGCTCGGTTCTGGGGCTGTCGATGGCCGCCGTGGGCCGGTTTGCAGGGGCGGTTATCGGTCGGTCCATCGACCAGCGGTTGATGGGGCAGGGATCCGAGGTGGTGGAGACGGGCCGCGTCAATCGCCTGCGTCTGACCGGCGCGGGCGAGGGGGACGCCGTGGCGCAGGTCTATGGCCGGATGCGGGTGTCGGGGCAGGTGATCTGGGCCACGGAGTTCCTGGAGACAGTGACGATCACAGGCGGCGGTGGTGGAAAGGGGGGTGGACCGCGCAGGCCCACGCAATCCAAGTATAGCTATTCGGTGAGTTTGGCGATTGCCCTGTGCGAAGGCGAGATTTCGCATGTGGGCCGTGTCTGGGCCGATGGGACGGAAGTGGCGCGTGATGATCTGAACATGCGGGTCTATCGCGGCACGCCCGACCAAATGCCCGATCCGCGGATGGAGGCGGTTGAGGGCGCAGGCACGGTGCCTGCCTATCGTGGCACGGCCTATGTGGTGATCGAGGATCTGGAGCTTGGCCCCTATGGCAACCGGGTGCCGCAGTTCAGTTTCGAGGTCTGCCGCCCGGCGCAGCCCGGGGCCGAGGGGGCCGATCTGGACCCGGTGCAAGGGGTGCGCGGGGTGGCGATGCTGCCGGGCAGCGGCGAATATGCGCTTGCCACGACGCCGGTGCGGATGAACTTCGGGTTTGGCTCTACCGGGTTGGCCAATGTGAATACGCCCTCGGGGAAAGCAGACTTCCTGACCTCATTGGAGAGCCTTGAGGGGGAGCTGCCGGGCTGTGGGACGAGTTCGCTGATCGTGAGCTGGTTCGGAGATGACCTGCGCTGTGGGGACTGCACGATACGGCCCATGGTGGAGCAGAAGGAATTCGACGCCAGGAATATGCCGTGGAAGGTCTCCGGGGTGACCCGGCAGGCCGCACAGAGCGTAGCGCGTGATGCTAATGATCGTCCGGTTTATGGTGGCACGCCTGCCGATGCGTCCGTGGTGGAGGCGATTGAGGCCTTGAAGGAGGCCGGGCAGGAGGTGATGTATTATCCCTTCATCCTGATGCAGCAGATGGCGGGCAACGGTTTGCCTGATCCCTATGGCGGGGATGACCAGCCCGCCTTGCCGTGGCGCGGGCGGATCACCGGCGCGCGAGCCCCCGGGCAAGAGGATAGTCCTGATGGTACGGCAGAGGCCGAGGCGCAGGTTGCGGCGTTTTTCGGCGTGGCGCAGGCTTCGGATTTCACGGTCGAAGGGCAATCTTGGACGGGGAGTACGGCCGGCAATGGCGCATTTGATTTTATTTTCTACAATGGAGGAGTGAGCCGAAGCCCGGTGTCCTATAGTGGCCCGGACGAGTGGGGTTATCGCCGGTTCATTCTGCATCAGGCGGCCTTGTGCAAGGCGGCGGGCGGTGTCGAGAGTTTCTGCATCGGGTCGGAAATGCGCGGACTGACGCAGTTGCGGGGGCCGGGGAATTCCTTTCCGGCCGTGCAGCACTTGATTGATCTGGCCGGTGAGGTGCGCAGCCTTCTGGGGCCGGAGGTGAAGATCGGATATGCCGCCGACTGGACCGAGTATTTCGGCTATCAACCCGGCAATGGCGACCGATTTTTCCATCTTGATCCGCTGTGGGCGGATGACAACATCGATTTCATCGGGATCGACAATTACATGCCGCTGAGCGATTGGCGGGAAGGCGAGGATCACGCCGATGCCGGGGCCGGGTCGATCTATGACCTGGAGTATTTGCAAGGTAATATCGAGGGCGGCGAAGGCTATGATTGGTATTACCATTCACCCGAGGCGCGCGCGGCGCAGATCCGAACCCCGATCACCGACGAGGATCATGGCGAGCCGTGGATCTGGCGATTCAAGGATATTCGCAATTGGTGGGCCAATCCGCATCATGAGCGAATAGGCGGTATGCGGTCGGAGACCCCCACGGATTGGGTGCCGATGTCGAAGCCAATAAGATTTTCCGAGTATGGCTGTGCCGCGATCGACAAGGGGAGCAATCAGCCCAATAAATTCGTCGATCCCAAGTCCTCGGAATCCAGCCTGCCGCGCCATTCAAACGGGAGGCGTGATGAACTGATGCAGTTTCAATACCTGCGCGCCATGGCGGGGTATTGGGATGATCCGGCGCGGAACCCAGTTTCTGAGGAGTATGGCGGGCCGATGGTCGATTGGGCGCATAGCTGTGCCTGGGCCTGGGATGCGCGGCCTTTCCCGTTTTTCCCAAATAATCGAGGGCTCTGGTCGGATGGGGAGAACTATGCGCGGGGTCATTGGCTGAATGGGCGGATGTCGGCGCGGACCTTGCCGTCGGTTTTGGACGAGATTGGTACACGGGCTGGATTGCATCACGGCCAGACTGGCGCGGCGCATGGGTTGGTGCGTGGATATCTGGTGGATCAGGTCGGTGAAGCACGCGGCGCGATGCAGCCCCTGATGCTGCGCCATGGGGTGGACGCGGTCGAGCGCGACGGGGTGCTGCGCTACCAGTTGCGGGATGGGGTTGTCGATCATGTTGTCGAGCCGGACTATCTGGTCCGTGATCCGGAGATGGACGGAATCATGGAGGAGACACGCGGCAATGCGGCTGAACTTGCAGGCCGGGTGCGGTTGCGCTTTGTCGAGGCGGATGCCGATTACGAGGTGATCGCCGAGGAAAGCGTGCTGCCGGATGAGGCGACACATGCTGTGTCCACCTCGGAAATGCCCATGGCCATGACGCGGACGGAGGGGCGGCAGACAGTGGCCCGGTGGCTGTCCGAGGCGCGGGTGGCGCGCGATAGCCAGCGTTTGGTGCTGCCGCCTTCGCGCTTGGAGGCAGGCGCGGGCGATGTGATTTCGGTGCCCGAAGAGGGGGGACGTGGGCTTTATCGCATCGACCGGGTGGAGCAGATGGGCAGCGCCCAAAAAGCCGAGGCCGTGCGCATTGAGCCGGAGTGTTATGACCCCATCGAGGTTGAGGAAGAGGCGGGTGCGGTACGCGCCTTTGCTGCGCCTGTGCCGGTGACGCCCTTGTTTCTTGATCTGCCCTTGATGACCGGGGAGGAGGTGCCTCATGCGCCGCATATCGCGGTAATGGCAGACCCATGGCCGGGGTCGGCGGCGCTTTATGCCTCGGATGAAGATGCCAATTACCGGCTGAACCGCATTCTGGCCGCACGCACCCCGGTTGGGGTGACGGAAACCCCCCTGAGTTGGGCGCCGATGGGGCGCTATGACCGGGGGGCGGGGCTGTATGTGAATATGCGCTATGGTCAGTTGGAAAGTATCAACCGCGAGGAGATGCTGAACGGCGGGAACCTTTGTGCCATCGGGGATGGAACGCCGGGGGGGTGGGAGCTGTTCCAGTTCCGCGATGCCGATCTGGTTGCACCGGAGACCTATGTTCTGTCGCATCGGTTGCGGGGGCAATTGGGCACAGAGGTTGAGCCGGGGCATGTCTGGCCCCTGGGGTCAATCGTGGTGCGGTTGGATGGCAGCCCGCAGCAGATTGATTTGCCCGAGGCCAAGCGGGGCCAGTCACGGCATTATCGCATTGGCCCGGCACAGCGGCCCGTGGATGACCCGTCCTATAGCCATGCGCAGATTGCTTTTGATGGCCTTGGGCTGCGGCCTTTGCGCCCTGTGCATTTGCAAGCTTTCGGTGAGGCCGGGCAGAACCAACAGTTCAAGTGGATTCGCCGGCCCCGCATCGGCGGAGACAGGTGGGATACGCCCGAGGTGCCTTTGGGAGAAGAAACCGAAAGCTATGTCGTACGTGTCATGCAGGGCACACAGGTTGTTCGCGAGCACATGACATCTGTGCCGGAATGGACTTATGACGCTGCGGCGCGGGCCTCGGACGCGCTCAGTGGAGAGTATGAAGTGCATGTCGCACAGGTCTCGGCGCTTTATGGGCCGGGGCAATGGGCGAGAATTGCGATTGAAGCTTAACCCTTTGCGCAGTCGACGCAGCGGGTCACGCCGGGGTCAAGCTCCAACCGCCCTGCTGCAATTTTATCGCCGCAGTCTTCGCAATACCCAAATTCGCCTTCGTCCATGCGGGCGAGGGCGGCTTTGAGCTTTTGCCGTTCCATCTGCCTGCGTGTGTGCGTGGCCTTGGCCATGGCTTGGTTCTGCAAGGCGTCCTGACGGCTGAGCCGCCCGACAGCCTGTTGATCCAGTTCCACGGTGGCTTGCCCCGCTTCGCCTAGGGTATCTTCTGCGTCGAGTGCCGCCAGACGCTGGGTGATGAGTGTTCGGAAATGGGTTTGCTGATCTGCATTCAATTCCTTGATCCCCTTGATCACAGCTTTGCGTTTTGCGAAACGCGCCTATCTGATATACTCAACCACAAGCACAGGAGCATGCAAATGGTTGAAACGCGCAGAAAACTGGCCGAGTTGGACCCGGTTTGGGCCCGTATTCGGGGTGAGGCGGAAAATGCGATCGAACATGAGCCGCTTTTGGGCGGGGTCGTGCATTCGTCGATTTTGCACCATGCCTCGTTCGAGTCTGCCTTGGCATACCGTATCTCCCTGAAACTTGGGTCGGGCGAGATGCCCGAGATGCTGCTGCGGGAAATTTGCGATGCGGCCTATGTGGATGATGGTGATATATCGGTTGCGGCGCGCGCCGATATTGTTGCGGTGAATGATCGTGACCCGGCGTGTGATCGCTTCATTCAGCCGCTGCTGTTTTTCAAGGGTTTCCAGGCCATACAGGCCTACCGCGTGGCCAATTGGTTGTGGCGTCAGGACCGGCGCGATATGGCACGGTTCTTCCAGATGCGGATTTCCGAGGTGTTTGGCGTGGATATTCACCCCGCAGCAAAGATCGGCAAGGGAATCATGATTGACCACGCGCATTCCATCGTGATCGGTGAGACCGCGACCGTGGGCGACAACGTGTCGATGCTGCACTCGGTGACGCTTGGCGGGACCGGCAAGGAAGAAGAAGATCGTCACCCCAAGATCGGCGACGGTGTCTTGATCGGGGCCGGGGCCAAGGTTCTTGGCAATATCCGGGTCGGCAATTGTTCCCGCGTGGCAGCCGGTTCTGTCGTGTTGCAGGAGGTGCCGCCGTGCAAGACCGTGGCGGGCGTGCCAGCCAAGATCGTCGGCGAAGCGGGTTGCGATCAACCCTCGGTGAGCATGGATCAGCTTCTAGGGATCAAGGGGTCGGAGTGAGACCACTTGTCCCGGCAGGTTTGGCGCTTTCGCCTTGAGCGACCTTGCCGTGTACAAGGCGAATGGTTTTTGCGAATATGCTATCCCTGCGCTACGAACGTCGATGATGTGCCGTCATCCTTGATGAAGACCATTTTGTTGCCATCGAATTCGACGTCTTGGCAATTCGAGCCCGCAAGTGATTCTGGCGCTGTGATCGTGCGGCAATACCGACCGTTACGAACCTCCCAGGCGCCAACAATGGCCTGACCGTTGTGGGTTTGGCCGGTAATGCGACCATCCTCATGTAGCGTCACAGTGGTGCCTGATGCATGGACACCTGTCTTACCGGATAGCCGTGCGGTTAGTGGATCGACTTCTTCGGTGGCAGTTGTTGCCATGCAGCCCGTCAAGAGCATGGTGGCGACAGCGGCGCAGCTGACAAAATTATAGGTCATTTTGTCCCCCTCCCTTAATGTTTAAAGGGGGATTTTAACATATTATTGCGAAATTTTCCATTTTGGGCAGGACTGGGTCTCGCCATACCACCTGAGAACCAAGTGTTCTGTCCTCAGGTGGTATGGTGGTGACAGTGCACGAATATGCGTGCTGTGCTGTCTGTCTCAGGCCAGCATAACCATCGGGTTTTCGAGATTCTGCACGATCTGTTCGAGCAGTTGCGCCCCAAGAGCCCCGTCGATGACCCGGTGATCGACGCTCAGGGTGACAGACATAACCGTGGCGACCGTCAGTTCGCCATCCTTGCCGACAACGGGTTTCTTCACACCAGCGCCAACCGCAAGGATGCCGCCGTGTGGTGGGTTGATGACCGCGTCGAAGTTGTCGATCCCGAACATCCCGAGGTTGGAGATGGCAAAGCTGCCGCCCTGGTATTCCTCGGGCGAAAGCTTGCGGTCGCGGGCGCGGGCGGCGAGATCTTTCATCTCTGCCGAAAGCGCCGAAAGCGATTTCATGTCGGCATCTTTCAGTACCGGCGTGAACAATCCTCCTTCGATGGCCACGGCCACGGCCACGTCCGAGGGTTTGAGTTTCAGCACCTTGTCCCCGGCCCAGACGGCATTGGCATCCGGTACGGCCTGTAGTGCCAAGGCGCTTGCCTTGATGATGAAGTCATTGACGCTGAGCTTCACGCCGCGGCCCTCAAGCTGTTTGTTGAGTTGGCTGCGGAAGGCCAGCAACGCATCAAGCTTGATATCCCGGCGCAGATAGAAATGCGGGATGGTTTGCTTGGCTTCGCTCAAGCGTGCGGCAATGGTTTTGCGCATGCCGTCGAGTTTGACTTCCTCGTACTCGCGGTCTTGATACATCGCCGTGACGGCATCGGCAGAGGGACCAGCCGGGGCAGGGGCTGCTGCCGCGGCGGGGGCCGCTTCGGATTTGGCAGGGGCCGCGCCCGCTTTGGCGCTTTCGACATCGGCTTTCACGATCCGACCGCGCGGGCCGGAGCCTTTGATCTGGGCCAGGTCCAGCCCCTTGTCAGCGGCGATGCGGCGGGCGAGGGGGGAGGCGAAGATACGGTCGCCATCCGCACCCTTCGGCGCGGCAGGGGCCTTGGTGTCGGACGCGGCGGCGCCCTTGCCAGACCCTTCCCCGGCCGATTTCTCTTGGGAGGTATCTTCGGTTTCGGCTTTCGGTGCGGGTTTTGCATCGCCGCCCGAGGTATCGATATCCTCGGCGCTTTCGCCTTCTTCCAATAGCACGGCAATCGGCGTGTTCACTTTAACGCCTTCGCTTCCTTCCTCAATGAGGATCTTGCCGACGGTCCCTTCATCCACGGCTTCGAATTCCATGGTGGCCTTGTCGGTCTCGATCTCGGCCAGAAGGTCGCCTGCATTGACGGTATCGCCTTCCTTGACCAGCCATTTGGCCAGAGTGCCTTCCTCCATGGTGGGCGAGAGGGCGGGCATGAGAATTTCTGTGGGCATTGCTCCGTCTCTCCTTAGCGGTAGGTCACTTTGTTCACGGCCTCCAACACCTCGTCGGTCGAGGTGAGGGCCAGTTTTTCGAGGTTCGCGGCATAGGGCATGGGCACGTCCTTGCCCGTGCAGTTGATGACCGGCGCATCGAGGTAATCGAAGGCGCGTTCCATCAAGGTTGCCGTTATGTGGTTGCCGATAGAGGCCACCGGGAACCCTTCTTCGACGGTGACGCAGCGATTGGTCTTCATCACGCTGGCGATCACGGTGTCATAATCGATGGGGCGCAGGGTGCGCAGGTCAATCACCTCGGCCTCGACGCCGTCCTCGGCCAACTTCTCGGCCGCTTCGAGGGCATAGGTCATGCCGATGCCGAAGCTGACGATGGTCACATCCGTGCCCTCGCGCCAGACCTTGGCCTTGCCGAAGGGGATGGTGAAATCATCCATGACAGGCACTTCGAAGGATTTGCCGTAGAGGATTTCGTTTTCGAGGAAGACCACCGGGTTCGGGTCGCGGATGGCGGATTTCAGCAGGCCCTTGGCGTCGGCGGCCGAGTAGGGTTGTACCACCTTGAGGCCAGGGATTTGTGCGTACCAGGCCGCGTAATCCTGACTGTGTTGCGCACCGACGCGGGCGGCGGCGCCGTTGGGACCACGGAAGACAATGGGGCTGCCCATCTGGCCGCCGGACATATAAAGCGTCTTGGCCGCCGAATTGATGATCTGGTCAATCGCCTGCATGGCGAAGTTCCATGTCATGAATTCCACGATGGGGCGCAAGCCGCCCCATGACGCGCCCACGCCGATGCCGGCAAAGCCGTGTTCGGTGATGGGCGTGTCGATCACGCGTTTGCCACCGAATTCATCCAGCAGGCCTTGGGTGATCTTGTAGGCGCCTTGGTATTCGGCGACTTCCTCGCCCATGATGAACACGGTGTCATCGTTGCGCATCTCTTCGGCCATGGCCGAATTGATCGCCTCTCGCACGGTCATGGTTTTCATTTCCGTGCCCTCGGGCCAGTCGGGGCTGGTGTCCGGTTTCGGGATGTCTGGCGCGTCGTCGCTTTTGGCTTTGGCGGGTGCGCTTTCCTCTTTGGCATCCGAAGATGGTTCGGGCGCGGCCGGGGAAGAGGCGCTTTCGATATCATCGGCGCTTTCGCCTTCTTCCAGCAGCACGGCAATGGGCGTGTTCACCTTCACCCCTTCGCTGCCTTCTTCGATCAGGATCTTGCCGATGGTGCCTTCATCCACGGCTTCGAATTCCATGGTGGCCTTGTCGGTTTCGATCTCGGCAATGATGTCGCCGCTTGATACCTCGTCACCTTCTTTCACAAGCCACTTGGCAAGGGTGCCTTCTTCCATGGTGGGGGAGAGGGCGGGCATTAGGATTTCAGTTGCCATTGTTGTCTCTCCTCAAGCGTTCTGGGGGGCGACATCGGTATAGATGTCTGTCCAAAGGTCTTCGACGGAGGGTTCCGGGCTGTCCTTGGAGAATTCGGCGGCCTCGTTGACGATGCCCTTGATCTCCTTATCGATCGCCTTGAGCTCATCCTCGGTGGCGTGTTTGCCCGAGAGCAACAGATCGCGCACGTGTTCAATGGCGTCTTTTTCCTCGCGCATCTTCTGGACTTCTTCGCGGGTGCGGTATTTGGCCGGGTCCGACATGGAGTGACCGCGATAGCGATAGGTCTTGATTTCAAGGATATAAGGGCCTTTCCCGGCCCGGCAGTGGGCGACGGCCTTTTCGCCCGCTTCTTTCACGGCCATCACGTCCATACCGTCAACTGCTTCGCCAGGGATACCGAAGGCTTCGCCGCGGGTGTAGATGTCGGGGGTGGAGGTGGAGCGTTTTTGCGAGGTGCCCATGGCGTATTGGTTGTTCTCGATGACGAAGACCACCGGCAGGTCCCACAGGGCGGCCATGTTGAAGGTTTCGTAAACCTGACCCTGGTTCGCGGCCCCGTCCCCGAAATAGGTGAAAGTTACGCGGTTGTTCTCCAAGTACTTGTCGGCAAAGGCCAATCCGGCACCGAGCGGTACGTTAGCCCCAACGATACCATGGCCGCCGTAAAAGTCTTTCTCGGTCGAGAACATATGCATCGACCCGCCCTTACCCTTGGAGTAGCCGCCTTCGCGGCCGGTGAGTTCGGCCATGACGCCCTTGGGGTCCATTCCGCAGGCCAACATATGGCCATGGTCCCTATATGTTGTGATCCGCTTGTCGCCATCCTCAGCAGCTGCCTCAAGACCTACGACAACGGCTTCCTGGCCGATGTAGAGGTGGCAGAACCCGCCGATCAATCCCATGCCGTAAAGCTGGCCCGCCTTTTCTTCGAATCGGCGGATCAAGAGCATGTCTCGGTAGTATGACTTTAACTCATCGGCAGAAACATTTGGTTTCTTTGCACTTTTTCGAGTGGCCATGGGCGGCGCCTCCTCCGCTGCATAAATAGTTTAGCATTAAACTATTTACTACACCATCACGGGCCAAATTTCGAGAGGCAATTTGCGCCCTGTTGTCTTGTGGTGGATGAAGCGTACGAGTCGTACGATTTACCCCCGGTTTTCGTACGAAAATCCGGGGGTGGCTAGGTGCTGCCGTACGAGTCGTACGAAACTCGGCCTACTCGGCGGGTTGAAACCCCTCGATCAGTTGCCGCAAGCCGAAGGCTGCGCCCGCGATGATCGACAGCATCGTGACCGGGGCGGAGTAGCTGAGCACCGAGAAGGCCGAGATGCCCTGACCCACGGTGCAGCCCATGGCGAGCACCGCACCGGCCCCCATGAGGACCGCGCCGACGATCTGGCGGCGCAACTCGCGCGGGTCTTCGCAGGCCTCCCAGCGGAAGTGGCCCTTGATGAGCGATCCGGCGAAGGCCCCGAGGGCCACGCCGACGACAGAGCCCACCGCGAAGGAAGGTGCCTGCGCCGAGGCGCGCATGGTGTAGAGCAGGGTTTCGCCCACGGGGGCGGAGAAGCTGTGCGAGACCACCGGCATGGCAGCGAAGCCCTGTGTGGCGACCATGTAGCTGCCGGCCCAGCCTGCCGTCACCCCGACACCCACCATGACGGCCCAGAACACAGAGCCGGGTTTTTCCAGAAGCTCGCGGGATGAGAGGGCGGCGAGACAAAGCAGAAGGCCGATCAGAATGCCCAGAGTGGCCAGCGGCAACCCGGTGTTTGCGGAGACCAGATGCACGATGCCTGGGGGCAGGTCGGTCGTTACGTCCTGCTGGGGAAAGATCCAGTTGCGCAGATAGGAGAAGGGGCCGTGCAGCATGGCATAGGCCGAGACCCCCATGACGATGACGATCACGAAGGCGCGGATATCGCCGCCACCCAGACGGGCGATGCAGCCATACCCGCAGTTGCCCGCCAAGGCCATTCCATAGCCAAACATTAGCCCGCCGAGGACAGAAGCCAGCGGCATCCAGCGTATCGAAAGATAAAACGAGCGTTCGGGCGCGAAATGGCCGGTGGCGGTCAGGGCATAGACCCCGGTCACGGCCACGCCGATGGCCAGAAACCACATCCGCATCCGCACCCAGGAGTCGCCATAAAGCGCGTCTTCGATGGCGCCCATGGTGCAGAACCGCCCGATCCGGGCGGCGAGGCCCAGAAGCAGGCCCGTGACCAGCCCGATCAGGGCGACCAGAAAGTTGTCGTCGATGAATTCAAACATAGGCCATTCCTCCGCTCCGGGGCGAAGGGCGCGATTCCTCAGACCGCCTCGGAGTCCTCGGCGCAGAATAGCTCATAAACAAGTTCGAGTACACGCCGGGGCTTGTCATCCGCGAGACGATAGAAGATCGCCTTGCCTTCGCGGCGTGGGATGACCAGACCTTCGAGCCGTAGTCGCGAAAGTTGTTGGGAAACAGCGGCCTGTCGTGCCGAAAGCAGTTCCTCAAGCTCGGTCACCGATTTCTCGCCGGTGACGAGATGGCAAAGGATCATCAGGCGGCCTTCGTGGCTGATCGCCTTGAGGAAGGTGGAGGCATTGGTGGCGTTGGTCACCATGCGGTCCATTTCGGCTTCGGTCAGTGAATCGTCAAATACGGGAAGTCCCATTGTCCCATGCCTTGTTTTGTTTAGGCCTGCGCGGGGCCTTAATTGGTTTTTGCGCCATTTTCAAAGTCCGTGTTGTCTTTGAGCATCATTGTCAGCAGGCCCCAGAAGAAATCTTCGCCCGGGTAGCCTTCGATCCGGGCGAGTTCCTGACCCTCGTCCACGAGGACGAAGGTGGGGGTGAAAAGGATCTTGCGGTCAAACGCGATCCCCTCGGGCGGTGCATCCTTGATGTCGACGATGCGCAAGGGGGCGTATGCGCCCTCGGCTGTCTTGGGGTAGATGGGGCCAAGGTCGGCCTTCCATTCGATGCAGTAGTGGCATCCCTCGCGTTCGACCATCACGAGTTCGACCGCCTGCGCCATTGGGGCAAGCGAGAGCCAGAGGACCGGCGCGAGTAAGGAGAGTGCCCTTGACAGCATTCCACACCTGATTGACGTTGACTTAATCCACTACATAATTTGAATATGTAAATAAGACAAGGAAACCGCGTTGTGATGGACATTTCTTTTGCCGGTGCGGCCCTGGCCGGGTTCCTGGCGTTTTTCACCCCCTGTATATTGCCGATGGTTCCATTTTACCTGAGCTATATGGCGGGACTGTCGATGGCCGAGTTGCGCGAGGAGGGGCAGATCGCCCCGGGGGCGCAGCGGCGGCTGATTCTGTCGTCTGTGGCCTTTGCCCTTGGGGTGACGAGCATATTCACGCTGATGGGCATGGGCGCCACAGCGGTCGGTCAGGCCTTCAGCCAGTGGTTCGATGTGCTGCGCTATGTGGCGGCGGGTTTGATCTTTGTTTTTGGTCTGCACTTTCTGGGTGTTATCCGCATCGGGATTTTGTACCGCGAGGCCAAGATCGACGCGAAAACAGACCCCAAAAGCTTTGTCGGGGCCTATGTGATGGGGCTGGCCTTTGCCTTTGGCTGGAGCGCCTGCGTGGGGCCGGTTCTGGCCACGATCCTGATGATGGCCAGCGGTATGGGCGAGGTCTGGCGCGGGGGTGTTTTGTTGCTGGTGTTCGGGCTGGGCATGACGGCGCCCTTCGTGGTGGCGGCGATGTTCGCCAAGCCGTTTCTTGGCTGGATGCAGCGCAATCGCAAGTATCAGCCTTACGTCGAGAAGGCCTTGGGTGTTATGCTGATCGTGTTCGCGTTGCTGATCGCCACCGGCACGATCAACGAGATTGCCAACTGGATGATCGAGACCTTCCCGGTGTTTTCATCGCTGGGATAAGCCATAATTTCAGGGAGAACGAAAAATGATACGTATTATCGCGAGTTTGCTGGTGATGATCGGTCTGGCGCTGCCGGCGGCGGCGGCCGAGATCGGTGACGACGGGTTGCACAAGGAAAGCTGGATGCGGGAGACCTTCCTCGATATGGCCGAGGATCTGGAGGAAGCCCGCGCCGAGGGCAAGCGCCTGGTGCTGATGGTGGAACAACGGGGCTGTATCTATTGCAAGAAGATGCACGAGGAGGTGTACCCCGACGAGACCATTTCGACCTACATCGAGGAGAATTTCTTTGTCGTGCAACTGAATCTTCACGGGTCGCGTGAGATGGTCGATTTCGACGGTGACGTACGGTCGGAACGGGACATGCTTCGCAAATGGGGGATTCTTTTCACGCCGACGGTGATCTTCCTGCCCGAAGAGGTCGAGGAGGGTGTCGCGGCGCCGCAGGCTGCGGTGGCGACGATGCCGGGGGCGTTCCAGAAGGGGACCACTTTGGACATGTTCACCTGGGTGAACGAAAAGCGGTATGCCATGGAAAACGAGGAGGATTTTCAAAGATACCACGCGCGCCGCATTCAAGAGCGCGCGGCGGCGAAACAAGATTAACCAAACCGTGTGGATGCAGCAATAATTCACAAAGCTGAATTTGTTGTTGCATCGGCCCGGAATGGTGGCCTACTGTATACAGAGCTAGCCGAGAACAAGGCATGATAGCCATGGGAGGAAACATGAAGCTTTCGACAACACTATTGGTGGCGGCGACCCTGACCGCCGGGGCGGCGCAGGCCGGTCCGGTTGCGCCGGGCGACGTTCAATTCGGGGAATACGGTGAGGTGACCGAGTCACTGACCGGGGCTCCGGGAGATCCGGAAAACGGTGCCAAGGTCATGAAGACCAAGAGCATCGGGAACTGTATTTCGTGCCATCAGGTGACCGCATTGAACGATGCGCCGTTCCACGGTGAAATCGGACCGCCGCTTGACGGTGTGGCCGATCGTTGGGGCGAGGCAGAGCTGCGCGGGATCCTGACCAATGCCAAGAATACGTTCCCCGGCTCGATGATGCCCGCCTATTACAAGGTCGAAGGTTTTGTGCGCCCGGGCGATGCCTACACGGGCAAGGCCCCCGAAGGTGAGCTGGATCCGCTTCTGTCGGCCCAGCAGATCGAAGATGTTGTCGCCTTCCTGTCGACGCTGAAATACGAAGACTGACGCGTTTCAGGCAGGTTACGAGATTGACCAAGGAGAAGAAAATGGACTTCACACGACGTGAGACGCTGGCGATCGGCGCTGCCGCCGCTGCGGTAACCGCGTTGCCGATGCCGGCAATGGCATCGCTGGCCGACGATATGATCGCGGAATTCACCGGCGGGGCCGATGTGGCCGATGGCGGTGTCGACCTCGACGCGCCGGAGATTGCCGAGAACGGCAACACCGTGCCGATCGAAGTGAGCGCCGAGGGCGCGAGCGCGATCATGGTGCTGGCCGCGGGCAACCCGACCCCGGGTGTCGCGACCTTCAACTTCGGCCCGGGTGCCGGGGCGCAGCGCGCCAAGACCCGTATCCGCCTTGCCGGAACGCAGGACGTGATCGCGGTGGCCAAAATGGCGGACGGCAGCTTTGCCAAGACCCAGAAGACCGTGAAGGTCACCATCGGCGGCTGCGGCGGCTAAGCGAGCGAGAAGGAGAGAACACAATGGCAAAAGGTGTACGCCCCCGCGTGAAAGCGCCCCGTTCGGCCGAAGCCGGAGAGGTCGTGGTCATCAAGACCCTGATCAGTCACAAGATGGAATCGGGTCAGCGCAAGGACAGTGACGGCAACGTCATCCCGCGCTCGATCATCAACCGTTTCACTTGTGAATATAACGGCACTATGGTCGTGGATGTGGAAATGCACCCCGCGATCTCGACCAACCCCTACTTCGAGTTCGAGGCAACCATCCCCGAGGCCGGTGACTTCCAGTTCACCTGGTACGACGATGATGGCTCGGTCTACGAAGAAACCAAAACGGTCAAGGTCGGCTGATAACAAAAGGTGCCCTGCGCCCGGGTGAACCGGGGCGGGGCCAACCTTTAGGGAGGGAAAAAACACATGAAATTCAATGCAATGACAGCAGTGGCCGCCTTGATGTTGGCGGTGCCAGGTGTCGCCTCGGCCGATCCGGACGATGACAACCTCGTCATCAACGGCGAGACCGAGATGATCACCAAGGCCGAGGTGCCCGCGCATATGGAAGATGTCGCCATGGACGAGATCATGTCCGGCTGGCACTTCCGGTCGGACGAAACGCAGGCGTTGGAGATGGACGACTTCGACAACCCCGGCATGATCTTCGTCGATGCGGGCATGGACCAGTGGAACGCGGTCGAAGGCAGCGAGGGCAAATCCTGCGCGACCTGCCACGAAGGCCCGGAAAGCATGACGGGTGTGCGCGCGGTCTATCCCAAGTGGGATGAAGAGGCCGGGGAAGTGCAGACCCTTGCCATGCAGATCAACGATTGCCGCGAGAACAACATGGGCGCCGAGCCGTACAAGTACACGGGTGGCCAGATGGCGAACATGGAGGCGCTGATCTCGGTGCAATCCCGTGGCATGCCTGTCAACGTGGCCATCGACGGCCCGGCCAAGGAGACCTGGGAAAAGGGTAAGGAACTTTACTATACCCGGACAGGTCAGCTTGAACTGTCCTGTGCCAATTGCCACGAGGATAACTACGGCAACATGATCCGCGCCGACCACCTGAGCCAGGGGCAGATCAACGGCTTCCCGACCTACCGCCTGAAAAACGCCAAGCTGAACACGGTTCACGCGCGTTTCAAGGGCTGTGTGCGGGATACCCGTGCCGAGACCTACAAGCCCGGAAGCGACGCGTTTGTCGCGCTGGAGCTTTATGTTGCAAGCCGTGGCAACGGCCTGTCGGTCGAGGGCCCGTCGGTCCGCAACTGATATGACTTTGGGCCGGGGCGGTGCGCGACCGCCCCGGCCATGCCGCTGCCTGCATGACAATGAAATTCATGGCCTTTCGGCCAAGCCGCATCCGGAAGGCCGGGCGCGGAACGAGATAACTTTAACCACTCGGAGACGGATTACATGATCTCTCGTCGCGATTTTCTTCAGGTCAGCATGGCGGCCTCGGCACTTTATGGCGCAAGCGGTTTCGGCAATTGGGCGAAGCTGGCCGCGCAGCAGGCGCTGACCCAGGACCAGCTTTTGGACTTCGATACTTTCGGTAACGTGAGCTTGATTCACATCACCGACATTCACGCGCAGCTCAAGCCGATTTATTTCCGTGAACCGGAGATCAACATCGGCGTGGGTGGCAACAAGGGCGAAGTGCCCCACGTGACCGGCGCGGATTTCCGCAAGATGTATGGCATCGAGGACGGTAGCCCGAGCCATTATGCCCTGACTTATAACGATTTCTCCTCGCTGGCGAAGGAATACGGCAAGGTCGGTGGCCTTGACCGGGTGGCCACTGTCGTCAAGCAGATCCGCGCGGCGCGGCCCGATGCCTTGCTGCTGGATGGCGGGGATACGTGGCATGGGTCCTATACCTGCCATCACACCGAAGGGCAGGACATGGTCAACGTGATGAACGCGTTGAAGCCGGATGCGATGACCTTCCACTGGGAATTCACGCTGGGCCAGGACCGGGTGCGCGAACTGGTCGAGGGGCTGCCCTTCGACTCGCTGGGTCAGAACATCTTTGACGCGATGTGGGATGAGCCGGCGGCGGAGTTCAAGCCCTACGAATTCTATGAGAGTGGCGGTGTGAAGGTCGCCGTGATCGGGCAGGCCTTCCCTTATATGCCGATTGCCAACCCCGGCTGGATGTTCCCCGACTATAGTTTCGGTATTCGTGACGAGAACATGCAGGCCATGGTGGACGAGGTCCGCAGCAAGGGTGCGGAGCTGGTGGTTTGCCTGAGTCACAACGGCTTTGACGTGGACAAGAAGATGGCCAGCGTGGTCAAGGGGATTGACGTGATCCTGTCGGGCCACACGCATGACGTGCTGCCCGAGCCGGTTCTGGTGGATGATACGATCATCATCGCCAGCGGGTCGAACGGCAAGTTCGTCAGCCGCGTGGATCTGGATGTGCGCGATGGCAAGATGATGGGCTTCCGTCACAAGCTGATCCCGATCTTCTCGGACGTGATCGAGCCGGACGCGGATATGACCGCCCTGATTGACGAGCAGCGCGCGCCGTTCAAGGCCGAGTTGGAAGAGGTCATCGGGGAAACCGATGATCTGCTGTATCGTCGTGGCAACTTCAACGGGTCGTGGGACGACCTGATTTGCGATGCGCTGATTTCCGAGCGCGAGGCGGATATCGCCATGAGCCCGGGTGTGCGTTGGGGGCCGAGCATCCTGCCCGGTCAGGCGATCACCCGCGAGGATATCTGGAACGTGACCTCGATGTCCTATGGCGAGGCGTATCGCAGCGAGATGACCGGCGAGTTCATCAAGGTGATCCTTGAGGACGTGGCCGACAACATCTTCAACCCCGACCCCTATTACCAGCAGGGCGGTGACATGGTGCGGATCGGCGGGATGGGCTACTCCATCGACGTCAGCAAGCCGCAGGGCGAGCGGATTTCCGACATGACCCTTCTGAGCACGGGCGAGGCGATCGACCCGGCGAAGAATTACGTGGTGGCCGGTTGGGCCAGCGTGAACGAGGGCACCGAGGGGCCGCAGATCTGGGACGTGGTGGAAAGCCATATCCGCAAGCAGGGCACCGTCAAACTGGAACCCAATACGAGTGTGAAAGTCAGCGGCACCTGAGCGGGCCGCGACGCTTTGACAGATACCTTATGTTCATCAAATTCATTTAGATGAATATGATGTCGAAAGAGGAGGCTTAGGACGACAATGACAGCCGACAAGAAATCAAACGGGGCCTCGCGCCGGGCGTTCCTGAAGGGCGCCGTGGCGGCCGGGGGGGCCGTGGCGGGCGCGGGCATGGCCCGCGCGGCGGGCGAGCCCGATCCGCTGATTACCGAGGTGCAGGAATGGGCCAGCGGGTTTGGCGAGGGTGTGGATGCCACGCCTTATGGCCTACCGATCCGGTTCGAGGACGATGTGGTGCGCCGCAACGTCGAGTGGCTGACCGCCGACACGATCAGCTCGATCAACTTCACGCCGATCCATGCTTTGGATGGCACGATCACGCCGCAGGGCTGCGCCTTTGAGCGTCACCACTCGGGCGCGATCGAGTTGAAGAAGGAAGATTACCGGCTGATGATCAACGGGCTTGTCGATAAGCCGCTGGTCTTCACCTATGCCGATCTGGAGCGCTTCCCGCGGGAAAACCACGTGTATTTCTGCGAATGCGCGGCCAATACCGGCATGGAATGGGCCGGGGCGCAGTTGAATGGGGCGCAGTTCACCCATGGTATGATCCACAACATGGAATATTCCGGCGTGCCGCTGCGCACCCTGCTGGAAGAGGCCGGTCTGGACGCTGCGGGCGACCTTGCGGACAAGTGGATTTACGTGGAAGGCGCCGATGCCTCGTCGAACGGGCGGTCGATCCCGATGGACAAGGCGCTGGACGATGTTCTGGTGGCCTTCAAGGCCAATGGCGAGGCCCTGCGCAAGGAACATGGATACCCCGTGCGTCTGGTCGTTCCGGGATGGGAAGGCAACATGTGGGTCAAGTGGCTGCGCCGTGTCGAGGTCATGGATGCCCCGGTGCAAAGCCGCGAGGAGACCAGCAAGTACACCGACACGCTGGCCGATGGCACAAGCCGCAAGTGGACCTGGGAGATGGACGCCAAATCGGTCGTCACCAGCCCCAGCCCGCAATCTCCGATCACCCACGGCCCCGGGCCGCTGGTGATTACCGGCCTTGCATGGTCGGGCCGCGGCGCGATTACCCGCGTCGATGTGACCACCGATGGCGGCAAGAACTGGACGCAGGCACGTCTGGCCAAGGACGGCGAGAGCAAGGCTTTGAGCCGGTTCTACCTCGAAATAGACTGGGACGGCAGCGAGATGCTGCTTCAGAGCCGGGCGCATGACGAAACGGGTTACGTGCAACCGACCAAGGCGCAATTGCGCGAAGTGCGCGGCGAAAACTCGATCTATCACAACAACTGCATCCAGACTTGGTGGGTGAAAGAAAGCGGAGAGGCGGAAAATGTCGAAGTCTCTTAAACTCTACGGTGGCACGGCGCTTGGCGCTGCGGCGATCATGGCCGTGGCTGTCAACTTTGCAGATCGCAATGTTACCCCGATGCCGGAGCGTGCGGATATGATGGGTGAAGCGCCTGCGAACCCCGATCTGGGCTTTATCGCCATGGCGCGCGCCGCGAGCGAACCGCATGGCAATTACAACCTTGGCCGGATGGCCCTGCCGGAAGAGATCGCGGCATGGAACCTGGACGTGAGCCCCGATGGTACGGGCCTTCCCGAAGGGTCGGGCGATGTCTTGACCGGCGAGGAAGTCTTTATCGAGAAATGCGCCGTGTGCCATGGCGATTTCGCGGAGGGGCGCGGCAACTGGCCCAAGCTGGCCGGTGGCGATGGAACGCTGGCCGACAAGGACCCGCTGAAGACGGTTGGCAGCTATTGGCCCTATCTGTCGACGGCATGGGATTATGTTCACCGCTCGATGCCCTTTGGTGCGGCACAGACCCTGTCGGTGGACGAAACCTATGCCATCGTGGCGTATATCCTGTATTCCAACTATCTTGTGGAAGACGATTTCGTTCTGTC
Source organism: Roseovarius bejariae (assembly GCF_009669325.1). Lineage (NCBI taxonomy): Bacteria > Pseudomonadati > Pseudomonadota > Alphaproteobacteria > Rhodobacterales > Roseobacteraceae > Roseovarius > Roseovarius bejariae. The sequence continues at coordinate 485,492 of NZ_SZWE01000002.1, forward strand.
GAACGAAAACTTCCTCGAGGTGGAAATGCCCAATGCCGACGGGTTCATCGTGGATGATCGCGAAGAGGCCGAGGCGCATTTCTGGCGCGATGATGTGTGCATGTCGGATTGCAAGGACAGCGTGGAGATCACCATGCGCGCCGCGGTTCTGGATGTGACCCCGGAAGAAGAGGAAGAGGCCGGGGCCGAACCTGCCGAGGCAGAAACGGAAATGGCCGCTGCCGAGACCGGAGAGGTCGCCGCCGCACCCGCAGAGGAGGAAACCGCCGCGCTGGACCCTGAACTGGTGAAAGCGGGTGAAAAGCTGTTCCGTCAGTGCAAGGCTTGCCACCAGGTGGGCGACGGCGCGAAAAACCGCGTCGGTCCGCAGCTGAACGGTGTCATGGGCCGGACGATCGGCGCTGTCGATGGGTTCCGCTACTCGAAGACCATGGCCTCTATGGGCGAAGAGGGGCAGGTTTGGGATGAAGACGCCCTTGCCGCCTTCCTGTCCGATCCCCGTGGATATGTGAAAGGCACCAAGATGTCTTTCCGGGGATTGAAGAAAGACGAAGACATTGCGGCGATGACCGAATATCTCAAGTCTTTCTCGGAGTGAGATTGATAAGCGGGGCCGGGTCAAACCGGCCCCGTTTTTTCTTTGAATGAATAGCATTGCGTGCCATCATTCACTTGGGCATGACCTTTGGGAGGAGAGTTCATGCGAAAACGCACGATCGGTGTGGTCGGCCTGACGCTTGGTTTGCTGTCAACACAAGCCCTTTGGGCCGAAGAGATCGGTGACCCGGAGAGAGGCAAGAAAGTGTTTGCCAAATGCTCGGGGTGTCACCAAGTGGGCAAGGGGGCCGAGAACGGCATTGGCCCGAATTTGAATGGTATTTTCGGGCGCAAGGCGGCCTCTGTTTCGGAAGATTTTCGATATTCGGAGGGGTTGCAGCGTGCAGGAAATGACGGGCTTGAGTGGCATTTAGAGAACCTTGATGCCTATCTTGAAAACCCCAAGGCGCTGGTCAGTGATACACGGATGAATTTCCCGGGGCTGAAGGCGCCACAGGATAGGGCCGATGTTCTGGCCTATTTGCGTATGTTCTCGGATGACCCGGCGAATATCCCCGAAGCGGATCCGACGGCGATTGCGCCCGAAGTGGCGCTTCCGCCCGAGATCCTCGCCATGGTGGGGGACCCGGAGTATGGCGAGTACCTGTCCAGCGAATGCAAGACCTGTCACCAGCCGGATGGCAATGACGACGGGATACCGTCGATCACCAACTGGCCGGCTGAGGATTTCGTGGTGGCGATGCATGCCTACAAGAAGAAACTGCGGCCTCATCCGGTCATGCAGATGATGGCGGGGCGGCTCAGTGATGAGGAAATTGCGGCCCTCGCGGCATATTTTGAAAACATAGAATAATTTGCCGGGATCGTTCCGGCGCAATCGGGAGGAAATGAAATGACTTTGAACAGACGAGCCTTTATCGGCACGGGGGTCGCTGCGGCGGCTGCATTGTCTGCGCCCATGGTGCGCGGGCAGGGCAAGCCGCGCGTCGTCGTGGTTGGCGGCGGGGCCGGCGGGGCGACCGCCGCGCGCTATATTACCAAGGACAGTGACGGGGCGATTGATGTGACCTTGGTGGAACCGACGCGCGCCTATTACACCTGTTTCTTCTCGAACCTTTATATCGGTGGGTTCCGCGAGTTGAGCAGCATTGGCCATAGCTATGGCACCCTGGCGAGTGACTATGGCGTGAACGTGGTGCATGACTGGGCCGTCGGGATCGACCGCGATGCAAAGACGGTGAGCCTGGCCGGGGGCGCGACGTTGCCCTATGACCGGCTGATCCTGTCGCCGGGGATCGATTTTGTCGAAGGCGCGGTGCCCGGATGGGACGTGAGCCAGCAAAACAAGATGCCCCATGCCTACAAGGCCGGGAGCCAGACCGAGCTTCTCAAGGCGCAGATCGAGGCGATGCCGGAGGGAGGACTTTATGCCATGGTGGCGCCGCCCAACCCCTACCGCTGCCCGCCGGGGCCTTATGAGCGGATCAGCATGGTGGCGCATCTGCTGACGCAGATTAATCCGACCGCCAAGATATTGATCGCCGACCCCAAGGCGAAGTTTTCCAAGCAGGCGCTTTTCGAGGAAGGGTGGCAGAAGCACTATGGCGGCATGATCGAGAGGATCGGCCCGGATTTCGGAGGGCAGAACGTGAGCGTGAACCCCGACGAGATGACCGTGGATATCGACGGGGCGGTCGAGGCGGTGGATGTCTGCAACGTGATACCGGCGCAGAAGGCGGGCCGGATTTGCGATATGGCCGGAATTACCGAGGGTAATTGGGCGCCGGTCGTGCCGGCAACGATGCAATCGCGGCTGGACGAGAATATCCATGTGCTGGGCGATGCCACGAACCAGGGCGATATGCCGAAATCGGGTTATTCGGCCAACAGCCAGGCCAAGGTGGCGGCCATGGCCGTGCGCGGGGCCTTGACCGGGTCCAAGGTTTTCCCGGCGAAATTCTCGAACACCTGCTGGAGCCTGATTGACACCGATGACGGCGTGAAGGTGGGGGCGTCGTATCAGGCGACGGATGAGAAGATCGCCAAGGTGGATGGATTCATCAGCCAGACCGGAGAGGATACGGACCTGCGCAAGGCGACCTATGAGGAAAGCCTTGGCTGGTATGCGGGCATTACCGAGGACATGTTCGGGGCAAGCTGATCTGAGTGCCCTTTGTGCAATACGGCCCCCGGTGCGGATCGGGGGCCTATTTTTTGTGCACCCCGGTCAAAATGCAATATTCCTACGGGGAATAATTAATTCTTAATTTGAAATTCGTGAAGTTCCCACCTAGCGTCGCCCGTGGAACCATTATGGAGGCGTCGATGTGTGGAATCGTCGGGTTGTTTTTGAAGGACAAGGCGCTTGAACCGCGCTTGGGTGAGATGCTGACCGACATGCTGATCACCATGACGGACCGGGGGCCGGACAGCGCCGGAATTGCCGTTTACTCGGAGGATCGTGAGGGGCGGGCCAAGTTGACCGTGCAGGCCGATGACCCCGGCCGGTTCGATGGGCTTGGTGATGAGATGGCCCAAGCGCTTGGCTGTGATGTCACGGTGCGGGTGAAAGACACCCATGCGGTGGTCGATTTACCCGAGGGCCGGATGGCCGAGGCGCGCCTTGCACTGAAGGAGTTGCGCCCCGAGGCGCGGGTGATGAGCGCGGGCGAGGTCATCGAGATTTACAAGGAGGTGGGCCTTCCCGGCGATGTGGCCAAGCGGTTCGACATCCCGAATCTGGCGGGCAGTCACGGGATCGGCCACACGCGGATGGCGACCGAGTCGGCGGTGACGACGATGGGCGCGCATCCGTTTTCGACCGGGGCGGATCAGTGCCTTGTGCACAATGGGTCCTTGTCGAACCACAACTCCCTGCGCCGGGAATTGGCGCGGGAAGGGGTGAGTGTCGAGACCCGGAACGACAGCGAGGTCGCGGCGGCCTACCTGACCTGGAAGATGCAGCAGGGCCATAGCCTTGGAGACGCCTTGGAGGCGGGCCTTGATGACCTTGACGGGTTTTTCACCTTCGTGGTGGGCACCAAGGACGGGTTCGGCGTGGTGCGTGATCCGATTGCTTGCAAACCGGCGGTGATGGCCGAGACCGATCAATACGTGGCCTTCGGCAGCGAATACCGCGCCTTGGTGAACCTGCCCGGTATCGAAGACGCCCGCGTCTGGGAGCCGGAACCCGCAACCGTTTACTTCTGGAAGCACTGACATGCAGACATTCGATTTGGAAGCCAATGGCCTGCGGGCCTTGAACGAAGCCTTGCAGGCGCAAAGCCAGCATACCAATGAAATCGCTTGGGAAGTGGTCAATCCACGCGGCAGCCATGCGATTGCCGTGGGGTTGGATGCGCCCATCGAGGTGACGGTCAAAGGATCGACCGGGTACTACTGCGCAGGCATGAACAAGCAAGCCACGATCACGGTGGATGGCAGTGCCGGCCCCGGTGTGGCCGAAAACATGATGAGCGGCGCCGTGATCGTGGAAGGTGACGCCAGCCAATATGCCGGGGCAACCGGGCATGGTGGGTTGCTGGTCATCAAGGGCAACGCCAGTTCGCGCTGTGGGATTTCCATGAAGGGGATCGACATCGTGGTGCAGGGTAACGTGGGCCATATGTCGGCCTTCATGGCGCAGAAGGGCAACTTGGTTGTTTGCGGTGATGCCGGTGATGCGCTTGGCGACTCGATCTACGAAGCGCGGCTTTTCGTGCGAGGAGAGGTGAAAAGCCTTGGCGCGGATTGCATCGAGAAAGAGATGCGCCCCGAGCATCTGGAGATCTTGCGGGGCCTGCTGGAGCGATCCGAAATTGACGCCAAGCCCGAGGAGTTCCGGCGTTATGGCTCGGCCCGGAAGTTGTACAATTTCAACATCGACAACGCGTATTGAGGGGAATCGATATGGCAAACGATCAAAAACACGCGATTCCGCAGACCATGCCCATTCAGTCGGCAACCTTTAGTCCAGAGGTGAATGCGGAAATCCGGCGCGCGGCGGCGACGGGGATTTACGACATTCGCGGCGGCGGGGCCAAGCGGCGGGTGCCGCATTTCGACGACCTGTTGTTTCTGGGGGCCTCAATGAGTCGTTACCCGCTGGAGGGGTACCGCGAGCGCTGTGATACCAATGTGGTGCTTGGCACGCGCTTTGCCAAGAAACCGATTGAGTTGGATATTCCGATCACCATCGCGGGCATGTCCTTTGGTGCGCTTTCCGCACAGGCCAAGGAGGCGCTTGGGCGCGGGGCGTCTTTGGCGGGCACCTCAACCACCACGGGCGATGGCGGCATGACGCCCGAAGAACGGGGGCAGTCGAAAACGCTGATCTATCAATATCTGCCGTCGCGCTATGGCATGAACCCTGATGATCTGCGCAAGGCCGACGCGATCGAGGTGGTCGTGGGGCAGGGCGCCAAGCCCGGCGGGGGCGGGATGCTCTTGGGTCAGAAGATTTCCGACCGCGTGGCAGAAATGCGCGATTTGCCGAAAGGGATTGATCAGCGCAGTGCCTGTCGGCATCCCGATTGGACGGGGCCGGATGACCTTGAGATCAAGATCCTCGAATTGCGCGAAATCACCGGCTGGGAAAAGCCCATCTATATCAAGGTGGGCGGCGCGCGGCCCTATTTCGACACCACGCTGGCGGTCAAGGCCGGGGCGGATGTTGTGGTGTTGGATGGGATGCAGGGCGGCACGGCGGCGACGCAGGATGTGTTCATCGAGCATGTGGGCCAGCCGACGCTGGCCTGTATCCGCGACGCGGTCCGCGCGCTTGAGGATCAAAACATGCACCGCAAGGTGCAATTGATCGTCTCGGGCGGCATACGCTCGGGCGCCGATGTGGCCAAGGCCTTGGCGCTTGGCGCCGATGCGGTGAGCATCGGTACGGCGGCCATGGTGGCGCTTGGCGACAATGACCCCAAGTGGGAGGCCGAGTATCAGGAGATGGGCACCACGGCAGGGGCCTATGACGATTGGCACGAGGGGCGCGATCCGGCGGGGATTTCCACGCAGGACCCCGAGCTTGCCAAACGGCTGGACCCGGTGGAAGCGGGCCGTCGGCTGAACAACTATCTCAAGGTGATGACGCTGGAGGCGCAAACATTGGCGCGGGCCTGTGGCAAGAACCACGTTCAGCATCTGGAACCCGAGGATCTGGTGGCGCTGACCATGGAATCGGCGGCCATGGCGCAGGTGCCGCTTGCCGGGACCAACTGGTATCCGGGCAAGCCGGGCACGCAGTTTTAAAGCCAAGAGACAAGGTGGGGGCGGACGGGTGCCGCCCCCTTTTCGTATCAACAGGGAAAGGACAAAAGACCATGACGACTGATCTGGCAGCCTTTGCCGCCGAGCGCGGCGTTAAATACTTCATGATTTCCTTCACCGACCTGTTCGGCGGCCAGCGAGCCAAGCTGGTGCCGGCGCAGGCCATCGGTGACATGCAGGAGGAGGGCGCGGGTTTCGCAGGGTTCGCCACCTGGCTGGATATGACACCGGCGCATCCCGACATGTTGGCGGTGCCGGACCCCGAGAGCGTGATCCAACTACCATGGAAGCCCGAGGTGGCCTGGGTTGCGGCGAACCCGGTGATGGAGGGCGAGGACGTGGCGCAGGCCCCGCGCAACGTGCTGCGGCGGTTGATCGAGGAGGCGGCGGGCGAAGGGAAGTACGTGAAAACCGGGGTCGAGGCGGAGTATTTCCTGCTGACGCCGGATGGCACGCAATTGAGCGACGAATTCGATACCGCCGAGAAGCCCTGTTACGACCAACAGGCGGTGATGCGCCGCTATGACGTTGTGCGCGAGATTTGCGACTATATGCTGGAGTTGGGGTGGGGCCCGTATCAGAACGATCACGAGGATGCGAATGGCCAGTTCGAGATGAACTGGGAGTTTGCCGATGCGCTTGTCACCGCCGACCGGCATTCGTTTTTCAAGTTCATGACCAAGTCGGTGGCCGAGAAACACGGTTTCCGCGCGACCTTCATGCCCAAGCCCATCGAGGGGCTGACGGGGAACGGGTGCCATGCGCATATCTCGGTCTGGGATGCGCCGGGGGCGGCGGCCAAGACCAATGTCTTTGCCTCCGTGGCCACGGGCGACAGCCCCACGGCGGAACTGGGCCTGTCGGAGAAGGGGGCGCATTTCCTTGGGGGGATCATGAAACACGCCAGTGCCCTTGCGGCGATCACCAACCCGACGGTCAACAGCTACAAGCGGATCAATGCGCCACGCACCTCCTCGGGGGCCACTTGGGCGCCCAATACGGTGACGTGGACGGGCAACAACCGCACACATATGGTGCGGGTGCCGGGGCCGGGGCGGTTTGAACTTCGCCTGCCGGACGGGGCGGTGAATCCCTATTTGTTACAAGCGGTTATCATCGCGGCGGGCCTGTCGGGTGTGCGGTCCAAGGCAGCACCGGGCAAGCGGTACGACATCGACATGTATGCCGAAGGTCACAAGGTGCGCGGTGCGCCGAAACTGCCCCTGAACATGCTGGATGCCTTGCGGGCCTATGACAAGGACAAGGGCCTGAAAGAGATGATGGGGGCGGAGTTCTCGGAGGCTTATCTGAACCTGAAACGCAAGGAGTGGGACAGTTTCGTGTCGCACTTCAGCCGGTGGGAAAAGGACCACACGCTGGACATCTGACAGGACCACATAGTGACAAGACCCGAAGCCGTGCTTCGGGTCTTTTGGCATGTCGGTATTTTGTCTGTGTCGCGTCGGTGGAAACGCCGGGTCAATCCCCCTGTGACTTGCCGTCCACCTCTTCGGCCAAAGACTCGGCCCGAGCGGCGATTTCGGCGAGGCTGTCGGTGACATCCGTTGGCACGACCGGAACCTCGATGGTCTTGGGCTCGGGTGTAGGGGCATTGCGGAGCTGATCAAGCTCGGCCTCTTTCTCGGCCATGCGATCCTCCATCGCTTTCAGCTTGTCCTGTAGTCCGGCGGTCTTGTCGGCCAGCATGAGGCCCGCCATCAAGAGCATCCGGGCCTCAGGGATGCGGCCGATTTGCGCGGCGAGCACCGAGGCCTCTTCATCGAGCATCTTGGCGGCGGATTGGAGGTAGTGCTCTTCGCCTTCCTGACAGGCAACGTCGAAGGTGCGGCCACCGATTTCAATTTGCACTTCGGGCATCAGGCATCCTCCGGTTGGGTAGCGTCGTCGCCGTCTGCGGCGCGTTTCAGGATTGCATCCATTTCCGACAGGATTGCGTCGGCTTCGGATTTGTCGGCGGCGCGTGAAGCGCGCAGACCTTCCAGTTCGGCCAGCATCGCCTTGTTGATAAGGTGCGCCTCACCCACGCCCTCGGCGTTGGCTTCGCGCAGGGCGGTGTTGTTGTCGCGCAATTGCTGATTGGCCTGACGCAGGGATTGCAGGGATTTGTCCAGGTCCTTGATCTTGTCGGCGCTTTCGGATTGCGCGGCATCGCGGGCGGCTTCGGCCTCGGACAAGGATTCCTTGAGTTTCTTTATGCGCTCTTCGAGTTGGGCGTTGGCGAGCTTCTCGTCCTCAAGCTGTTGGCGGAGCGTCTCGGTTTCGCCCGCTTCGCCGGTCTTGGTCATCCCGTCCAACCCTTGACCGATGCGATCAAGTGCTGCTGTGATGCGGCGTTGCAACTCGGGTATATCGCTCATGTCCTGACCCCTTGCTTAGATGTTTCCGCCTTGGCCGCGAATCGCGGCAGGCCGAATTTGTGACCAAGTCTAATGCCTTCTGGCAGAAACCTGAAACATCGCATTAAGTGCTCGTGTTCCGGGCAATGGCCGCAGGTTTGGCCCCCCTTGCAGGCTTTTCCTGTGCAGGGCTTCTGCGGGGCGGTGTAGTGCTTGATCTTTGCCGCGCGCCTGATATGCAGCGGGCGAGATGGATACATAGCAAGGATGACCCCGTGGATATTGCTGCCCTGCGCTCTGCCAACCCTGACCACTGGAACAAAGCTGCCGCCATTCGCGCCCTGACGCTGGATGCGGTGGCCGCGGCCAACTCCGGCCACTCCGGTATGCCCATCGGTATGGCCGATGTCGCGACGGTTCTGTTCGAAAAGCACCTGAAATTCGATGCCGCCAACCCCGAATGGCCGGATCGCGACCGGTTCATCCTGTCGGCGGGGCATGGTTCCATGCTGCTTTATTCGCTGCTGTACCTCACGGGGAACCCTGACATCACGCTGGAGGAGATCAAGAATTTCCGCCAGTGGGGCGCCAAGACGGCGGGCCACCCGGAGAACTTCCTTGTGCGCGGGGTCGAGACCACGACCGGGCCGTTGGGGCAGGGGATTTCCAATGCCGTTGGTTTTGCCATGGCCGAGGAGATGCTGCGCGCGCGTTTCGGCAAGAAACTGGTGGATCACCATACCTATGTGATCGCCGGTGACGGTTGCCTGATGGAAGGGGTGAGCCAAGAGGCCATCGGGCTGGCCGGGCGGCACAGCCTAGGCAAGTTGATCGTGCTGTGGGACAACAACAACATCACCATCGACGGCAAGGTGGAGCTGGCCGATCGCACCGATCAGGTGAAGCGCTTCCGCGCCAGCGGCTGGCAGGTGCTTGAGATCGACGGGCATAACCCCGAAGAGATCGACGCGGCCCTGACCAAGGCGAAAACCGGCAAACGCCCGACGATGATCGCCTGCAAGACGCATATCGCGCTTGGCCACGCGGCGCAGGATACCTCGAAGGGGCATGGCGCCCTGATCGACCACGACCAACTGGTCGCAGCGAAAGAGGCCTATGGGTGGTCCTATGGGCCGTTCGAGGTGCCCGCCGATGTGAAGTCCGCATGGGAGGTGATCGGCGCACGGGGTGCCGAGGATCGCACCGCGTGGGAGGCCCGCATGGGCGAGGTGTCCGAGCGCCGTCAGGCGGAATTCACCCGTATCTTCAACCGCGAAACGCCCAAGAAGCTTTCGGCGCGGATCAAGGCCCTGAAAAAGCAGATCAGCGCGGAGCAACCCAAGGTCGCCACCCGTAAATCGAGCGAGATGGTTCTGGAAGTCGTGAACCCGATCATGCCCGAGACCATCGGCGGTTCGGCCGACCTGTCGGGATCGAATAACACCCAGTCGGGCGACATGACCGTTTTCGACACCGACAACCGCAAGGGCCGTTACGTGCACTGGGGTATTCGCGAGCATGGCATGGCCGCGGCGATGAACGGTATGGCCCTGCATGGCGGTATTCGCCCCTATGGCGGCACCTTCATGTGCTTTACCGATTACGCGCGCCCGGCGATGCGTCTGGCCGCACTGATGAAGCAGCCGACGGTGTTCGTGATGACCCATGACAGCATCGGTTTGGGCGAAGATGGCCCGACACACCAGCCAGTGGAGCATCTGGCGATTTCGCGCGCCACGCCCAATACGATGGTGTTCCGCCCCTGTGACACGGTGGAAACCGCCGAAGCCTGGGAAATCGCGCTGACCTCGAAAGAAACCCCTTCGGTTCTGTCGCTGACCCGTCAAGGCGTGCCGACGCTGCGCACCGAGCATCGCAACAAGAACATGGTGGCCCAAGGGGCCTATGTTCTGGCCGAGGCCGAGGGCAAGCGTCAGGTGATCTTGATGGCCACCGGATCTGAAGTGGAGATCGCCATGCAGGCGCGTGAGGCGCTTCAGGCCGAAGGGATCGGCACGCGGGTTGTCTCAATGCCCTGTTGGGAGCTGTTCGAGCAACAGGACGAGAAGGTGCGCCGCCAGGTACTGCCCGCCGGCCCGGTGCGCGTGGCTGTGGAAGCGGCCGTGCGGCAAGGCTGGGATCGGTGGCTGTGTGGTGAACGCGGACGCGAGCAGAAATCCGGTTTCGTCGGCATGGACCGTTTCGGCGCCTCGGCCCCGGCGGGTACGCTTTACGAGAAATTCGGCATCACCTCGGAGGCCGTCATCGAGAAGGTGAAAGCCCTGCTTTGAGCCATTGAGAGCGTTCCTGACGAAAAGCCGCCGACCCGTTGGGCCGGCGGTTTTTTCTTGTGGTATCGGCAGTTGACCATGGGCGCGAGGCTGGGCCATATGGGGCCAGATCACAGGGAGGCATACCAATGAACATTCGTTCCATTCTTTTCGGCACGGCAATCTGTGCCATGGCAGCGGCCCCGGCCATGTCGGAAACGCGGGTGACCTACAAATCGGCGAAATCGACCTCGTCCTATTACCAGATGGCGGTGCAGATCGCCGAGGCGATGGAGACGGCATCCGACGGTGAAATCAACGTCACGGTCGAGGAAAGCCAGGGCTCGGTCCAGAACGTGATGGAAGTGCGGGCGCGCGGCGGTGATTACGTCTTCACCACGCCCCCGGTCTTGGTGAAGCTGGCACAGGGCGGCAAGGCGATGTTCGAGGGCAAGGGCAACCCGGCCTTCGACGACATCCGCGCGCTGTTCCCGATCCCGTCGCTGACCATGCATTTCGTGATGAGCGACGAGAGCGGCGTCGAGAGTTTCGACGGCCTGAAGGGCAAGACGATCCTTCTGGGCAAGGGCAGTTTCGGTGCGCGAGAGGGCGAGAAATACCTTGGGCTGTTCGGTGTGAAGGACGAGGTCGAGGTGGCCGACGTGGAACTGTCGAACGCGGTGCCCGCGCTCAAGAACGGCCAGATCGACGGGTTTGTCACCGCAGGCTCGTGGCCCGCGCCCAACGTGGTTGAGGCCGCAGCCTCGACCGGGGTGACGGTTCTGTCGCTGAGCGATGAACAGATTGCCGAAACCAAGCGCACCAAGCTGGTGATCCCGGCGGGTACCTATGCGGGGCAGGATGAGGATATCGTCACCACCTCGCTTCCCGTAGTGGCCTATACGACCACGAAGATGGACGAGGACACGGCCTATACCCTGACGAAAACCTATTGGGAGCAGAAGGGTGATATGGCCGAAGCCGCCAAGTGGTGGGCCGGGGTTGATGAGGGCCTGATGGCGAATATCACCGGCAAGATCCACCCCGGCGCCGTGCGCTATTACGAAGAGGCGGGCATGAGCCTGACCGACGCACAAAAGTGAGCATCGGCATAAGCGATACCCCCGCGCCGCAGGGTGTGGCGCGGGCGTTCTGGGCCAGCTTCGCGCTGGCCTCTGTCGTCTTTCACCTCGGGTTGGTGTTTTCCGGGCTGGTTCCCAATCTGGTCAGCCGCCCCGTACACCTGATTTTCGTGCTGCCCTGGGTGCTGGTCTGGGGGCGGCAGGGCATGGCGTTGTGGTCGGGGCTCGCGCTGTGTGCCCTTGGCGTGGCGTCGGCGGCCTGGGTGGCGCTGAGCCACGACACACTGGCGGATCAATACGGGTTTCTGGAAGGCGATGTTCAGGTCTGGATCGCCGCCGTGCTCATATGCGTGGTTCTGGAGGCGGCCCGGCGGGCGATTGGCTGGCCCTTGCCGCTGGTGGCATTGGCGGCGCTCTTATATGGCCTCTTCGGGCAGCATATCCCGGGCCGTTTCGGCCATTCGGGAACGCCGGTGGAAAGTTTCCTCGGCACGCTCACCATTGCCGAAGGCGGGCTTTGGGGCACGCTGACGGCGGTTTCGGTGAACGTGGTGGCGATCTTCGTGATCTTCGGGGCGGTCCTGAACGCGGGCGAGGCCGGGCAGGGCTTCATGAACGTGGCCGCGGCGGCGGCAGGGCGGTTGCGCGGCGGGGCGGCCAAGGTTTCGGTTCTTTCGTCGGCCTTGTTCGGCTCGATCTCGGGCTCGGCCTCGGCCAATGTGGCCTCGACGGGCGCCATTACCCTGCCGGCGATGGAGCGTCTGGGATACCCCAAGCGGATCGCGGCAGCGGTGGAAGCCGTGGCCAGTTCCGGCGGACAGATCATGCCGCCGCTGATGGGGGCCGGGGCCTTCGTCATGGTGGAACTGACGGGCGTGCCCTACACGGGCATCATGGCTGCCGCCGCCTTACCGGCGCTTTTGTATTTCTGGGCGGTCTGGATCGGGATTGACGGCTATGCGCGGCGCTTTGACCTGCGCGGATTGGCGAAAGAGGACCGGCCCGAGGCGCGCGCGGTCCTGATCACCTCGGGATTCTTCCTCGTCCCCTTCGGCGTGCTGCTTTGGGGGATGTTCGGGCTGAACGTCACCCCGCAATATGCCGCCTGCCTTGCCATCATGGCGGCGGCGGTCTTGTTGCTGATCGGCGCGGACCTGCGGTTTGACGTCAAACGCGCCACGCAACGCATTGAAGCGGCCCTTATGGCCGCGGGTCGGCAGGTGGCGCTGATCGGGTCGATCATCTTCTGCGCCTCGCTGGTGATCGGGGTGCTGGGGGTGACCGGGTTGGGCGTCAAGATCACCTCGCTGATCCTGTCGGCCTCGGGCGGTCTGCTCTGGCCCTCACTTTTGCTCACGGCTATCGCCTGCCTCGTGCTGGGGATGGAGGTGCCCACCACGGCGGCCTATGTGATCTGCGTCTCGGTGGCCGGGCCTGCGCTCATCGAATTGGGCTTGGACCCGCTACAGGCGCATCTTTTCGTCTTCTGGTACGCGTTACTTTCAACGATCACACCGCCCGTTTGCGGCGCGGTCTTCATCGCCTCTGGCATGATCGGGGAAAATTGGCTGCGGGTGGCGGTGACGGCCATGGCGCTTGGGGTGGGCCTCTATCTGATCCCATTGGGGATGGTGGCCAACCCCGATGTCATCGGCCTTGCCGAAAGTCTTGGTCCGGCCATCTTGGCCGCGCTTAAGGTCGCCGTAGGTCTTGCGCTGATCAGCTGGGCCTTGGTGCGCAAAAAAGCGGCCGCCCTACGCGCCGCCGCCCTTGTTTCTGGTCTCGGGGCCATCCTCTGGCCCCTCTGACCCTTTCTTCTTTTTGAAAATATCCTGGGGTAGGTTGAAAATCTAATTTTCAACCAAGGGGCAAAGCCCCTCAACCGGCGCGCTTTGCGCGCTGAGCCTGCCGCGCCGCAGGCGCGCCCATTTGGTCAGGCGTTGGCTTCGCGGATCTTCTCGGCGGCGTCCTTGTCATAGGTCACGCCGTTCTGGTCGAACATCTGGTCCAATTCGCCCGAGAGGGTCATCTCGGTGATGATGTCGCAGCCGCCGACGAATTCGCCCTTGATGTAAAGTTGCGGAATGGTCGGCCAGTCGGAGTAATCCTTGATGCCTTGGCGGATGGCTTCATCTGCCAGCACGTTCACATCCGTAAATTCGACGCCCATGTAGTTGAGCACCCCCGCCACGCGCGAGGAGAAGCCGCATTGCGGCATGTCCTTGGTGCCTTTCATGTAAAGCACCACGTCGTTGGATTTCACGGTTTCGTCGATCTGGGTTTTGGCGTCACTCATGGGAACCTCTTTCCGGTCTGGTCGTTTCGTTGGAGTCGCTGTCGCTATCATCTGCGACGGGCGGTTCATAGCTGGGGGCGGTTTCGTCGATGTCGTAGGCAGAACGCTTGTTCATGGAGGGGCCGAAGCGGCGCCAGCGTTGGTATTCCTTGATCGAGGCCCAGACGAACATCACGACGAAGGGAATAAGCACGAGCATGATCGCCGGGTGCAGAGTGAAAAGCCCATGGCCCTCGATACCGAACGGGGAATTCTGCATGCTGCGCGACTCCTCGGCCTTATCGCCTTGCGGTGCTTAGTCCGGTGCTTTCGTGGTCAGGGCAAGGGCGTGCAGATCGCCTGAGGGGCCATCCATCTTGCCTTTGAGGGCCGCGTAGACCGCGCGTTGTTGCTGTACGCGGTTCATGCCCTTGAAGGAGGCATCGATCACTTCGGCGGCATAGTGGTTTCCGTCACCGGCCAGATCGGTGATGGTGATCTGGGCTTGCGGAAACTCGGCGCGGATCAGGTCTTCGATTTCCTGAGCTTGAATGGGCATGCGGCGTTTCCTTTTCTTGGTCCTTGGCAAAGATGTAGACCCGGTTGTGGGGTCTTGCAAGGGATGGCGCGCGCCCGAGGGCGCGCGCGTTGTTGTTCAGGCGAAAGTCTCGCCAAAGCTGTTGCGGTAGATTGCAGAGAGTTCTGCGAGGGGCGCTTCGGAGGTGCCGAATTTGACCGTATCGCCGGTGAATTTGCCGACGCTCTGGATCGGAACGCCCGCACGGCCCGCTTCGATCATCAGCGCCTCGGCCTGATCGAAGTTGCAGGCCACCAAGTAACGGGCCTGATCCTCGCCAAAGAGGGTGGCGGTGTCGTCGCTGTCCAGTTGTACCCCCACGCCTGCGGCCTCGGCCATTTCGAAGGCCGCAAGGGCGAGGCCGCCATCGGAGAGGTCGGTACAGGCCTTGATCAGGGTGTGATTGGCGCGGATGAAATCGCCGTTGCGTTTCTCGGCGTCGAGATCAACGGCGGGGGCGTCACCCTCGGCGCGGTTGTAGACCTCCGAGAGAATCGCGGATTGGCCGAGGTGGCCGGTGGTCTCGCCGATGAGGATGGCGACATGGCCGTCGCGCACCTCGCCGGTGATGGCGTTCTCGGCCTTGTCGATCAGGCCGACCGCCCCGATGGTCGGGGTGGGCAGGATCGCCTGCCCATCGGTTTCGTTGTAAAGCGAGACATTGCCCGACACGATCGGCATATCGAGCGCCGAAACCGCCTGACCGATGCCTTTGATGGCGCCGACGAACTGTCCCATGATCTCGGGTTTTTCGGGGTTGCCGAAGTTCATGTTGTCGGTGGTTGCCAAGGGCAGGGCGCCAAGGGCGGTGAGGTTGCGATAGGCCTCGGCCACGGCCTGTTTGCCGCCTTCTGTGGGGTTGGCGCGCACGTAGCGCGGCGTCACGTCCGAGGTGAAAGCCAGCAGCTTGTCGGTGCCGTGCACACGGATGAGACCCGCCCCAAGCCCGGGGCCGCGTGCGGTGTCGGCCATGACCATGGTGTCGTATTGTTCATAGACCCATTGGCGTGAGCAGTAGTTGGGAGATCCGACAAGCGCCTTGAGCCCGTCGATGGGATCGACGCCCGGCACGCTGTCGGCGTCCAGCGCTTCGGCGGGCTCTGGTTCGTTCCAAGGCCGGTCGTATTCTGGCGCGCTACCCGAAAGGGTGGCCAGCGGCAGGTCGGCCTTGACCTCGTTGCCGTGCATGATGAGGAAGCGATCCTCGGCGATGGTTTCGCCGACGATGGCGAAATCGAGGTCCCATTTTTCGAAGACCGCGCGGGCCTCGGCCTCTTTTTCCGGGCGCAGGACCATGAGCATGCGTTCCTGGCTTTCGGACAGCATCATCTCGTAGGCGGTCATGTTTTCTTCGCGCTGCGGGACCTGGTCGAGTTGCAGCTTGACGCCAAGGCCGCCCTTGTCGCCCATTTCCACCGCCGAACAGGTGAGGCCCGCCGCGCCCATATCCTGAATCGAGATCACCGCGCCGGTGGCCATCAGTTCCAGCGTGGCTTCCATCAGGCGTTTTTCGGTGAAGGGGTCGCCCACCTGTACGGTGGGGCGTTTTTCTTCGATCGACTCGTCGAATTCGGCGCTGGCCATGGTGGCCCCGCCGACCCCGTCGCGGCCCGTCTTGGCCCCGAGGTAGACGACCGGCATCCCGACGCCCGAGGCCTCGGAGTAATAGATCTTGTCGCTGTCGACGAGGCCCGCGGCAAAGGCGTTCACAAGGCAGTTGCCGTTATAGGCCGGATCAAACCGGACCTCGCCACCCACGGTGGGCACGCCAAAGCAATTGCCATAGCCGCCGACACCTTCGACGACGCCATGTACCAGTTGCCGGGTTTTGGGGTGGTCCGGTTCGCCGAAACTAAGCGAGTTCATCGCTGCGATGGGGCGCGCGCCCATGGTGAAGACGTCGCGCAGTATACCGCCCACGCCGGTGGCCGCGCCCTGGTAGGGTTCGATGTAGGACGGGTGGTTGTGGCTTTCCATCTTGAAGATCACGGCCTGCCCGTCGCCGATGTCGACAACGCCGGCGTTTTCGCCCGGTCCGCAGATCACCTGTGGCCCCTCGGTGGGCAGGGTGCGCAGCCATTTCTTGGAGGATTTGTAGGAACAATGTTCGTTCCACATGGCCGAGAAGATGCCCAGTTCGGTGAAGGTGGGTTCGCGGCCGATGATCTCGAGGATCATGTCGTATTCTTCTGGCTTGAGGCCATGGGCCTCGATCAGTTCGGGCGTAATTGCCGGGTCCTGCATTTTGTTGGATTCCCCCAAGGTGTCCGGTTGGCGCCTCTTTAAGGCATGCAAGGGGCAGGGGGAAGGGGGCGTTTCCAACAGAACGCCGGGCATTGGTCGCAGGGGCAGAAAAGCAGTGGCCCGGTGCAACACCGGGCCACCCACGTCATCACCTCTGAGAATGGAGGTGTGTGTGTTGCAGGCTGCTTATTGCACTTTGACCTTGTCGGCGACCGCTTGGCGCAGTTGATCAAGCGTCATGGCATATTCAAGGCCGCCGCTTTCCTCGACGCTGAGAGTGCTGACACGGAACCCGATGCGATCCGCAGTGATATTGGCGTCGTCCGCGACGTCCACATAGACCAGATGTTCAGCGCCCATGGCGCCTTCATTGGCGTAAACGGTGCCGATTTCCAGATCGTCAACCGAAGTCACGATCGCGCCTTCATCCGCCGCGGCCACGATGTTTTCCACCTTGGTGCGGTCGGCCGCGGTCATTTCGGGTTTTGATATGTCACCCGAGAAGGGTGCGGTGACATTGCCCTCGGTATCGACGGTTGCGTCGCCCATGGTTTCTTGGGTTTGCTGACGGTCGCCGTTGTCATCGTAGATATTGGTGGTGTCGGTTTTGGCAGCATGGGCCGCCATTGCGGTTGCACTGGTCAATGCCGTTACGATGGCGAAATGGCGAATGGTCATAAATCCTCCGTTTCTGCAGGTCTGGCCTGCTGGGTTTGCGGCACGTGTTGCTTTGTGCCGTCTGCTGAATGAGGTGGCCTCGTGATCCGGAACTTGCAGGGGGGGCAGGGGGGTATTTTCCGGGTTCAGCATGATTTTGCCGTCACGTCGCGGAAACTCTCGGCAAGTTCTGGCTGATGACTGGCCTGCTTGGCGAAGGTCATGAAATCGTGACCCGGTAGGGGTTGAAGGATTGACGCGGTAGTGTGCTTGCGCTCACATGCGCACAAGTTCAGGGAGGGATCATGGACAGTATGCAAAATCCGTTTCGTGGCAACGGGTTGCCTGAGAACGTTTTGATGGGCGCGCCGTGGCCGAGCATTGACGCTGCGGCCCCCGAGGCCTTGCTGGCGCAATGTCCGGCGGCCAGTGAGACCCCATTGGTCGAAGTCGAGGGCTTTGGCCCGCGCCTTTGGGTCAAGGATGAGCGCGGGCGCATGGGGCTGGGAAGTTTCAAGGCGCTTGGGGCGGCCTATGTGATCGCCCATGAGGCGGTGCCCACCGGGGCCGAGGACTTGTCGACCGCATTGGAGGGGCGGGCCTATGTCACGGCCAGTGCTGGCAATCATGGCCTGTCGGTCGCGGCAGGTGCGCGGATATTCGGCGCGCGGGCCGTTGTGTACCTGTCCGAAACCGTCCCAGAAGGCTTTGCCGCGCGGCTGCGTGAGAAAGGCGCCGAGGTCGTGCGCGCCGGGGCCGATTACGAGGCCAGCATGGGTGCGGCGGCGCAGGCGGCGGATGAAAAGGGCTGGACCCTGCTATCGGACAGTTCGTGGGAGGGGTATTTCGACCTGCCGCATCGCTTGATGGAAGGCTATCTTGCCATGGCTGCCGAGGCCACCCGACAGATGCCTGAGCCGCCCACGCATATCTTCTTGCAAGCCGGGGTTGGTGGCCTTGCCGGGGCTTGTGCGGCGTGGTTCAGGCATGTCTGGGGCGATGCACCGCAGATCGTGGTGGTGGAGCCCGAGGCCGCCCCGGCGTTGCATCACAGCATTGCCGAGGCGCACCCGGTGGAAACCGTGGGCCCGGTGTCGAACATGGGGCGGCTGGATTGCAAGGCGCCGTCGCTGATTGCCCTCAAGGGGTTGGCACGGGATGCGGATGTTTTCGCCCTGATTTCGGATTCGGAGGCGAGCGCGGCTTTGCCCGACCTTGCGGACAAGGGGCTGTCCACGAGCGAGTCGGGGGCGGCGGGTGTCGCGGCGATGCGATTGATGGACCTGCCGCAGGACGCGCGGGTTTTGTGCATCATCAGTGAAGAGGCCGACGGGTGACGCGCGGTTTCTCGGACGAAGAGTTTCGAGAGCGCGTTGCGCGCGCGCAGGCGCGGATGGACAAGGCCGGGCTTGGGGCGCTTTTGCTGACCACCGAAGCGGATGTGCGCTATTTCACCGGATATCTGACACGGTTCTGGGAAAGCCCCTGCCGGGCGTGGTATCTGATCGTGCCGGCAAGCAGTGACCCGATTGCCGTGATCCCCTCCATCGGCGCAGCCCTGATGCGCGCGACTTGGATAAACGACGTTCGCACATGGCCCGCCCCAGACCCCTTGGACGACGGTGTAAGCCGTCTGGCCGAGGCACTGCGCGAGGTGGGCGGCCCTGTGGGCCTGCCCAGCCATCAGGGAACAGTCGCGCGAATGCCCTTGGCCGATCTGGAGGCGGTGAAGGCGCAAAGCGGCCTGACCTTCACCGACGACAGGGGCATCGTGGCAGGCTTGCGGGCAATAAAATCCGAGGCGGAGATCGCCAAGATCGCCCGGGCCTGCGCCATTGCCGGACGGGCCTTTGGCCGGGTGGGCGAGATTGCCATGCCGGGTGTGCCGCTGAGCCGGGTGTTCCGGGATTTCCAGCGGCTCTTGCTGGAAGAAGGGGCCGATTGGGTGCCCTATCTGGCAGGCGGGGCCGGACCGGAAGGATACGCCGATGTGATTTCACCTGCCAGCGAGGCGCCCTTGGTGGTTGGTGATGTCTTGATGCTGGATACCGGAGCTGTCTGGGACGGGTATTTTTGCGATTACGACCGGAATTTTGCCATTGGTCATGCGACCGACATACAATGTGCGGCTCATGCCCGGTTGGTCGAGGCAACGCAGGCCGGGTTGGAGGCGGCACGGCCTGGGGTCCGGGCCTGTGATGTCTGGCGCGCCATGGCCGACGTCGTGGGGACCGGTGAGGATGCGGGCCGATTGGGCCACGGGTTGGGGATGCAACTGACTGAAGGGCTTTCCCTGACGGCCGAGGATCAGACCACGCTGCTCCCCGGGATGGTCATTACGCTGGAACCCGGGATCGAGACAATCGGGGGCAAGATCATGGTGCATGAAGAGAACATCGTGATCACGGAGGGGGCACCACGCGCCTTGTCCCCATTGGCGACGGTTGATTTGCCAACGATCTGACCGGGCAAAACTTGGGCGTTTTGTGCAATGCCTGTGCAGAAAAAATATACGGGTGTCGTTTGAAAAAAAAGGCCGAGCTCTAAGCTCGGCCATAGTCCAACAGGGAGGTATGATGATGACCTGCTTGCGCCGTCATCGTCATGGCCGGGAATTATGCAGTTTGGCAGAGACGATCAAGGGCCAAGATGCCGCAGGTGCAGCATGGCCGTTATGCGCCGTACGCATGGCTGAAACCGCATGTGATGAATGACTTAGCTAACCGCCTGTTCTTTCATCGTTTTTCGATATTCCATGATTTCTTTCTGAACGAAATCGCGGAAGGCCGAAATGCGTTTCGATTGCCGCAATTCTTCGGGGTAGGCGAGGAAAACCGGCACCTCTCCTGAATGAACTTCAGGCAGGACACGTACAAGATCGGGAAAATCACGCGCGAGGTAATCGGGGAGCACCCCAATGCCGAGATTATGCAAAACCCCCTGCAACACACCGAAGTAATTGTTCACGGTAAGTAGAGAGGGGACATCATATGTCATCAACTCGTTCACCAGTGTCGCGCCGGCCCCTACCTGTGCCGAGCGGGGGTTTTGGCAGATCAATCTGTGTTCATGCAGGTCGTCGGGGGTTTCTGGCATCCCCCTGTCTTCCAGATAGTCGCGTGACGCGAAGAGGCACATATGCACGCTCATCAATCTTTTGCGGATCAGGTCTGCTTGGCTGGGTTCTTTCATGCGGATGGCGACATCGGCCTCGCGCATGGGCAGGTCAAGGACCCGTTCTTCGAGCATGAGGTCGATCTTGAGATCGGGATATTTCTCATAAAGGTCCGGCAACCGCGGGGCTAGCCAAAGTGTGCCAAAGCCGATGGTCGTGGTCACACGCAGCTCGCCGAAGACCTCTTCCTCACTGTCGCGGATGCGGGCGGTGGCGGCGTCGAGGCGTTTCATCATGGCACGGGTCGCATCGAACAGAAGCTCGCCCTGTTCGGTGAGAATCAGGCCGCGGGCATGGCGGTGAAAAAGTGTGGCGTTCAGTGATTCTTCAAGCCCGCGCACCTGCCGCGAAACAGCAGATTGCGACAAATGCAGTTGATCCCCCGCGTGCGTGAGGCTTCCGGCATCGGCGACGGCGTGAAATATTCTAAGCTTATCCCAATCCATAATTGTAACTTTCAGCTCTTAATTCGGGTTGGGAGTGCAATACCAGAAAAGTGTTTCCAATTCACAGGCTTGCAAGCTGTTTATTTGGAAAATATGCTTGGTAGGTCACTAATTATGACCTAATATTGCCCTATATTTAGACATGGTGGACACGCCGAAGGGAGGCCAGGAATGACCAAGCAGACCGTGACGCTGAACGACCGCTTCGATCTGGAAAAATCGCCGGTGTTGCTGAATGGGACGCAGGCGCTTGCGCGACTGATGCTGACGCAGGCGGCGCGGGATCGCGCGGCGGGGTTGACCACGGCGGGTTATGTGACGGGCTACCGCGGCTCGCCCTTGGGGGCGGTCGATATGCAGATGAACCGCGCCGCCAAACAGTTGGCCGAGGCCAATGTCACCTTCAATGAAGGCTTGAACGAGGATTTGGCCGCGACGGCGCTTTGGGGCTCTCAGCAAGCTGAACTGCGCGGCGAAGGCAAATACGATGGCGTCTTTGGCCTGTGGTACGGCAAGGGGCCGGGTGTGGACCGGTCGGGCGATGTGATGCGCCACGCCAACATGGCGGGCACCTCGCCGCACGGTGGTGTTCTGATGGCAATGGGGGATGACCACACCGGGGAATCCTCGACCGTGCTGCACCAAAGCGAATGGGCCATGGTGGATGCCTACATGCCCGTGGTCAGCCCGGCAGGTGTGCAGGAGATCATAGATTACGGCATTTATGGCTATGCCCTGAGCCGCTTTTCGGGGCTTTGGGTGGGCCTCAAGACGATGAAGGACACGGTCGAGGCCACCGCTGTCATCGACGGGCGTGTGGACCGGATGAAGATTGTGACCCCTGAGTTCGACATGCCAGAGGGGGGGCTAAATATCCGCCTTGGCGATACGCCCCACGCGCAAGAGGCGCGGATGATCGACTATAAACGGTTCGCCGCCGAGGCGTTTTCCCATGCCAACAAGATGGACAAGCGGGTCTGGGGCAAGCCGGGCGCCAAGATCGGCTTCGTGGCCGCCGGTAAGAACTGGCTCGATCTGGAACATGCGCTGACGCTTTTGGGCATTGATGCGGATGAGGCCGAAAGGCTGGGCATCACAACCTACAAGGTGGGGCAGGTTTTCCCGCTGGACATGACAGGCTTTCACGATTGGGCCGAGGGGCTGGACCTGATCGTGGTGGTGGAAGAAAAACGCAAGCTGATCGAGGTGCAGATCAAGGAAGCGATTTTCGATGACCGTCGGGGCCGCCGTGTCTACGGCTGGCACAAAGGCGGCGGGGCCGGCTCCATGCATGGGCCGGAATTGTTCCCGACACGTGGCGCGCTTGATCCGATTTGGATCGCCGAGAAGCTGGGCGAGATCCTGATCGAAGAGGGGCGCGGAACGGACGCGGTAAAGGCGGGGCTTTCGGCCTTGGCCGAGGCCCGCGCCGGCGACAACGCCGAGGAGATCGCGGCACGGCTGCCCTATTTCTGTGCGGGTTGCCCGCATAACAGTTCCACCAAGCTGCCCGAGGGAAGCCGGGCTTATGCCGGGATCGGCTGTCACTACATGGTGCAGTGGATGGACCGTGAGACCACCGGCTTTACCCATATGGGCGGCGAGGGGGCCAATTGGATCGGCGAGGCGCCGTTTTCCAAGCGCCCGCATGTGTTCCAGAATCTGGGCGACGGCACCTATAACCACTCGGGCGTGCAGGCCATCCGCGCGGCCTTGGCGGCGGGAACGAACATTACCTACAAGATTCTCTACAACGATGCCGTGGCGATGACGGGCGGCCAACCCAACGATGGCGGGTTGACTGCGCCACAAATCGTGGCGGAACTGCGTGCCATGGGGGTGGAGCATGTCTCGGTCGTTTATGACGAGAAGGAAGACGTGGACCTGAACGCCTTTCCCAAGGGCGTGGAAACCCATGAGCGGGCCGAGTTGATGGAGGTGCAAAGGCGCTTTGCCGAGATCGAAGGCGTTTCCGCGATTGTTTATATCCAGACCTGTGCCGCCGAGAAACGCCGTCGCCGCAAGCGTGGGACCTTCCCGGACCCGGACAAGCGGGTGTTCATCAATACCGACGTCTGTGAGGGCTGTGGCGATTGCGGTGTGCAATCCAACTGTGTGGCGATCAGCCCGGTGGAAACCGAACTGGGCCGCAAGCGCGAGATTGATCAATCCGCCTGCAACAAGGATTTCAGTTGCCTGAAAGGATTCTGCCCCAGTTTCGTGACCCTTGAGGGGGCGGAACTGCGCAAGGAAGAGACCGCAAGCCTAGAGTTGCCCGATATGCCGGAGCCGAAGCTGCCCGAGATCGACGGGACCCATAACGTGGTGATCACCGGCGTCGGTGGTACGGGCGTGGTGACCATCGGGGCGGTTCTGGCGCAGGCGGCGCAGATTGACGGCATGGGCGCGGGCATGATGGAAATGGCCGGTTTGGCCCAGAAGGGCGGCGCGGTGCATATCCATTGCCGCCTCGCCAAATCCCCTGACGACATCAATGCGATCAGGGTAGCCACGGGCGAATGCGACACGCTGATTGGCGGTGACCTTGTGGTGAGTGCCGGGGCCAAGACGATTGGCCTGATGAAGCAGGGACGCACGGGGGGCGTGGTGAACAGCCATGAGATCGTCACCGGCGATTTCACCCGCGATCCCGAGTTTCACCTGCCTGCCGACCGTCTGAGCCTTGCTTTGGAAGCGCGGTTGCGGGACGGCCTGCAACTGGTCGATGCTTCGGAACTGGCGCGCATCACCATGGGGGATTCGATCTTTTCCAACATGATGATCTTTGGCGCGGCATGGCAGCGGGGGTTGATCCCCGTCAGCTATGAGGCGATCAGCCAGGCGATCGAGTTGAACGGCGCCGCCGTGCAACGCAACCTGCGGGCCTTCGAGATCGGCCGATGGGCGGCTTTTGCCCCGGACGAGGCCGGGAAGCTGCTGACGCCGAATGTGGTGGAAAAGCCCAAGAGCCTTGAAGAGAAGATAGCTTTGCGTGCCGACCACCTGATCGAGTATCAGGGCAAAGGCTTGGCGAAACGATATCGCAAGCTGGTGGACGGGGTCGAGGATGGCGAACTGCGCGAGGCCCTCGCCAAGGGCTATCATAAGCTCTTGGCCTACAAGGACGAATACGAGGTGGCACGGCTGCTGTTGTCGAGCCGCGAAAAGGCCAAGGGGACCTTCGCCGGGGACTTCAAGATGACCTTCCATCTTGCGCCGCCGCTTTTGTCGAAGACTGGCGCGGACGGGCGCCCCGTGAAACGCGAATACGGTCCGTGGCTTGAGCGCCCCATGCGGATGCTGGCCAAGCTGAAACGCCTGCGCGGTACACCGCTTGATCCCTTCGGCTATACCGCTGAACGCAAGATGGAGCGCGCCCTGATCAAGCAGTACGAGCAGGACATGGCCGAGGTATTGCCGAAACTGGATGCGCAGACCCGCGAGGCGATCGTTGCCTTGGCCGAGCTTCCGCTGCAAATCCGAGGCTTTGGGCCGGTGAAGCAAGCCAATGAGGCCAAGGCCGCGAAACGACGTGAGGAGCTTTTGACCACGATCCGCGCCGGCGGGGCGCCGGTGGCACGGGCGGCGGAATAATGTCATGAAATCGTAACCTGTTCTGGTCACACCCTTCGCATATCCCTATGGAACCGGCGAATCGAATGGGAATGGTGCCATGCGTCAGGAACGCCAAGTCGCGCGCGACATAAGCTATTCATACTCGGCCCAGACAAAGGGCGGGCGGGCGATGATCCGCACGATGGAGAACCTGACGGGGCGCATCCGCCTGATCAAACGCGCCAAGGGGTATGAACGCGATGTGGCACAGGGGCGTGACTTCTGGGAGGTCATGGTCGAGCGGTATGGCCTGTCCTTGGATGTGGTGGGCGGGAGCCTTGCCAATATCCCGCGCGAGGGGCCGCTGATCCTGATTGCCAACCATCCCTATGGCATCTTGGACGGGTTGATGATGGGGCACATCCTGAGCCGGACACGCGGGGATTTCCGTATTCTGGCGCATCAGGTGTTCCGCAAGGCCGAAGACTTGAACAAGATTATTATGCCAATCAGTTTCGATGAGACGAAAGAGGCGGTTCAGTTGAACTTGCGGACCCGCAAAACCTCATTGGACTATCTTGCCCAAGGTGGGGCGATTGGCATTTTCCCGGGCGGTACGGTCAGCACGGCGGCCAAGCCCTTTGCACAACCGCTTGATCCGGGTTGGCGCGGGTTTACGGCGCGGATGATCGCCAAGTCGAACGCGACGGTGGTGCCGGTGTTCTTTGACGGGCACACCAGCCGCTTGTTCCAGATTGCCAGCCATCTGCACTATACCCTGCGGATGGGCCTTTTGATCAAGGAGTTCGGCAAGCGGGTGGATACCTCGGTTGGAGTTGTGGTCGGCGAGCCGATTGGCCGGGCGGAAATGGACCAATACAAGGGTGATACGAAATCGCTCATGGCATTCCTGCGCCGCAAGACGTATGAGCTGTCTCCAAGGCCGATTGATCCTGCGTCGGTCGGGTTCGAATTCGAATAAGGGCGTCCCGCCGGGCGGGGCGGGGACATCATGGCAGTTGGCATTTTCGATAGTGGTCTCGGGGGGTTAACCGTTCTGGACGCGGTTGAGAAACGCCTGCCGGAGGTGCCTTTCGTTTATCTGGGCGACAATGCGCATGCGCCTTACGGGGTGCGGGATGCGGATGATGTTTACGAATTGACAACCCGGGGGGTCGAGCGGCTTTGGGCCGCGGGTTGTGACCTTGTGATCCTGGCCTGTAACACCGCGAGTGCTGCGGCCTTGCGCCGGATGCAGGAAAGCTGGGTGCCGCGCGACAAGCGGGTGCTGGGCGTTTTTGTGCCTTTAATTGAAGCACTTACAGAGCGGCAGTGGGGCGATAACTCGCCCCCGCGCGAGGTGCAGGTCAAGCATGTTGCCCTATTTGCCACCCCGGCCACGGTAAGTAGCCGGGCCTTTCAGCGGGAGCTGGCCTTTCGCGCGATTGGCGTGGATGTGGAGGCGCAGGCCTGTGGCGGGGTGGTGGATGCCATCGAAGAGGGCGACATGATCCTTGCCGAAGCCTTGGTGCGCAGCCACGTGGATGCCCTCAAACGCAAGATGCCCGAGCCGCAGGCCGCGATCCTGGGATGTACCCATTACCCTTTGATGCAAAACGTTTTTCAGGATGCCTTGGGGGAAGATGTACAGGTCTATTCGCAGCCCAACCTGGTGGCCGATAGCCTTGCCGATTACCTGACGCGGCGGCCTGAGATGTTGGGTGAGGGGACGGCGAAGCAGTTCCTGACGACGGGCGACCCCAAGCGGGTGTCGGCGCGTGCCACGCAGTTTTTGCGACGGGAAATCACCTTCGAGCAAGCCTGAGCGGCGTTTTGTACGACTCGTACGTTTTGTACGCGAGTTTCGTACGAAAATCGGGCCCTCTTTTCAAAAAGTCGTACGAGTTGTACGAAACTCCCGACATTCGGAAGGGATAAGACATGACCAAACAGATCGCCATTCTGGGCGCCAGTGGATACACCGGGGCGGAGCTTGTCCGGCTGATTGCCACCCATCCGGGGATGGAGATTGCAGCACTTGGGGCGAACTCCAAGGCGGGGCAGAGCATGGCGCGGGTGTTTCCGCATTTGCGGCATCTGGACTTGCCCGATCTGGTGAAAATCGACGAGATCGATTTTGCGGGGATCGACCTGTGCTTTTGCGCCTTGCCGCACAAGACCAGCCAAGAGGTGATCAGCGCGCTACCCAAGGATTTGAAAATCGTGGACCTGAGCGCGGATTTCCGGCTGCGGGATCCGGCGGATTACGAAAAGTGGTATGGCAATCCGCACTCGGCGGTCGAATTGCAGAAAGAGGCGGTTTACGGACTGACCGAGTTTTACCGCGACGAGATCAAATCCGCGCGGCTGGTGGCCGGGACGGGATGTAACGCGGCCACGGGGCAATACATCCTGCGGCCCTTGATCGCCGCCGGGGTGATCGGGCTGGAGGATATTATCCTCGATCTGAAATGCGGGGTGTCGGGGGCGGGGCGGTCCTTGAAGGAAAATCTGCTGCATGCGGAGTTGAGCGAGGGCTATCACGCCTACGCCGTGGGCGGCACGCACCGGCATCTGGGCGAGTTCGATCAGGAGTTCAGCAAGGTCGCGGGGCGGGATGTGAGGATCCAGTTCACGCCGCATTTGATCCCGGCGAACCGGGGCATTCTGGCGACCGGTTACGTCAAGGGCGAGGCTGAGGCCATTCACGATGTGCTGGCCGCGCAATATGGAAATGAGCCGTTTATCGAGCTTTTGCCTATGGGCGAGGTGCCCAGTACCCGCCATGTGCGGGGTAGCAATTTCTGCCATGTGGGCGTGGTGGCCGACCGTATCCCCGGCAAGACCATCGTGATCGCCGCCTTGGATAACCTGACAAAAGGTAGCAGCGGGCAGGCATTGCAGAATGCCAACCTGATGCTAAATATTCAGGAAACCGAAGGTCTGATGCTGGCCCCGGTCTTTCCTTAAGCCCTGGGAGGCGGGTTATGAAATCGCTCAAGAAAAAACGCAGAGTTCAGATTATCGCCCTTGCGGCGGTGGCCTTGGTGGTTTCAACGGCGCTGATTGGCTATGCGATGCGGGACGGGATCAATTTTTTCCGCTCGCCCACGCAGGTCATGGATGAGCCGCCCGCGCCGACGGAGGTGTTTCGCATTGGCGGGCTGGTCGAGGACGGCAGCCTTGTGCGGGGCGAAGGCGAGACCATCCGGTTTAACGTGACCGATGGCGGGGCCGTCGTGCCCGTGACCTATACCGGCGTTCTTCCTGATTTGTTCGAGGAAAATCAGGGGATGGTCGGCATGGGCAGCTATCGGGACGGCGTGTTCGAGGCGACCGAGATTCTGGCCAAGCACGACGAGGATTACATGCCCAAGGAAGTGGTGGACAGCCTGAAGGAACAGGGTGTTTACCAAGAGCCGAACGGGTAAGGCCGCGCAGGGGCTTATTATCGCGGACGTCGCACCGCGCGGTCCATCATCGACCTTTTAACTTTTCCCTCTGATCCTGCCGTTCAAAGAGCAGGAGACAGAGGCGATGCAAAGCGTTTCGCAGATTGCCAAAGAAATCGTCGCCCGCGAGGGCGGATTCGTGAATGATCCCGACGATCCGGGCGGGGCGACGAACCATGGCGTGACCATTCACACCCTGCGGCGCTTGGGGCTGGATGTGACCGGCGACGGGGTGGTGGATCTGGCCGATGTGCGGGGTTTGAGCCGCGCGCAGGCCGAGCGAATTTTCATCGAGCATTACTTCGAGCGGCCCGGAATTGCCCGGTTGCCCGAGGTTTTGCAGGCCAGTGTTTTCGATATGTACGTCAACGCCGGGGCCAACGCGGTGAAGATATTGCAGCGGCTACTGGGGCAGATGGGCCAGCGGGTGAGTGTTGACGGGGTGATTGGGCCGCAGACCGTGGCAGCGGCGCATTCGGCGACCAGCGCGGCGCCGGATCATATTGCCGATGCTTACGGGATCGCGCGGCGGAATTATTACCTGCGCTTGGCGGACAGGCGCCCGGCGAGTCGCAAGTTTGCGCGGCGGCGCGATGGCGGCAAGGGCGGTTGGATCCGGCGGGCCGAGGATTTCATCGCGCCGCGCTATCACCTGTCAGAGGCGGAATTCAGCGAGAGGGTGGCATCATGGGGCTGATCGAACGGCTGTTTACCATCGTGTTCGGCGGAGGCCGGAACGTTGTGAAGGATACCGCGGAGGTGTTTCGCGAGAATGCCGAGGCCGGGGCCGAGCGGGCGGCCGACCACAAGGCCGAGGTCGTGGCGCAATATGGTGCGGAGTTCGCCGCGCCCGCGCGGGGCGGGTTTGACCGGTTCATGGATGGGCTGAACCGGGTGCCGCGCCCGGCGATGGCGCTTGGCACGCTGGGATTGTTCGTCGCGGCCATGGTGGAGCCGGTCTGGTTCGCGGAGCGAATGCAGGGGATTGCCCTTGTGCCCGAGCCCCTGTGGTGGCTTCTGGGGGCGATTGTCAGCTTTTACTTCGGGGCGCGGCATCAGGTGAAAGGGCAGGATTTTCAACGCTCTATCGCCGCGACGATGGCGCGCGCGCCTGTGGTGGTCGAGAATCTGCGTGCGCTTGGGGCCTTGCGGGCGGGCAGCCCCGGGGCGGCGGATGCAGGGCGCGATGCGGCGCTTTCGCTGGCGGTGATCAAGCCCGAGGCGAACCCGGCGCTGGAGGATTGGCGGCATTCGCGCGGCTGACCCCGCGACAAATTGATCACCGGGCAGGGCCGAATGCGCTTTGCCCGGGGGCGTGTGAAAGTTATATTCCGATTCATGATTACAGAACTCGGTCACTTCGCCCTCATCCTTGCCTTTCTTGTCGCCGCCGTTCAGGCGGTCGTTCCACTTGTGGGGGCGCAGAAGCGTTGGCCCGGCTGGATGGCCGTGGCCGAGCCCGCCGCGACGGCGCAATTTTTCCTGACGGCGGTCAGCTTTGCGGCGCTGACCTATGCCTTCGTGGTGTCGGATTTCTCGTTGCGTCTGGTGGTGCTGAACAGCCATTCCGCCAAGCCGATGCTCTACAAGATCACCGGGGTTTGGGGGAACCACGAGGGGTCGATGCTGCTTTGGGTGTTGATCGTGACGCTGTTCGGTGCGTCGGTTGCGTGGTTCGGGGGAAACTTGCCGCCGGGGTTGAAGGCGCGGGTGCTGAGTGTGCAGGCGATGATCGGGGTGGCGTTTTTCGCCTTTATCCTGTTCACCTCGAACCCGTTCCTGCGGATGTCGGTGCCGCCCTTTGACGGGCAGGATTTGAACCCGCTTTTGCAGGACCCCGGTTTGGCCTTTCACCCGCCGTTCCTGTACCTGGGGTATGTCGGCCTTTCGATGACCTTTTCCTTCGCGATTGCGGCCCTGATCGAGGGGCGTGTGGATGCGGCCTGGGGCCGGTGGGTGCGGCCCTATACGCTGGCGGCGTGGATGTTTTTGACCGTAGGGATCGGCCTTGGCAGCTGGTGGGCTTATTACGAGCTTGGCTGGGGCGGGTTCTGGTTCTGGGACCCGGTTGAGAACGCCAGTTTCATGCCGTGGCTCATTGCCGCCGCGCTGTTGCATTCGGCCGTGGTGGTTGAGAAGCGGGAGAGCCTGAAAAGCTGGACGATCCTGTTGGCCATCATCGCCTTCGGCTTTTCGATGGTCGGCGCCTTTATCACGCGGTCGGGGATCATCACCTCGGTCCATGCCTTCGCCACGGACCCGGAGCGGGGGATGTTCCTGTTGCTGATCTTGGCGGTTTTCATGCTGGGCGGGCTGACGATGTTTGCCGCGCGAGCCAATGCCATGCAGGCCAAGGGGGTTTTTGCCCCGGTGAGCCGCGAGGGGGTGTTGGTGATCAACAACATCCTGCTGGGGGTCTCGGCCTTCGTGGTGTTCGTCGGCACGATCTGGCCGCTGGTCAGCGAGATGGCCTTTGACCGCAAGCTGAGCGTCGGGGCGCCGTTCTTCAACATGGCCTTCACGCCCTTCATGGTTCTTTTGGGCCTGATCCTGCCGGTGGGGGCGATGTTGCCGTGGAAACGGGCGAATCTGCGCCGTGTGGTCAAACCGCTGCGCGGGGCATTCATCCTGTCGCTGGCGATTGGCGCGCTGGCCTTTGCCATGCAGACCGGGCGCAGTGCGCTTGGGCCTGTGGGGCTGTTTCTGGCGGCCTGGCTGATTTCGGGCGCCTTGGTGGATTTGTGGAGCCGGACGGCCCGGGCCGAGAATCGTTTCGCGCGGTTGCGCCGCTTGCCGCGGGCCGATTGGGGCAAGGCCATGGCCCATGGCGGCCTTGGCGTGACCATTGCCGGGATCGCGGCGATGATGGCCTGGGAGGCCGAGGATATCCGCGTGGTACAGGTCGGCGAGAGTTTCGAGGTGGCGGGGTTCACCCTGACGCTTGACGAGGTGCGGCGCCTTGAGGGGCCGAACTACGACGCGACCCAAGGGATTGTGACGCTGGCCAAGGACGGTCAGGAAATTTCCACAATGTATCCGGAAAAGCGGGTTTACCCGGTGGCCAAGATGCCCACGACGGAAGCCGCGCTTGATAACGGATTCCTGCGGGATGTTTACGTTGTCATCGGTGATCCGCAAAACAACGGGGGCTGGGCGATGCGCACCTATTACAAGCCGCTGGCGAACTGGATCTGGGGCGGTGCGATCCTGATGGCGATCGGTGGGTTGCTGTCGCTGAGTGACCGGCGCTATCGCGTGGCGGCGGGCGCACGCCGCGCGGTGCCCGGCGGGGTGCCAGCGGAATGATGCGATTTGCCCTGAGCCTGATCACCTGCCTGATGTTGGCGCTGCCCGCGCTGGCGGTGCAACCCGACGAGATGCTGGACGATCCCAAGCTGGAAGAGCGCGCGCGGGAGATTTCCAGCGGTTTGCGCTGCCTTGTGTGCCGCAACGAGAGCATCGACGATTCCAATGCCGACCTGGCGCGTGACCTGAGGCTTTTGGTGCGTGAGCGTTTGGTGGCGGGCGATAGCGACGAGGAGGTCGTCGAGTACATCGTCGATCGCTACGGCGAATACGTTCTGCTGAATCCGCGTGCCACGGGATCGAACCTTGTGCTGTGGCTTGCGGGGCCCTTGATGCTGATATTCGGCGGGGCGCTCGGGGCGCTGTACCTGCGGCGGCGGTCGCAGGTGCCCGAGACAGCCGAGAAAGACGTCTTGTCGCAAACTGAGGCCGAGCGGCTGCGCGAAATCATGGACGAGTGACGCGCCGTTTCCCTTTGCAGCGGGCGTGATATGCGGTTTGAATGCCCGCAAAGCCAAGGCAAGGGATCAGACCAGTGAAAGACTACCAGACCATCACGCTTGAGATTGACGAGGGCGCGGCGATTGTGACGCTGAACCGCCCCGACAAGATGAACGCGCTCAACACCCAGATGCGGGCCGAGATCACCGATGCGATCAAGACCGTGTCGCTTGACAAGCTGGCGCGGGTGATCGTGTTGACCGGCAATGGCAAGAGCTTCTGCTCGGGGCAGGACCTGAGCGATGGGGGCAATGCCGCGAACCTCGATCTGGAGCGTGTGCTGCGCGACGAGTATGTGCCGATGCTGCGGGCGATTTTCGAATGCCCGGTGCCGACGATCTGTGCGGTGAACGGCCCGGCGGCGGGGGCGGGGGCGAACCTTGCGCTGGCGGCGGATGTGGTGATCGCCACCGAGAGCGCCTATTTCCTGCAAGCCTTCACGCGGATCGGGTTGATCCCGGATGCAGGGGGCACCTATTGGCTGCCGCGCCAGATGGGGGCAGCCAAGGCCATGGGCGCGGCCCTTTTTGCCGAGCCGATCAGCGCGCGGCAGGCGGATGACTGGGGCATGATCTGGGAAGCGGTGGATGACGATGCCTTTGACGCCCATTGGCGCGCCCGGGCCGCGAAACTGGCGCAGGGGCCGACGGTGGCCTATCGCGGGCTGAAAGAGGCGGTGCGCGGCGCTTGGGACCACACGTTGGACGGACAGTTGGAGTTGGAAGCCAAGCTGCAAGGCACCTGCGGGACGACCCGGGATTTCAAGGAGGGGGTGATGGCCTTCCTCGAAAAACGCCCCCCGAAATACGAGGGGCGCTGAGAGAGTGGCAGGCGCGGCCCCGCGGGGCCGCGTTCTTTTTATGCGCTGCGCTGTGTGAGCGTTACATCCGAGGCGGTGAAACTGGTGCCGACGCCCTGAACGACAATCACCGGGTTGCCATTGGCCAGTACGGTCGCATCGCCGCTGGTGGCGGTGGCGCCCGGGCTGTAAGCGACAGAGATGAGCGGGGCCTGAGCCTGAGCGCCGATCGAATAGACGAGGGTATCTTCGCCCGGTTCGAAATCGGTGACGGCGGCAGGTCCATCGCCTGCCGCAAGCGCGTCGCTGACCCCGATCGTATCCGCGCCCGACCCGCCGGACACGGTATCATTCAGGCCTGCGACAATGGCATCGTCACCCGTCCCGCCGAAGACCATGTCACCTTGTTGATCGGTATCCTGCGAGAAGTCGAGGTTTGCGGCATTCAGGGTGGCCAGGTACGCGACATTGATGTCTGTCGCGGTCATGGCCTGTCCCATGGCTTCGTCGAACATCGCGGCCTCATCAAGGTAGCCACTTGAAATGATGACGTCATCGCCGGTGTCGCCATGGATGGTGTCGGCGCCTGTCCCGTCAATGATGGCGTCGCCATCCGCACCGCCGCGCAGGAAGTCATTGCCGGCTCCACCGATCATCGCGTCGTCGCCTTCATTTCCGAAGGCGCGGTCATCCCCTTCACCCGCCGAGATGGCGTCGTCGCCGTCATTGCCGCGCAGGATGTCATTTCCGGCATAGGACTGGATCAGGTCACCGCCGCCTTGGCCGTTGATGATGTCAGCCCCTTCGGTGCCTGCAAGGTTGTCGGAGGTGTCGCTGCCTTCAAGGGCGTCCCCCGTCGCGTTGTTCTGGGTGTACTGGAGCATGGCGACGTCGTCGGCGGTGATGGTGTCGGCCGCGCCGTTGACGGTTGCGATGATTTGCCCGTCCGCCGAGATAACGGCGTTGCCGGTCCCGTCGTCTGTCACGGTCAGTTCTGGTGCGGTGTCGCCTTCGTAGGTGAAGGCGATTTGGTCTTCTGTGGGGTCATAATCGGTGATCTCGGCGGCGCGACCGTCCTGGATCCAGTCGCCGAGGGTGAAGCTATCCGCGCCATCGCCGCCAATGGCGCTGTCTTCGCTGCCGAGCAGCATTTGATCGTCGCCCGTGCCGCCGTTCATGTGGTCGCCCGCGTCCCCGTCGGCGCCTGTGCCACTGAGCCCCAGAGAGGTGAGAAACGCCTGTGCAGGATCAGTCGCGGCGTTGCTGTCGAGACTTGCCGTGAAATCACCGACCGAGGAATCGGCAAGATCGGTTTGCGTCCCGATCAGCACGTCGTCGCCGGAGGAGCCGTTCATCGTATCCGCGCCTTCACCGCCAATGAGAAGGTCGGCGTTGCTGCCGCCCCAGATATCGTCGTTTCCGGCCCCGCCCAAGGCGATGTCACCGCCGCTGCCGCCGTAAATCCCGTCATCGCCTGCACCGCCGGCGAGAATGTCGTCGCCGTCATCGCCCGAGACGTGATCCTCTCCGGCGTCGCCGCTGACCTGATCGTTGCCGCCGAGGCCGATCAGGCGGTCATCGCCGTTGCCACCTTCGAGGATGTCGTCGCCGATGGCGCCTTGCAGCAGGTCGCTGCCGTCCGTGCCTTGGAGGGTTTCATTGTCATCCGGGCCGTCGCCCGGGGTGTCCGGTGTGGAGGCGCCGTTATCGTTGTTGTCGTCGAGCCCGAAAAGCAGCCCTCCGGCCGCGCCGACGCCAAGAAGGGCCAAAAGTAGGTAACCAAGCATATGTACAGTCCCGATATAACACAGTGGGTCGTTTACGAATAAACACGATCTCTGTCTTTTTAACCAAAGGTTGAGTGGGAGCCAGTTAAAACTCTCAAATGCGAGAATTTTGTACGGATAGGAGAGGTGCCGAAAAACAAAACCGGCATTCAATATTTGTATATTTCCAAGCCGGAAACAGTCTTTGACCGTGGCAGCCCGAGAACCGCGGATGATTCGCGCCAAGCGCGCCCCGGCGGGCCCGTTATGCGGCGTAGCGGCTGATCACGACGTTGCGCAACGAGAAATCGGGCGAGGTGTTGCGCAGTACGGCCACGGCTTCGCCATCGGCGCGCAGGGTCGTCAGGCCGGTTGTTTCGTCCCGTTCGACGGTCAGTTCGGGGTCGGGGCCTTCGGTGTTGTAGACAAAGGACAGCACGTCTTCCTCGGTGTCGAAATCGGTGATCTGGACCGGGGCCTCGCCGCTGATCCAGTCGCCGAGGGCGAATTCATCCGCCCCGTCCCCCCCGGTAAGGGTGTCATCGTCACCGGCCACCACGGTATCGTCACCCGCGCCCAGATTGACGCTGTCGCCGGTATTGGGGGATTGGGTGAGGTCGTATTGAAAGGCAATATCGGACATCCGCTGTATCCCGATAAGCGAGTCGCGCAAGGTGGCCTCGTCCACGAGGTTGGCCGATTCGATGAAGTCGTCGCCGGGCCCGCCGGTGAGCGTATCACTGTCAGCCCCGCCGATCAGGACGTCGTTGCCACCATCGCCCGTGAGCCGGTCTGCATCTTGCAGGCCGATGATCCAATCGTCGCCGGTGCCCCCCGACAGGGTATCTTCGCCCTCCAGCCCGACAAGCAGGTCATCGCCGCCGCCGCCATCGACGCTGTCGTCGCCCGTGGTTCCGGCAAAACCGTCGGCATCGTCCCCGCCGTCAG
This sequence comes from Roseovarius bejariae, assembly GCF_009669325.1. Classification (NCBI taxonomy): domain Bacteria; kingdom Pseudomonadati; phylum Pseudomonadota; class Alphaproteobacteria; order Rhodobacterales; family Roseobacteraceae; genus Roseovarius; species Roseovarius bejariae. The sequence goes on from NZ_SZWE01000002.1 coordinate 520,734, forward strand.
TATAGGGGTCATCAGGCGCGGCGAGGCCGGTGGCCCCGGCGAGGGTGGCGCCGACCAGCAGGAAGAGAGCGAGAAAAGCCATGGTTGTGATCCTTCATCGGGGTGGGCACTGGCCCAGTACACCGATGATCCGGCGAGGCACGTAAAGGTCGGGTAAAATACAGAGGGGTGTTTGGGTGAGGTTTGATTAAAACTTGAGGGAAACATCTGCCAGACAATGGAAAAGGCCGGCCCGCAAGATGCGGACCGGCCCTGATTTTTCGAAAGATAAGAGACGCTTAGCGGTTCTCGATATCCACGTAATCGCGCAGCGTTTCGCCATGATAGAGCTGACGCGGGCGCCCGATTTTCAACTGCGGGTCGCTGATCATTTCCTTCCACTGCGAGATCCAGCCCACGGTGCGCGACAGCGCGAAGATGGGGGTGAACATCGAGGTGGGGAAGCCCATCGCCTCGAGGATGATGCCCGAGTAGAAATCGACATTCGGGAAAAGCTTCTTCTCGGTGAAATAGGGATCGGCGAGGGCCGCTTTTTCCAGTTCCTTGGCAACTTGCAGGGTCGGGTTGTCCTCGATTCCCAGCAGGTCCAGAACCTCGTCGGCGGATTGCTTCATCACCTTGGCGCGCGGGTCGAAGTTTTTGTAGACCCGGTGACCAAAGCCCATCAGGCGGAAGGGATCGTCCTTGTCCTTGGCGCGGGCGATGTATTCGGGGATACGATCGGGCGTGCCGATTTCCTGCAACATCTCAAGGCAAGCCTGGTTTGCGCCACCATGCGCCGGACCCCAGAGGCAGGCGATACCCGCCGCGATACAGGCAAAGGGGTTGGCACCCGAAGAGGAGGCCAAGCGCACCGTGGAGGTCGAGGCGTTCTGCTCGTGGTCGGCGTGCAGGGTAAAGATACGGTCCATCGCGCGCGACAGGATCGGGTTTACCTCGTAATCTTCGGCCGGCACGGCAAAGCACATGCGCAGGAAGTTCGAGGCATAGTCCAGATCGTTGCGCGGATACACGAAGGGCTGCCCCATGGTGTATTTGAAGGCCATGGCCGCGATCGTCGGCATCTTGGCGATCATGCGGATCGAGGCGACCTCGCGCTGCCATGGATCGGAGATATCCGTGGAGTCGTGGTAGAACGCCGACAGCGCGCCGACCACGCCGACCATGATGGCCATGGGGTGGGCATCGCGGCGGTAGCCACGGAACAGATACATCATCTGTTCATGCAGCATGGTGTGATTGGTCACACGGGATTCGAAATCTTCCAACTGCGCGGGCGAGGGGAGTTCCCCGTAAAGCAGCAGGTAGCACACTTCGAGGTAATGCGATTTCTCGGCCAGCTGGTCGATCGGGTAGCCGCGATGCAGCAATTCGCCCTTGCCACCGTCGATATAGGTGATGGTGCTGTCGCAGCTTGCGGTCGAGGTAAAGCCCGGATCGTAGGTAAAGACACCCGCCTGCGCGTAAAGCTTGCGGATGTCGATCACGTCGGGGCCCGCCGTTGGCGAGTGAATGGGCAGCTCGTAGTCCTTGCCGTCAATCGTCAGTTTGGCGGTTTTGGTGCTATCGGCCATTGGGATCCTCCCTCAATCAAGCCCACGCCGTGGCGCGTCGGGGGCTGGTTAAACTATCAGCCTTTCGAGAAGGTTAACCACTCTCGCAGGCGGCATCGGTGAGCCGGGCAATCGTTTCTTCCTGCCCGAGCACGAGCATCATGTCGAACACACTCGGTGTCGCGCTGCGGCCTGCCAGAGCGGCCCGCAAGGGGCCGGCCAGCTTGCCGAACTTCATCTCGTGGGTCTCCGCGAATGTCATGGCGCAGGCCTCGAGATCGTCGCGGGTCCACCTAGCATTTTGCAACTGCGGCGTCAATTCTCCCAGTATACCACGGGATACATCATCAAGGTTCTTCGCTGCCTTCTCATCCGGTTCAATCGGGCGGTCAGTGAGGATAAACTCTGCTTTTTCAAGTAGTTCCGGGAAGGTCTTTGCGCGCTCCTTGAGGCAGTACATCCCCTTTTGCATGAGGGTGTTTTTTTCGTCGGACAGCGGGGCATGGCCGGTGCTGGCCAGAAAGCCCTGCAATTCATGCAGCAATGCAGCATCGTCAGTGGCCGCGATATGCTGACCACAGAGATTTTCGAGTTTCTTGAAGTCGAAGCGTGCGGGGGATTTGCCGATTCCGTCAAGAGAGAACCATTCGCGCGCCTGCGCGTCGGTGAAAAACTCGTCGTCGCCATGGCTCCAGCCGAGGCGCGCAAGGTAGTTGCGCATCCCTGCCGCCGGGTAACCCATCTTCTGGTATTCATCGACGCCAAGCGCCCCGTGGCGTTTGCTGAGCTTCTTGCCGTCGGGGCCATGGATCAGCGGGATATGCGCGTAGATGGGCAGCGGCCATCCCATGGCCTGATAGACCAGCATCTGGCGGGCGGCGTTGTTGAGGTGATCGTCGCCGCGGATCACGTGGGTGACGCCCATGTCGTGATCGTCCACCGCCACGGCGAGCATGTAGACCGGGCTGCCATCGCTGCGCAGGAGGACCATATCGTCAAGCTGATCGTTACGGATGGTGACATCGCCCTGCACCTCGTCGTGGATCACGGTGCTGCCATCACGCGGGGCCTTGAGGCGGATCACGTAGGGCGCATCGGGGTGTGTGGCGGGGTCAGCATCGCGCCAGGGGCTCTGGAAGAGGGTCGAGCGACCCTCCGAGCGGGCGGTGTCGCGGAAGGCTTGAATTTCTTCTTGCGTGGAGAAGCATTTATAGGCGGTGCCGGAGGCGAGCATTTGCAAGGCGACCTCGCGGTGGCGGTCGCCGCGTTCGTACTGGCTTATCACCTCACCGTCGTGGTCGAGGCCGAGCCACGCCATGCCATCAAGGATCGCCTGTGTCGCCTCGGGCGTGGAGCGGGCGCGATCGGTGTCCTCGATCCGCAGGAGAAACTTGCCACCGCGGCCCCGGGCATAAAGCCAGTTGAAGAGCGCCGTGCGCGCCCCCCCGATATGCAGAAAGCCGGTGGGCGAGGGGGCGAAACGGGTCACGACTTGTGTGGTCATGGTCAGGGTTAACCTTTCGGTAATCATGTGAGGCATAAGTTGGGGCCTGTCTAATGCCGCACCGGAAGGGAGACAAGACTTGGCCCGCCGTCTGGCCCCTTGGTCCGCCTTGGTTGACGCGTGGTTGGCGCAGCGCGGGCACCTGTTTCCTTGGGCGCCGGTATGCCTTGGGGCGGGCGTGGGGATATATTTCTTGATCGGGTGGGAGCCGGTGCAGACCCATTACGTGGCGCTGGCCTGTGTCATCCTGTTCGGCCTGTTCTTGATCCGGTGGCTCGGGGTCTGGGCGCCTCTGGCTTGGGCCGTGGTTCTGGTGGCGTTGGGGGTATGCCTTGCGGGGCTACGCGCGCATCAGGTGGCGGATCCGGTGCTGGGCTGGCGGTACTATGGGCCCATCGAGGGCCGGATCGTGGATATGGACCGCTCGGCCTCGGACGCTTTGCGCCTGACGCTGGACCGGGTGGTTCTGGCCGATGTGGCGCCGGATCGGACGCCTGCACGGGTGCGGGTATCCCTGCATGGCCAACAGGGGTTCATCACGCCCGCGCCGGGAATGGTGGTGATCCTGACCGGGCACCTGTCACCGCCCGGAGGGCCGGTGGAGCCGGGTGGTTTCGATTTCCAACGCCATGCGTGGTTTCAGGGGCTGGGCGCCGTGGGCTATACGCGCACGCCGGTCTTGACGTTGGAGCCACCGGGGGCGGGCCTGTGGTGGTTCAAGATGCGCATGGCGTTATCGGCGCGGGTGCAGGCGGGCCTGCCCGGGGATGCAGGGGCCTTTGCCGCCGCGATCATGACCGGCGATCGGTCAGGCATGGGGCAGGACACCTTGCGCGCGCTGAGGGTATCGAACCTTGCGCATTTGCTGGCGATTTCCGGGTTGCACATGGGTCTTCTGGCCGGGTTCGTCTTTGCCGCGTTGAGGGTGGCTTTTGCCTTGGTTCCTGCCGTGGGCCTGCGGGTGCCTGCCAAGAAACTGTCTGCGCTCGGGGCCTTGGCCGCTGCGGCGGTTTACCTGGGCCTGTCGGGGGGCAGCGTCGCGACGGAGCGGGCCTTTGTCATGGCCGCGGTCGCCTTGGTCGCGGTGATGGCGGATCGGCGGGTGCTGTCGCTGCGGGCCGTGGCGGTGGCGGCTCTGATCGTTCTGGTACTGCGACCCGAGGCGCTATTGGGGCCGGGCTTCCAGATGTCATTTGCCGCAACGACCGCCTTGGTGGCAGTATTTGGCTGGCTGCGCGATGCAGAGGTGCCCTTGGGACCAAGGTGGTTGCGGCCCGTTGTCGCCGTGGTGGTGTCTTCGGTGGTGGCCGGGGTGGCCACGGCCCCGGTGGCGGCGGCGCATTTCAACCAGTTTGCGCATTATGGGCTGATCGCCAACTTGTTGAGCGTGCCCTTGATGGGCGTGCTGGTGATGCCCGCCGCGGTATTGGCGGCTTGCCTGATGCCGCTTGGATTGGAGGCACTGGCGCTTTGGGTCATGGGGTTGGGATTGGAGTGGATCTTGGGCGTGGCGCATTGGGTGTCGAACCTTGAGGGCGCGCGCGGCACGGTGGTGAGCCCAATGTCGAGTGTGCTACCGTTATTGGCGCTCGGCGTGTTTATCATCGTATTGTGGCAGGGGCGTCTGCGCTGGACCGGGCTTGTGCCTGTCGCCCTGAGCCTGATGCTTTGGATGAATGCGGAGCGGCCCGATGTCCTGATCGCGGACAATGGAAGCCTGATCGGCGTCATGACGGAAAAAGGCCGCGCCTTGAACCGGGCGCGCGGCTCGGGTTTTGTCGCCATGAACTGGCTGGAGAACGACGGTGTTGCCCTTGAGCAGGCGGCGGCGGCGACGCTTTGGCAGGACGGGCAAACGCCGGTGCCGATCATCGCGGTCAGGGGGAAACGCGGCGCGGCCGGATTTGGCGGATGCCGCGCGGGAGAGTGGGTGGTGATGAATACTGTGCCGGATGCCGACAGTCCCTTCGACAACCTGCCATGCCGCGTGATACATCCCGGCACCCTACGCAAGAGTGGCGCGCTTGCGCTTTATCTGGAGAACACCGGGGTGCGAGAGGTCAGCGCGCGCCAATTGACGGGCGCGCGCCTTTGGAATGATCAATAGGTGCGGATAAGCCCCACGAGGCGCCCCTGCACCTTGACCTTTTCCTCGGGCAGCACGCGGGTTTCATAGGCCGGGTTGGCCGCCTCCAGCGCGATGGCATTGCCCTTGCGGAAGAATTTCTTGAGCGTCGCCTCGTGATCTTCGACCAAGGCCACGACGATGTCGCCATTATCGGCGGTCTTGGTTTCGCGGATCACCACGATGTCGCCATCGTTGATGCCCGCCTCGATCATCGAGTCGCCCTTGACCTCGAGCGCGTAATGATCGCCCTGACCGCCCAGCATGGAGTGCGGGACCGCCACGTTATGGCTGACCTGCGCGATGGCCTCGATGGGCACACCGGCGGCGATGCGGCCCATGACGGGCAGTTCCATGGCGCCCGCCACTTCGACGGGAAGGGCATTGGCAGGTTGGCCCGCGTCGGGCTTTTCGCCCTCGATCACCCGGGGGGTAAAGCCGTGGCTCGCCTCGCCGCCCATGCTTTCGGGCAGCTTGATGATTTCCAGCGCGCGGGCCCGATGCGCCAGCCGCCGGATAAAGCCGCGTTCTTCCAGCGCGGTGATCAGGCGGTGGATGCCGGATTTTGACCGCAGGTCGAGCGCCTCTTTCATTTCGTCAAAGCTGGGCGGGACGCCGTCACGCTGCACGCGGGCATGGATGAATTCCAGCAGGTCCAGTTGTTTCTTGGTGAGCATGATACACTCCCTCCGAGAACATGCATTTCTTTTTGTTCTACGCATGTTCACGTTTTGTGTCAACCGGTCTGCCCATGATGGATCACGCCCATGTTTTCTTCTTTTCTAAAATATCCCGGGGGAGGCGTTGAAAATCCAAGATTTTCAACGTTGGGGGCAGAGCCCCCCCCCTTTACAACGGCAGGTATTGGATGACCTCACCCGCCTTTCGGGGCGGATCGCCCGCAGGGCGGATCATCAGGGCGTTGGCATTGGCCAGCACGGAAAGAAGCGCGCTGTCCTGGCGAGGTTCGGGGGTGATTTGCCCGTCGTGGACCTCGGCGCGCATGTAGTGTTCGCGCGGCCCGCTGGCGTCGAGGTCATGGGCCAGCCGGGCCTCGTAGCGGGGGGGCAGGGTTTTGCCCAGTCCCAGCATGGCGCGGATCATCGGGGCCAGGAAGACATGACCGCAGACCATGGCCGACACGGGATTTCCGGGCAGGCCGACCATGGCGGCCCCGTTCATCCGGCCCGCCATGAGGGGTTTGCCCGGGCGCATGGCCACCTTGTAGAAGCTGCGTTCCATCCCGAGGCTGGCGGCGACGTCGCCAACAAGGTCATGATCGCCCACCGAGGCGCCGCCGATGGTGACCACCAGATCGGCGCCTTGCGCCAGATCGAAACAGGCCTCGAGCGAGGCGCGGTTGTCGCGGGCGATGGGCAGGATGCGGGCATGGGCCCCGATGCCATCCAGCATGGCCTTGAGGCCATAGGTGTTGGACACGATGATCTGGTCGGGGCCGGGGGTGTCGCCGGGCATGACAAGCTCGTCTCCGGTGGAAATCAGTGCCACCTGCGGTTTGCGGGTGACCGTGATCTCCGGAATGTTCATCGCCGCCAGAAGGGCGATATCAGTGGCGCGCAGGAGACGCGGCGCGCTGACCTCTTGGCCGGATTTGAAATCGGCGCCCATGGGGCGGACGAAGGGATTGTCTTCGAGCGTGTCGGCGATGGTGATCTGATCGCCGTTGCGGCTGACATCCTCTTGGATCACCACGCGGTCGGCGCCTTGGGGCAGGGGCGCGCCGGTGAAGATACGGGCGGCTTGGCCGGTTTCGACGGTGCCATCAAGGGCATGACCCGCCGCCGCCTCGCCAATCACGGTGAGGGTTTTGCCGGGCTGTGCATCCTCACCGCGCACCGCATAGCCATCCATCGCAGAGGCCGAAAAGGGCGGCTGATCGCGGTTGGCCTTGGCCGGGGCCACCATGCAGCGCCCCGCGGCCTCGGCCAGCCCGACCTGTTCGGTGGGCAGGGGCGCGACGAGGGAAAAGAGGTGGTCGAGGGCCTCGATGACGGTGATCATTCTTCGGTTACCTTTGCTAGCTGATCTTCTTCCCACTCAGCATAGGTCCGCCTGTCATTGTGTAGTTTCCATGCGGTTCGGCCGTTTCTCGAACGCCCATTCACCACCGCGCCTGCGGCACTTGGGCTGGAAAAAGCGTAGTCGCGCGTGAACAGCCTATGTTTGCCGTGCACTTCCAAGACGCCATTTTCGCAAAGCTCGTCAAAGAGAGTGTGGTAGTTCGTTTTGTGTGCGCGGTCTCCCACCCATTCGTTCCGGGCCAATGATCCGGCTTGGACAATCCACTCACCATCTTTCAGAACAGCGGTCGCTTTGATCCCGATGCGAGGCGTAGACAGTTCGAAGACAAGGAGCGACGCATCATTGGCTTTCGCTGGCTCTGAAGTCGGGCGGGATTTATCCATGAAGATATCGACACGGATTGCAGGCAGGACCATGCGAAGCGTATCCAGAAAGGATTCCATATTGGCCTGGTCCGCCTCGGAAAGGCTGCTTCTAGGGGGGATGTTTCCATTGTCCAAAGCTGTGGCTTTGACGCCATCCGCGATTTCGACAAGGCGAGACTCTAGATATTTGACATGCGCCTTGTGAAGGTTGTTAGCGGCAGAGGTGATCAGCACGGCGGTTTCCCACCAGTCTTTCTTTTTGGCGTGGTCTCGCATCCGTTCGCCAAGGTCCTCGGCTTCGCCGATATAAGCCAGTGCATTGCCATCTCGTTCTCCGAGGAGGACATAAACCCCGGTGAATGCGGCTTGCTCACGCGTTAGGGCGTCTTTCAACTGGGTCCGGGGAGCACGCAGGACATGGCCCGTCCAATTAAAGACCTCGGCGGTCAGCATCCCGTCGGGGCGGCCGTCGATAAAGAACAATTGAAGCGAGCGGCCTTTGATGCTCATGTCGCCTCGTAGCGGCCGGATTTGCCGCCGTCTTTCAGAAGCACGCGGATGCCGCCGATTTTCATGGCCTTGTCCACGGCCTTGGCCATGTCATAGACCGTGAGGCAGGCGGTGCTGACGGCGGTGAGGGCTTCCATTTCGACCCCGGTTTGGCCGGTGGTTTTCACGGTGCCTTCCACCCGCACGCCGGGCAGGTCGGGATCGAGGGTGAGCTCCACGGTGACCTTGGTGACGGGCAGGGGGTGGCAAAGCGGAATGAGATCGGGGGTTTTCTTGGCCCCCATGATACCCGCAAGCCGGGCCACCGAGAGGACATCGCCCTTCTTGGCGCGGCCTTCGGCGATGATGTCATAGGTGTCGCGGGCCATGCGGATATGGCCCTCGGCCACGGCCACCCGAGCGGTCACGTCCTTGTCGGACACATCGACCATATGGGCATCGCCCTTGCCATCGAAATGCGTGAGGTCGGACATGTCACATGCCCCCGGCGGTCAGCGGGTTGGCCAGAAGGGTGCGGGTGGCCAAGGCCACGTCCTCGGCGCGCATGAGGGATTCACCGATCAGGAACGACCGCGCGCCGTAGCGCGCCATCTCGGACAGATCCTCTGGCGTGTTCAGCCCGCTTTCGCAGACGATCATCCGGTCGGGTGGCACCCGTTTGGCCAGTTGCCGGGTGGTGTCGAGGGTGGTTTCGAAGGTGTTGAGATTGCGGTTGTTAATGCCGATCATGCGGGATTTGAGTGCACTGGCGCGGTCCAGTTCTTCGCGGTTGTGCACCTCGATCAGGGCATCCATGCCCCAGCTTTCGGCGGCGTCTTCCAGTTCGGCGGCCTGTGCATCGCTGACGCTGGCCATGATGATCAGGATGCAGTCGGCCCCCCAGGCCCGGGCCTCGGCCACCTGATAGGGGTCATACATGAAATCCTTGCGCAGCACCGGCAGGTCACAGGCGGCGCGGGCCTGTTGTAGGAATTCAGGTGCGCCTTGGAAGCTGGGCGTGTCGGTCAGAACCGACAGGCAGGTGGCCCCGCCCTCGGCATAGGCGCGGGCCAGGTCAGCGGGCTCGAAATCTTCGCGGATGAGCCCCTTGGAGGGGCTGGCCTTCTTGATTTCGGCAATCAGGCCGTAGCCCTGTTTGGAGGCTTGCAGAAGCGCGTCGGCAAAGGGGCGGACGTGGTCGGCCTCTCTTGCCTCGGCCTCGATCACATCGAGGGGGCGTTCGGCCTTGGCGGCCTCGATCTCTTCCAGTTTATAGGCTTTGATTTTCTCAAGGATGGTGGGAGTGGTCATGCGGCCTCCGTCGTGATGCGGGCGAGCGTTTGGATGCTGGACAGCGCGGCGCCGCTGTCGATGCTTTCGGATGCGCGGGCGACGCCCTCTTTGAGGTCGGATGTCTGACCGGCCACCACGAGGGCGGCAGCGGCGTTGAGCAGAACCGCGTCGCGATAGGCCCCGGGCGCACCTTCCAGCAGGGCGCGGAAGGCTTTGCCATTCTCTTCGGGCGTGCCGCCGATGATCGACTCGAAAGGGTGGACGGGCAGGCCGAAATCCTCGGGGTGCATTTCGGCGTCGGTGACATCGCCGTTTTCACCCAGTTGAGCGACCCAAGTGGTGCCGGTGATGGTCATTTCGTCGGTACCGTCCGAGCCATGCACGAGCCATGCCTTTTCAGCCCCCAACTGCCCCAAGGTTTCGGCCATGGGGTAGATGAGATCGCGGGAAAAGGCCCCGGTCAATTGGCGCTTGACCCCTGCCGGGTTGGTGAGCGGCCCCAGAATATTGAAGATCGTCCGGGTGCCCAGTTCGGCGCGGACCGGCCCGACATGGGCCATGGCCGGATGGTGCATGGGGGCCATCATGAAGGCGATTCCGGCCTGTTCCAGCGCGCGTTCCACCACACCGGCCCCGACCATGACGTTGACGCCCATTTGCGTCAGCGCATCCGCGGCCCCGGATTTGGAGCTGAGGTTGCGGTTGCCATGCTTGGCCACGGGCACACCCGCGCCCGCCACGACGAAGGCCGTGGCTGTCGAGATATTCAGCGTGCCCTTGCCATCGCCACCGGTGCCGACGATGTCGATCGCGCCTTCGGGCGCGCGCACCTTGTTGCACTTGGATCGCATGACAGCGGCGGCGGCGGCATATTCATCCACGGTTTCGCCGCGTGTCCGCAGCGCCATGAGGAAGCCGCCCATCTGGGCCGGGGTCGCCTCGCCCTCGAACAGCGCGGCGAAGGCGGTTTCGGCCTCGGCGCGGGTGAGCGGGCGTTCGGCGGCGGTGCCGATCAGGGGTTTGAGCGCGTCACTCATGCGGGCACCTTCATGGTGTTGAGGAAGTTTTGCAACAGGGCGTGGCCGTGTTCGGAGGCGATGGATTCGGGATGGAACTGCACCCCTTCGATGGGCAACTCGCGGTGTTTGAGGCCCATGATGGTGCCATCTTCAAGCTCGGCGGTGATCTCAAGCACCTCGGGGCAGCTTTCGCGTTCGACCACCAGAGAGTGATAGCGCGTGGCGTCGAAAGGCGAGGGCAGTCCGGCAAAGACGCCTTTGCCGGTGTGGCGGACCTGACCCATCTTGCCATGCACGATCTCGGAATGGCGCACCACCTTGCCGCCGAAGGCCTGCCCGATGGTTTGATGCCCGAGGCAAACCCCCAAGAGCGGGGTTTTGGTTTCTGCCGCGGCCTCGGTCAGGGCAAGGCAGATGCCCGCCTGATCGGGGTCGCAGGGCCCGGGACTGAGCAGGATACCGGCGGGGTTCATCGCCATGGCCTCCTGCACATCGAGGGCGTCGTTGCGGCGGACCACCACATCGGCCCCCAGTTCGCCCACGTAATGGACGAGGTTATATGTGAAACTGTCGTAGTTATCGATTAGCAGCAGCATCTTGCCCGAACTCCGTGCAGAATGGGGGGTGGAGGCCCGGCCCCCGGTCGCGGTATACTTGTTCAGTCTTGCGCGGAAGCGTCAAGGGGCGCATAGGTTAGAAAACGGGCAAATCAGGGGGCAAAGCAGTGGCACGTGGGATTTTCTCGGGATTTATCGTCGGGGGCGTGGTGTCCGGTGCGATACTTGGTGCGGCGTCGCTAATGAGCGAGGTGCCGGGGGCGGCCCCGCCGGAGGCGACGGCACTGGATGTGCCAGCGGGGTCGGAATTCGACCCGTCGCGCGAGGACCGTGAAGCAGAGTTGCCCGAGGTCGAGAAGACGCCCGAGGCCGGAGAGGCCCCGAAGGTGAGTGCGCCGGAGCCCGATGACCTGTCATCGCTTGAAGGGGCGGATACAAGCCCGGCGGCACAGCCAGAGGCCGGTGCAGCGGAAGGGACCTTGCCCGCACCCGAAGCGGGTGATGACAGTTCGGGGGTCGCCGTCGACAGCGATAGTCCCGTCTTGCCCAGCCCGCAGTCCATGGCGCCCGAGGCCCCGGCGGGAGAAGAGGATTTGTCGATCTCGACCGACCCGGCGCAGCCGCAACAGCCCGAGGCCGAAGGCTCGGCCTTTCCGTCCAAGGACGAGGGAGCGGCAACTGAGGATACCGCGGAAGACCCCATGCAAGAGGAGGGTGACCTTTCGGAAGATGGCGCCGAGGCGGAAGACGGCACCTCTGAAGGCACCATCGGGGACATGGCGGAAGGGGTGACCACCAACCGCCTTCCCGCGGTGGGGCAGGATGCCCCCGAAGAAGACGCCCCGGACGAGATGGCACCTGCGGCACAAGATCTGCCCCCGCTTGAGCAATTCGCCGCAGAATTCGAAAACCCGGAGGGCAAGCCGCTTATGTCGATTGTCCTTATCGACGATGGCTCCAGCCCCATCGGATTCGATGCGCTGTCGAGTTTTCCCTACCCCCTGAGCTTCGCGGTTGACGCCGATTGGCCGGGCGCGAAGGCGGCGGCGGCGAAGTATCGCGCGGCGGGATTCGAGGTGCTGGCGATGGCGGATTTGCCGGAGGGAGCCGCTGCGGCGGACACGGAAGTGGCGATGCAGGCCTATCTGGAGGCAGTGCCCGAGGCGGTGGCCATACTTGAGGGCACCGAGAGCGGCTTGCAAAGCAGCCGCGAGGCGGCCGAGCAATTGGCGCCTATTTTGCTGGACAGCGGGCATGGCATCGTCATGCACCCCAAGGGCCTGAACACGGCGCAAAAACTTCTTTCGCGTGAGGGGGTTAAGGCGGCGACCGTCTTCCGCGATTTCGATGCCAAGGGGCAGGAGGCCACGGTTATTCGCCGGTTTCTGGATCAGGCGGCGTTCAAGGCCGGACAGGAGGAGGGTGGCGTCATCATGCTGGGCCGGATGCGGGCCGAGACGGTGAGCGCGCTGCTTCTATGGGGGCTACAGGACCGGGCGAGCCGTGTTGCGCTTGCCCCCGTTTCCGCGGTTCTCAGGGCGGAATAAGCCAGTCTGTCAAACGTCGGTATTGTGTCGGTCTTGCGTCGGTGGAGAGCGTGCAAAGCTTGCGGCGCGCTTTTGGGTTATTCGGGCCTCCGGCGGGAGTATTTTGCGAAAGATGAAGGGGGTGGGGCTTTTCAGTTTCGGGCCGGTTGCGTATGAGGCGGCAGAAATTGGAGACCCGTGATGCCCTCAGAGACCCCGCAACCCGCTTTCGTGCTTGTGCGCCCGCAGATGGGCGAGAACATCGGCGCCGCCGCGCGGGCGATGTGGAATTTCGGTTTGGACCGGATGCGGGTGGTGGCGCCGCGCGATGGCTGGCCAAACCAGAAGGCGGTGGCCATGGCCAGTGGTGCGGGGCGGCTTCTGGATGAGGCGCAAATTCGCACGGATGTGGCCGAGGCGGTGGGCGATTGTCATTTCGTCTTTGCCACGACGGCGCGGGCGCGGGGGCTGACCAAGCCGGTTTATAGCCCCGAGGGCGCGATGGCAGAGGCTGCCGAGAGGATCGCGCAGGGTCAGAAAGTGGCCGTCATGTTCGGGCCCGAGCGGGCGGGATTGGAGAACGACGATGTGGCAAAGGCCAACGCCATCATCAACGTGCCGGTGAACCCGGAATTCGCCAGTCTCAATCTTGCGCAATGCGTTCTGTTGACGGCCTATGAATGGCGGCGTGCACAGGGCAATATCGAGGCACGCCGGGTGGATATGGCCAAGGCCGATTGGGCCGAGCAGATCGAGATCGAAAAACTGTCGGATCATTACGAGGCGCGTTTGGGCGAGGCGGGTTTTTTCTTCCCTGAGCACAAGGCCGAGGGCATGAAGATCAACCTGCGCAACATGTGGTCACGGATGCCCTTGACGCGCGCCGATGTGCAGATGTTGCACGGTGTCCTGCGGCAGATGGTCCGTTGGAAAGAGCGCGGCGACTGAGGTCGCTTGAAGGGGCGTGCGGGGCGCACTACTGTTTCGGCGCAGCAGATAGAGGGCGAACATGTCAGGCAAGCGCAGCATTTTCGAAGAGGTTGGCGAGGGCGAGGTCAAGCGTGGGGTCCCCAAGGGGGGGATGATCGACTCGGGCCGCCGGGGCGCGCGGGGCGCGATCCGCATATGGTTAATGATGCTTTTTGCCTTGGTGGTGGTGATGATCGCCGTGGGTGGTTTGACGCGGCTGACAGATAGCGGGCTAAGCATTACCGAATGGAAACCCGTGGCCGGGGCCTTGCCGCCGATGGGTGCAGAGGCTTGGGCCGAGGAGTTCGACAAGTACCGCTCCATTCCCGAATACCAGTTGCAGAACAAGGGCATGAGCCTGTCGGAGTTCCAGTTCATCTATTGGTGGGAATGGGGCCATCGGCAGTTGGGCCGGGTGATCGGCCTGGTCTGGGCCGTCGGCTTCTTTGGCTTCTTGGTGACGCTTAAAATTCCGCCGGGCTGGACCAAGCGGTTGTTCCTTTTGGGCGTGCTTGGGGGCGCGCAGGGCGCGATTGGCTGGTGGATGGTATCCTCGGGTCTGGAAGGTGAGATGTTGGATGTGGCGAGCTATCGGTTGGCCACGCACCTTGGGCTGGCCTTTGTCATCCTTGGCTTCATTGCATGGTATGCCATGTTGCTGGGCCGTGAGGAGCGCGAGTTGATGCAGGCGCGGCGCGCGCGGGAAGCCAAGCTGTTCGGGCTTGGCACCGGGTGGCTGCATTTTGCCTTTCTGCAAATCCTGATCGGCGCGCTTGTGGCCGGGATCGATGCCGGGCGGAGCTATACCGATTGGCCGCTGATGGCCGGGGGCTTTTTGCCGCCTGATTTCTGGATACCCGAGTTGGGTTTGCGAAACTTCTTCGAGAATCCCGGACTGGTTCAGTTCATCCATCGGATGACCGGGTATCTACTGTTGGCATTCGGGGTCATGGTGTGGCTCAAGGGCCGGCGCAGCGCCCATGCGGCAACGCGGGCGGCGTTCTCGGCGGCGTTCATCGCGCTGTCTGCGCAGGTGGTTCTGGGCATCGTGACGGTGCGTTATGTCGCCGCGTGGCAAGTGGCGATTGTCCATCAGATCATGGCGGTCGTTCTATGGGTCCTGATCCTGCGAGCGCGGTTCCTTGCGCAATATCCGCGCGCGCAATCGGTAAGAGGGTAAAAACGTGACAGCCTTTGACGCTTTGATGGCGCATGAGCGCGAAACCCAAGCCCTCGACCGGGTGGCGGGGCGCCTTTCGTGGGATCAGGAAACGATGATGCCGCGCGGCGCGGTGGAGCAGCGCGCCGAAGAAATGGGCGCCATGCAAGCGATGTTGCACGCCCGTAAAACCGATCCTCAGGTCGGTGAATGGCTGGAGGATGCCCGCGCGCCGGACGCGGCGGGGGCGGCACAGCTTCGGCTGATTGCGCATCGTTATGCGCGGCTGACCCGGGTGCCTGCGGACCTGACCCGGGAATTGGCATCTCTGACCAGCCGATCGCAATCGCAATGGGCGGCGGCGCGGGCCGATGATGATTTCGCGGCCTTCGCACCGACCTTGGAAGAGGTGGTGAGGCTCAAACGTGAGGAAGGCGCGGCCCTGGCCGATGGCGGCGATGTCTATGACGCCTTGGTCGATGATTACGAACCCGGGGCACGGGCGGCCGATCTGGCGGGAATATTCGACGACATGCGCCCGGGTTTGGTTGAGTTGCGCCTGGCCGCTTTGGAGGGGGCCGAGCGCGCCCCGGTTTCCGGGCGTTTTGCCCCGGAGGTGCAGGTGGCCTTGGCGCGGGAACTGGCCGAACGGTTCGGATATGATTTGAACCGGGGACGCATCGATATGGCGGTGCATCCTTTCAGCTCGGGGTCAGGGGATGATGTGCGGATTACGACGCGGGTGAGCGAAAATGACCCGTTCAATTGCCTGTATTCGACGATTCATGAGGTCGGCCATGCCTGTTACGAGCAGGGTATCGATCCGGCCTATCACATGACGCCCGTGGGGCAGGGTGTGTCGATGGGGGTTCATGAAAGCCAGAGCCGGATTTACGAGAACCAGCTTGGCCGTAGCCGGGCGTTTTGCGAGTTTCTTTATGGGCGGATGTGCGATGAGTTCGGCGACATCGGCGTTCCGGATGCCGAGGCCTTTTATGCCACGGTAAACCGCCTGCATCGCGGCTATATCCGCACCGAAGCCGATGAGGTGCAGTATAACCTTCACATCATGCTACGCTTCGAGTTGGAGCGCGCCTTGATTGCCGGGGATTTGCAGGTGCGTGATCTGGAGGCTGCGTGGAATGATCGGTTCAAGGCCGATTTCGGGTATGAGGTCGACCGGGCCTCGAACGGGGTCTTGCAGGATGTGCATTGGTCAGTGGGCCTGTTTGGCTATTTCCCGACCTACAGTCTTGGCAATGTCTATGCCGGGTGCCTTCATGCGTCTTTGCGGGCCGATTTGCCCGATCTGGATGAGCATTTGGCGCAGGGCGACCCAAGCCCGGCGACCATCTGGCTGCGTGACAAGGTACAACGTCATGGCGGGCTGTATGAACCGCGTGAGGTGATCGAGAGGGCCTGTGGAGAGAGGCCGACGGCCGGGCCCCTGATGGCTTATCTCAAGGAAAAGTTCGGCGGCCTTTACCCGGGCTGAGCTGATGCGTGTTGCCTTTGCCTGATAGCACGGGTTGAAGGTGCAACGCTTTATTGGTTGACGCTGACGGTTTGAGGCCCTTCTGCCCGCTCGATCCATTGCGTGAGCGTTGTTTCGAGGACCTCATGATTGCGAGTTTCGATAGCATGGCGCAGGGATTGCAGCGCCTTTGCGGTCTCGATCTCGGAGAGGTGGCTTTCCTGTGCGCGCAGAATCTTGGAATGCGGGGTCGTCAACATGTCGGACCCGATCAACAATTCTTCGTGGAGCTTTTCACCGGGGCGCAATCCGGTGATCTCGATCTCGATATCGCCATCGGGGGTCTTTGAATCGCGCACCTTGAGCCCCGCTTGTTCGATCAAGCGGCGGGCCAAATCACGGATGGGCACGGGTTTGCCCATGTCGAGAACGAAGACATCACCCCCCCCGTGCAAAGGAGCCCGCAAGAAGAACGAGACGCACGGCTTCGGGGATGGTCATGAAATAGCGGGTGACATCGGAATGGGTAAGGGTCACCGGGCCGCCGTGCCGGATTTGACGGGTGAAGAGCGGTATGACCGACCCTGACGAGCCAAGCACATTGCCAAAGCGGACCATGGAAAAGCGGGTCTTGGTCGAGCGCGTGGCCAAATCCTGCACCACGAGTTCGGCAAGGCGTTTCGAGGCCCCCATGACGGAGGAGGGGCGCACGGCCTTGTCGGAGGAGACCAGAATGAAACGCTCGACCCCGGCTTGACGGGCCGCTTCGGCAATGACCTTGGTGCCCAGAACATTGTTGCGCATCCCCTCAAGGGCGTTTTCTTCGACCATGTGCACATGCTTGTAGGCGGCGGCGTGCAGGACGATGTCAATGGAGTTGTTCTGTAGAACCTCGGCCACAAGGGCCGCGTCGCAGACTGACCCGAGGACAGCTTTTATCGGGATATCCGGGGCGATATCCCGCAACTCGCGTTCAATTTCGAAGAGGGCCAGCTCACCATGATCCATGAGCGTAATTTGCTTGGGGCGACAGGAAAGAAGTTGTCGGCAGAGTTCCGACCCGATGGAGCCCCCGGCTCCGGTCACAAGGATATGCCGGGCCCGATAGGTTTCAGAGACACCGGGCAGTTCTTCTTCCATCAAGTCGCGGTCCATCAGCTTGTTCATGTCGAGCGGCTTGGTATCGACAAGGCCACGATCGGAATTGGCCACCAGATCGGCAAACGAGGGCAGGACATGCACCTCGAACCCTGTGGTGCGCAATTGTCCGGCGATCGCTTGTTGGGTCACAGGCCGGGCACTTGGAATCGCAAGCACGATACGGCGGACGTGGTGCCGGGCGATCAAGTCATCGATGTCAGAGGGGGGATGTACACGAAGCCCACCGATTGTCAGACTTTGCAGCCGACGATCATCATCCACAAAGGCCACGGGTTTAACACTTGGATCGGTTGCAAGCGCAGCCGCGAGTTGTCGTCCCGTTTGACCGGCCCCGTAGATGACGATTGCGACGCGCGGGTGACCCCGGCGATAAATCTCGCGCAATCCCGCGCGCATCGTAAGCCGGGTGGACACCGACAGGATCGCAAAGAACATTCCTGTGACCACAGCGACCTGTATTGGAGCGTGCAGGCTGTCGAAAACAATCCCCGCGAATACAGCGGCAAGAATGAGCCCGAGGGCGACACTTCCGGTTTCGAGCATGCCTTGAATTTCGTAAGCGTTGAGCTTGATCCGGTGCAGCCCTTGCAAGGCAGTCAAGAGGGCGCCGACCCCGGTCAGGGCCGCGAGTGTCAACATCACCTCTGGCGCAAGGGATAGGGTGGCGACGGGCCCGAGGATGATGAGCCGTGCAAGGCCGTAAGAAAGCGCGATCAAAAAGACATCGATCGAGAGGATGATCGCGCGTTTCTGGAACCGCGTAAGATTGACCGCGAGATTGTATAGCATCAGCTTCCTCCAAGTGACCCTGACCCACGTGGTCAGGGCGCGACTAAAGGCACCTAACCGCTACTTTTACTCGATACTCACGGTCGTTACGGTACACGTAAAAGTGTATCTTTTTGGTTAACGGGTAAACAAGCTAATTCGTCCATATTTGGGAAAATCGTTTGAAATAAGCGAAAAAAGGCCGCATTCCCCCTAAAGGCATAAGTGCACGATTCGCGCTAAGGATGAACGAGCTTGCGAAAATGGCGTTGTTTGAACTTGGTTTCGGGGCAATTTTCCTGCTTGATGTGAAATGCATGGGCCTGTGCCAAGCCTGTAGCGAGTTTTCAATTGTCTCTTCCACTTTGACCGGGCTAGGGAAGGGAAAAACGGGGGATCAACATATGTCGGACAACCGGCGCCTTTCATCAGTAATTGCTGCTTTTTCTGTTCTCATGGTCGTGGCCGGTTGTAGCCTGCCAAGAGGCGCTGCCATCCAGTCGGAAGTGCTGAGTGAACAAAACGCTGAGACTCCGAGTTTTCAGGTCGTTCCTGTAACACGGAACATGACCCCTGTTTTGGAGGACTGGCCGTCAACCGGGTGGCAGGGGCATTATCATTGGTTCGGTCGTGATCGCGGGCCTGATTCGAATGTGATCCAAGTTGGTGATGTCCTGAACATCGTGGTCTGGGAATCGCAGGACAATTCCCTTCTTTCTGCGCCGGGGTCCAACATGGTTGAAATGCCTGCACAGGAGGTTTCAGCCAGCGGCAAGGTGTTCCTGCCTTATGTGGGGGATCTGAGGCTTAAAGGGCTGACATCGGACGCTGCGCGCCAGCGTATTCAAAACAGTTTTGAGGAGATCGCCCCCTCGGCTCAGGTGCAGGTGTCCGTCGTCGAGGGGCGCAATAACTCGATTGATTTGGTCGGCGGTGTTGCCGCCCCGGGCAGTTACCCGCTTGAAAGCCGGAACACCAAGATTCTAAGCGCGATTGCCAAGGGAGGCGGGGTTAAAAGCGGACTGCGCAATCCCCTTTTGCGGTTGCAAAGGAGGGGCAAGACCTATGAAACGCCGGTGGCCGATCTCCTTGAGGATGCCAGACGAAACGTGCGCCTGCGCGGGGGCGACCAGATTGCCGTCGTCGAGGACGAACGCAGTTTCAACGTTCTGGGGGCCGCGGGCAGTCAACAGATGCTCTATTTTGAAAAAGAGAATATGAGTGCCATGGAGGCGCTTTCGGCGATGGGCGGGCTTGAAGCGTCGCGGGCCAATCCCAAAGGGGTGCTTGTTCTTCGGGAATACGAACCCGACGACCTGAAGCCGGGACCCTCGGGACCAGACATGCAGCAGGTGGTCTTCACCATTGATTTGACCACCGCCGACGGTCTGTTTGCTGCGCGGCAGTTCCAGATCAATCCTGGTGACACGCTCTTGGCAACAGAATCGCCGGTGAACGCGGCGCGGACCATTATCGGGCTGTTTGGTACGGTGATCGGCGTGACAGGAACCGTGAATAACCTTTGATCGGATCGGCGTTACCGTCGGAGACACGCCCCCGTGCTGCATCGCATGGGGGCGTTTTTCTGGAGAACAAGACCGAACCACGTTGATGATAAAAAGTGCCCTGGACTCCTTGGGAATCGAGGGCACTTTGGGTCACATGCCGGATTTTACCGAAGATCATTCGGTGGGTGCGGCCCCTTCGGCTGTATCCGTTTCGGTGTCTTCCTCATCGGTTTTCTCGGCGATCCAGGCGACGCTGACCACCTTTTCGCCCTTGCCGGTATTGAAGACCTTGACGCCCCCGGCACTGCGCGAGCGGAAGGAGATTCCATCGACCGGCACGCGGATCGATTGACCCTTGGAGGTGGCAAGCATGATCTGGTCGTCAAGGTCGACAGGGAAGGACGCCACGAGCGTGGCCTTGGCCTTGGTCGACCATGCATTGACCCCTTGGCCGCCACGCCCGCGGGTGGGGTAATCGTGGCTGCTGGAGATTTTGCCGATGCCATCGGTCGTGATGGTCAGGATCAGGTGCTCGGCGGCGCGCATGTCCTCGAACCGTTCGTTCGAGATCTCGCCTGCCGGGGTCTCTTCATCGTCTTCGGTGCCCTCGATCTCATCGGCCCCGACCATTTGGCGACGCATCTTGAGATATGCAGCGCGTTCGCTGGCCTCGGCCTCAAAGTGACCGATCACCGACATGGAAACAACCTTATCCTCGCCCGCAAGCTTGATGCCCCGAACCCCGGTTGATTTACGGCCCTTGAAGACACGCACATCGGTGGAGGCAAAGCGAATGGCACGGCCCGAATTGGTGACGAGCATGACGTCGTCATCTTCGGTGCAGATGCGGGCGTTCACCAATTCCACGCCCTCGGGCAGGTCCATGGCAATCTTGCCGTTGCGCTTGACGTTGGTGAAGTCAGACAGCGCATTGCGGCGGACGTCGCCCGCGGTGGTGGCAAAGAAGATTTGCAGATCGTTCCATTGCTCTTCCGGCGCGTCCACCGGCATGATCGCCGCGATGGAGACCCCCGGTGGAATGGGCAGGATATTGACGATGGCCTTGCCCTTGGAGGTACGGCTGCCCAATGGCAGGCGCCATGTCTTGAGCTTGTAGACCATGCCTTCGGTGGTGAAGAACAAAAGCTGCGTATGGGTGTTGGCAACGAAAAGCGTGGTTACGACGTCGTCATCCTTCAAGCCGCCACCCGAAAGCCCCTTGCCGCCGCGCTTTTGCGCACGGAAATCCGCCAAAGGCGTGCGTTTGATATAGCCGCCCTGGGTGACGGTCACGACCATGTCTTCGCGTTCGATCAGGTCTTCGTCGTCCATGTCGCCCGACCAATCGACGATCTCGGTGCGGCGGGGGACAGCGAATTGTTCGCGCACCTCGCGCAGTTCATCGGCGATGATCTGCATGATGCGTTCGCGGCTGGCGAGGATGGCAAGGTATTCCTTGATCTTGCCCGCCAGCTCTTGCAGCTCGTCGGTGACTTCCTTGACGCCCAGTTGGGTCAGGCGTTGCAGGCGCAGATCGAGGATGGCGCGGGCCTGTGTCTCGGATAGGTTATAGGTGCCGTCGTCGTTGGCCTTGTGGGTGGGGTCGTCGATGAGGGCGATATATTCCAGGATGTCGCCGGCGGGCCAGCGGCGGGTCATCAGCTTTTCGCGCGCCTCGGTGGCGTCGGCGGAGGACCGGATGGTGGCGACCACCTCGTCTACGTTCGAGACCGCCACGGCCAGACCACACAAGATATGGCTACGATCGCGGGCCTTGCGCAGGTCGAAGGCCGTGCGGCGGGCCACAACCTCTTCGCGGAAGGCGATGAAGGCCGTGAGGAAGCGGCGCAGGGTCAGTTGTTCTGGCTTGCCGCCGTTGAGCGCCAGCATGTTGCAGCCAAAGCTGGTCTGCATGGGCGTGAAGCGGAACAGTTGATTGAGCACCACGTCGGGCGTTGCATCCCGCTTGAGTTCCACCACCACGCGGACGCCGTGACGGTCGGATTCGTCCTGCACATGGGCGATGTTTTCGATCTTCTTCTCGCGCACGGTTTCCGCGATCTTTTCGATCATCGCGGCCTTGTTCACCTGATAGGGAATCTCGTCGATGATGATGGCGTAGCGATCCTTGCGGATTTCCTCGACCCGGGTCTTGGCGCGGATGATGACGCTGCCACGACCTTCGAGATAGGCTTTGCGGGCTCCCGAACGGCCCAGCATGATCCCGCCGGTGGGGAAATCGGGGCCGGGAACGTAGTCGATCAGCTCTTCGGAACTCAGATCGGGGTTGTCGATCAGCGCCAGCGTGGCATCCACCACCTCGCCCAGGTTATGTGGCGGGATGTTGGTGGCCATGCCCACGGCGATGCCGCCCGCGCCGTTGACCAGCATGTTGGGGAAACGGGCCGGCAGGACGGTGGGTTCGCGATCCTTGCCGTCGTAGTTGTCCTGGAAGTTTACGGTGTCTTTCTCGATATCCGCCAGCAGGGCGCTTGCGGGCTTGTCCATCCGCACCTCGGTGTAGCGCATGGCGGCGGGATTGTCGCCATCCATGGAACCGAAGTTGCCTTGCCCGTCCAGAAGCGGCAGGGACATCGAGAAGTCCTGTGCCATGCGAACAAGCGCATCATAAATCGCGGAGTCGCCGTGCGGGTGGTACTTACCCATGACATCGCCCACCGGCCGCGCCGATTTGCGATAGGGCTTGTCATGCGTGTTGCCGGTTTCGTGCATGGCGTAGAGAATCCGCCGGTGCACCGGCTTGAGGCCGTCACGCAGGTCAGGGATGGCGCGGCTGACGATCACCGACATCGCGTAATCGAGATATGACGTTTTCATCTCGTCGGCGATGGAGATGCTGGGCCCGTCGTATTCCGGGCGCTCAGGCATCATTTCGTCATTGTTTTCAGGGGGTTGCGTGTCGTCGCTCACCTTGCTGCCCGTCCTGTTTTTGAGGGTCTATATCTTGTTGTCACAGGTATACCAGAGGCCGGATATGGGGTGCAATCCCTGAGGGCATCTGGCCATGGCAGCCGCGGGGGATGCCTGCTAACACACTGTTTTTATTGAAAAGTAATTTCATTCGGGCATCATGGAAGGGCCTTGCGCCAATAAGACGACCAAAAACAGGAGCAGACATGATGGAAATGACCGAAACCGAAATGATGCTGAAGGGCTATGGCCTGACCACCGCCGAGTTCTTCTATCACATGCCCGATTACGTTCATGTGCTGAATACTTTCGTGTGGCAGGACTACGATATCGCGCCGGACCATCCACGATTGTTCAAGTTCATCGAGTTCTGGCAGGACAAGATCGAGGGGCCGCTGCATTCGGTCAAATTCAGCCACCGCAAGATGATTTCGCCGGGCGAGTGGCGCAATGTGGTGGGAGAATTCAGCCTGCATTGATCGTGGCCGTCGAGGGATTGCGCCGCCTTCGGCGTCGCCGGGGTGGGGGGCGTTGCCCCCCGCGTTAAAAAATCAGGGATTTTGAACGCTCCCCCCAGGATATTTTTAAAAAGAAGAAGTCCGGTGCCGTTTGTTTGTCGGGCACCGGGGGATGGATCAGGGAATGATGCGCGTGTATTTCATGCCTTCAAGCGAGACACCGGCCAGCGCACCGGCCTGACCGAAGATAACGGCCACAACGGGCGCGGTGGAGGTTGTTGTCTCGGCTCGCAGGTTTTCGCCCTTGTCCTTGAAGACATACTCGATATCCGCGCCAGCGGCCCATCCCGAAGAGCGACGGAAGCCTTCCAATGCGTCCTGTGTCATGAAGAACAAGACATGCGCAAATTGCTGTGCGCCAATTTGCAGGCCGACACTGCCCTTGGTGGCAGAGTAGTAATCGACGGTCACGTTGTTGATGCGAAGCGCACCACGGCCATAGCCGCCGCCGACGATGAGGCCGCCTTCGGTCACCAGCGGCATGACCAGCATACCGGTGGATTTCGCCGCGAGATCGCGGGTGTTGGGGTAGTTGGTGTAGAGATAGTTCAGCGTGGTATCGACGCGGGCGTCGATTTTCTCGGGGCCGCGACTGCCGACGCCGTTGCCGCACGCGGCGAGGGCGGAGGTACTGGCGAGCGCGCCGAGGGTGAATGCGCGACGGGAAAAGCTGTTCATGGTTTTGCCTGTTCGTTGCCTGACTTGAAGGGGCCGGTCTTGTGAATTGCCGGTCTGGTTCCAGTATAACAGGCAAAGCGGAGCTGTCACGCTCGTTATCGAGCGGTGGCAAGGGTTTGCGCAGGGATCAGCCGTTGAGCGCCCGGGCCACTTGCGGTGCGAAATAGGTGAGCACCCCGTCACAGCCCGCGCGTTTGAACGCCATGAGGCTTTCCATCATCGCGCGATCGCCATCGATCCAGCCGTTTTGCGCGGCGGCCATGAGCATCGCGTATTCGCCCGAGACCTGGTAGGCGAAGGTCGGCGCGGCGAATTCTTCTTTCACGCGGCGGCAGATATCGAGGTAGGGCATGCCGGGTTTGACCATGACCATATCCGCGCCTTCCGACAGGTCGCGGGCGACACAGCGCAGCGCCTCGTCGGTATTGGCCGGGTCCATCTGGTAGGTTTTCTTGTCGCCCTTGAGCGCGCCGGATGCCCCCACGGCATCGCGGAACGGGCCGTAGAAGGCGGAGGCATATTTCGCGGCATAGCTGAGAAGGATCACATCGCGGCGTCCGGCGCCTTCGAGGGCCGAGCGGATCGCGCCGATGCGGCCGTCCATCATGTCCGAGGGGCCGATGATGTCGACGCCGGCCTCGGCCTGGCTGAGCGCCTGTTTGACCAGGGCCTCGACGGTTTCGTCGTTGATGATTTCGCCGTCGACGACAAAGCCATCGTGGCCCGTGTCGGAATAGGGATCGAGCGCCACGTCGGTCATGATGGCGATATCCGGCACGGCGGCCTTGATCGCGCGGGTGGCGCGGTTGCTGAGGTTGTCCGGGTTCCAGGCCTCGGCGCAATCCGCGGTGCGTTTGTCATTACCGGTATAGGGAAAAAGGCAGATTGCCGGGATGCCCAGAGCATGTGCCTCTTTTGCGGCCTCAACCACCTTGTCGACGCTGCGGCGGATGACGCCCGGCATCGACGGCACGGGTTCCTCCACCCCGTCGCCGTCACGTACGAAAACCGGCCATATGAGATCGCCGGGGGTCAAGACATTCTCGGAGACCATGGCCCGGAGAGCGGGGGTGCGGCGCGTGCGGCGCAGGCGACTTGCGGGATAGGGCGCTTGGGGCGTGGTCATCGGCGGGCCTTGGATCATTCCTGTTGGATCATGTCAGTGGCATGGATTTTCCCTCATCTCAAGGGTAGGAATTGCCGCGCGTCGGGGTTAAGAGATGCGAAATTCTTATTTTGAAGGTCTTCAAGCAGTGGACTGGTACGAAACGGTTTTTGAACTGATTGACATGCGGAGTTTCAGCAACCTTTGGTTCTGGATCGCGCTTGCGGTGCTGTGGTCGTCGGTCAGTCATTGGGTTCTTGGCGTCCCGTGGGACATGGTATTGAGGGCGCGCAAGAAGACCGCCCGCGAAGAGGCCGTGCAGGACCTTGAGGACATGGTACGGATCAACACGAACCGCATCCTTTATATCGTTGGTGAAACGGGCCTTCTGATGGCGGGGTTCGTCTGTTTCATCCTCACTGTGCTTTTCATGCTGGGCTTCCTGTATGGCCTGAGTTTTCCCAGGCGCTGTTCCTGCTTGGGCTTCCGATGAGCATTGTCTGGCTACTGTCTGTAAGAGCGGCGCGGACGATCCGTGAGAAGAGTGTTCAGGGTCAGGACCTTTACAAGAGGCTGTACAGGCACCGATTGGTGACACAGGTCATTGGCATGATCTCGATCTTTGTCACCGCGATGTGGGGGATGTTGCAAAACCTCCAGGTCGGTGTTCTGGGCGGGTGATCCAGTGGTTGCACCGACCGGGGCGCGGCGCTACTTGGCATCGACATGAGCAGATCTGAACATATCACGGTAGGTGGTGCGCCCGAGGGCTTCGATGCGCGCTTGATCCTCGAGGAGGTCGCGCGCAAGGGTGGGCCCGTGGTGCATGTGGCCCGAGACGACAAGCGCGCCGAGGCCATGGCGGGGGCGCTGCGGTTCTTTGCGCCGGATATGCCGGTGATGCGCTTTCCGGGGTGGGATTGCCTGCCTTATGACCGGATGTCGCCCAATGCCGATATTTCGGCCGCGCGTATGGCGACACTGGCGGGCCTCGTGCATGGCATGCCCGAACGCTTCGTGTTGCTGACGACACTCAATGCGGCGACACAGCGGGTTCCGGCGCGCGATGTCCTGCGTGAAGCCGCCTTTAGCGCGCGGGTGGATTACCAGATCGACGAAGACGCGTTGAAGGCCTTTCTGGTGCGAATGGGGTTTTCTCAGGCGCCTACGGTGATGGAGCCGGGCGATTACGCCGTGCGAGGCGGGATCATCGATATCTACCCGCCCGGAGAGTCCGGCCCGGTGCGGCTGGATTTGTTTGGCGATGTGTTGGACGGCATTCGGCGGTTTGATCCGGCCACGCAGCGGACGACCGAGAAGCTGGACCAGATCGAGCTTGCCCCGGTGAGCGAGGTGATCCTGGACGAGGCCTCCATTACGCGGTTCCGGCAGAATTACCGCATCGCCTTTGGCGCGGCGGGCACCGACGATCCTTTGTATGAGGCGGTGAGCGCGGGGCGCAAACATGCGGGGATCGAGCACTGGTTGCCATTTTTCCATGAGCGTCTGGAAACGCTGTTTGATTATCTGCCGCAGGCCACGATCACGCTTGACGATCAGGTTGAGGCAGCGCGCGCCGCGCGGTGGGACAGCGTGGTGGACCAATATGAGGCACGTGACCATGCGCTTAAACAGAAAAACCGCGAGGATACGGTTTACAAGCCGGTTTCACCCGAGTTGTTGTATCTGGATGAGGCGGCATGGGACGGGGCCGTTGCGGGCCGCCGGGCGATGCAATTCGCCCCCTTGCCGCAGGCGACGGGGCCGGGGGTGATTGATGCCGGTGGGCGCATCGGGCGGAATTTTGCGCCCGAGCGCCAAAGCGAATCCTTGAGCCTTTTTGGGGCCTTGAAAGATCATATTCAGGCTAAGCTGGGCGACGGACCAGTGTTGTTGGCCAGCTATTCCGAAGGCGCGCGCGAGCGGCTGGAAGGCTTGTTGGAAGATGAGGGTCTACAGGGCGCAGTGAGTGTGACCAATGCCATGCGCATCGGTAAGCGGGGGCTGCATTTGGCGGTCTGGCCCTTGGAACATGGGTTCGAGGCCCCTGACCTGACGGTGATCGCAGAGCAGGACGTTTTGGGGGATCGTCTGATCCGCGCGCCCAAGAAACGCCGCCGGGCCGAGAACTTCCTGACCGAGGCCCAAAGCCTGACCCCCGGTGATCTGGTGGTTCATGTCGATCACGGGATCGGGCGTTACAAGGGCCTTGAGGTGGTCACGGCGGCAGGCGCGGCGCATGAGTGCCTGTTGCTGGAATATGCCGAGAACTCAAAGCTTTACCTGCCGGTCGAGAATATCGAACTGCTGAGCAAATACGGCCATGACGAAGGGCTGTTGGATCGTCTGGGCGGCGGCGCGTGGCAGGCCAAGAAAGCCAAGCTCAAGGAACGTATCCGCGAGATGGCCGACAGGCTGATCCGGATCGCGGCCGAGCGCGAGTTGCGCAAGGCGCCTGTGCTGGAGCCTGAACATCACGCATGGGAGGCGTTCTCGGCCCGTTTCCCCTACACCGAAACCGATGACCAGTTGCGCGCCATCGAAGATGTCATGGAAGACATGGAGGCAGGGCGCCCCATGGATCGCCTGATTTGCGGCGACGTGGGCTTTGGCAAGACCGAGGTGGCGATGCGCGCGGCCTTTGTCGCGGCCATGTCGGGGGTGCAGGTGGCCGTGATCGCCCCCACGACCCTTCTGGCGCGGCAGCATTACCAGAGCTTTGCCGAACGGTTCCGGGGGTTCCCGGTGACGGTGCGTCCATTGTCGCGCTTCGTCAGTCAGAAAGAGGCCAACCTGACACGCGAGGGGCTGGCCAAGGGGACGGTGGATATCGTCGTCGGCACCCATGCATTGTTGGCCAAGAACATAAGGTTCAAGAACCTTGGCCTTCTGGTGATCGACGAGGAACAGCGCTTTGGCGTGACGCATAAAGAGCGGCTCAAGCAGTTGCGCTCGGATATCCACGTGCTGACCCTGACGGCGACGCCGATTCCGCGTACCCTGCAACTTAGCCTGTCGGGCGTGCGCGATTTGTCTATCATCGGCACGCCGCCGGTGGACCGCCTGTCGATCCGCACCTATGTCAGCCCGTTTGACGCGGTGACGATCCGCGAGGCGCTCTTGCGGGAGCATTACAGGGGCGGGCAGAGTTTCTATGTCGTGCCGCGGATCGAGGACCTGCGTGAGATCGAAGATTTCCTGCAAAATCAAGTGCCCGAGGTCAGCTATGTCGTAGCCCACGGGCAGATGGCGGCCGGCGAGTTGGACGACCGCATGAACGCCTTCTATGATGGCAAATACGATGTGCTGGTCGCCACGACGATTGTCGAATCCGGCCTCGATATTCCCACGGCGAACACCATGGTCGTGCATCGCGCGGATATGTTCGGTCTGGGGCAGCTTTACCAGATACGGGGGCGGGTTGGGCGTTCGAAAACAAGGGCTTATGCCTATCTGACCACCAAGCCGCGCGCCCGCCTGACTCCGGCGGCCGAGAAGCGCCTGCGGGTTCTTGGCTCGCTCGACACGCTGGGGGCGGGCTTTACGCTGGCGTCGCAGGATCTCGACATTCGTGGCGCGGGGAATTTGCTTGGCGAAGAGCAATCGGGCCAGATGCGCGACGTGGGTTACGAACTTTACCAGTCGATGCTGGAAGAGGCGATTGCCAAGATCAAGGCGGGGGAACTGGAAGGCCTGACCGAGGGCGATGAACAATGGGCGCCGCAGATCAACCTTGGCGTGCCCGTGCTGATCCCCGAGGATTACGTGCCGGACCTTGATGTGCGGCTAGGATTGTATCGTAGACTCAGTGGGTTACACAGCAAAGTTGAACTGGAAGGCTTTGCCGCCGAACTGATCGACCGCTTTGGCAAGCTGCCCAAGGAAGTGAATACCCTGATGCTGGTCGTGCGGATCAAGGCGATGTGCAAGAAGGCAGGCATTGCGAAACTGGACGGCGGGCCGAAGGGCGCGGTCATCCAGTTCCATAACGACAAGTTTGCCTCGCCCCAGGGCCTGGTGGAATTTATCAAGGATCAGAACGGGTTAGCCAAGGTCAAGGACAACAAGATCGTGGTGCGGCGCGACTGGCGCAAGGACAGTGACAAGATCAAGGGGGCCTTTGCGATTGCCCGTGATCTGGCGGAAAAGGTCGTGGCCGAGAAGAAGAGGGCGAAGGGTAATGCTTGAGGACGGGATGCATGGCGTGCCAGCGGGGCATACGGCCTCGGTGGTGACGCATTTGGAGATGAAAGCCCTGCCAAATCAAAGGGTTGAGGCGGAGTTGGACCTTGAGTTGATGCCTGTTCCGGCCCCGGATCCGGAGTGGTATCTGGACCTGTTTCGCAAAGTCGGCGCGCCGTGGCTTTGGTTCGGGCGATTGGTGGTGCAACCTGTTGAATTAAAAGAGCTTTTGTCTGATGCTAGGGTGCATGTCCACGTCTTGCGGGACAGGGGCGAGGATGTCGGGCTGTTGGAGTTGGACTTCCGGCAGGACGACGAGTGCGAACTGGCCTATTTCGGGTTGACGTCTGGCATGGTCGGTACGGGGGCCGGCCGGTGGTTGATGAACCGGGCGATTGCCTTGGCATGGGCGCAAAATATCACGCGATTCCATGTGCATACCTGTACTTTGGACCACCCGGAAGCCTTGGATTTCTACCGACGTAGCGGCTTCACACCCTACAAGCGCGAGATCGAAATCGCACCCGATCCGCGCCTGACGGGGCTTTTGCCGCGCGATGCCGCCCCGCATGTGCCACTGATCGCGTAATCACCGGAAAGTTTCGTACGAGTCGTACGTTTCGGACGCCAGTTTCGTACGAAACTCGGAGAGATGCCGGCTGACTCTGTACATTCTGGACAGATTATCTTGGTGCGAGGGGTGGCGGAGAGACTCTACAGCCCCTAGCCGTCCTGGCCTTCTTTCTTTTCCTTGAACGCCTTGGCGCGTTCCAGAAGAAGTTTGCGAGCCGAGATGTTGGCGCGACGGACACGCATGGAGGTGAGAAAGGCCTCCTCGGCGGTTTGAGAGGTCGCGCCGAGGAGTTTGACGATCTCGGAGACGATCTTGTCGTCGCCTGTGGCATCGACGTATTTGATTACGTCGAGGGCCAGTTCGTCGGCCAGATCCTCGGTCACGCCCATGGGTGGTTACCTCGTGGTTTCGGTCAGGCGGCGTTTGACGTAGCCGGTGACGCTGTCGATCATCGTGTCCATATGCGGCTCTTCGAAGAAGTGACCGGCGCCTTCGACTTCCTCGTGGCTGATGGTGATGCCCTGCTGTTCCTGCAACTTGGAGACCAGCGCCGTGGTGTCGGCGGGAGGCGCCACGCGATCCGCCGCGCCGTTGATGATCAGCCCCGAGGAAGGGCAGGGCGCGAGGAAGGAGAAGTCATACATGTTGGCGGGCGGCGAGACCGAGATGAAGCCGGTGATCTCGGGGCGGCGCATGAGAAGCTGCATGCCGATCCAGGCCCCGAAAGAGAACCCCGCGACCCAGCAATGCTTGGAGTTGTTGTTCATCGACTGAAGGTAGTCGAGCGCCGAGGCGGCATCCGACAGCTCACCCACGCCTTGATCGTATTCACCCTGACTTCGGCCGACACCGCGGAAATTGAAACGCAGCACGGTGAAGCCCATGTTGTAAAAGGCATAGTGCAGGTTATAGACGACCTTGTTATTCATCGTGCCGCCGAACTGCGGATGCGGGTGCAGCACGATGGCGATGGGGGCGTCTTTTTCTCTTTGCGGGTGGTAGCGGCCTTCGAGCCGACCCTCGGGGCCGGGAAAAATTACCTCGGGCATGGATTCCCTTGTCCTTCTTGCCAAGGTGCTGGCAATATTCTTGACGGAATTGCTCAAGCACCTTAGAAATGTTCTAAATTTGATCGGTGCGGCACGCCCGACCCCCGCCGAGATAAGCATTGCGCGGGGTCAGGTCAATCTATTCGCGGGGGAAGGGCCATGAAACTGAGCACAAAAGGCCGATATGCCATGGTGGCGCTGGTCGATATCGCCTTGCAGGATGCCGAGACACTGGTCACGCTGAGCGATATCGCCAAGCGACAGGACATCTCGCTGCCGTATCTGGAGCAGTTGTTCGTCAAGTTGCGGCGCGCGGACCTGGTGACCTCGGTCAGGGGGCCGGGTGGCGGCTATCGCCTGTCACGTCCGGCGGCGGAAATCCGGGTGTTCGAGGTTCTGGCGGCCGTGGATGAAACGGTGGACGCCCTGCACAAGGGGGCCGGGGCCTCGGGGGCGGCCTCGGGATCGAAGGCGCAATCGATGACCAACCGTTTGTGGGAGGGGTTGAGTGCGCATGTTTATGTCTTCCTGCACCAGACGCGGTTGAGCGACGTGGTGGGCAATGGATTGGCCCCGTGCCCGGCGGTGCCGACCTTCTTCACGGTCGTGGACGAGGAGTGATGCCGGTCTGCACAGGGCGATTGCGCCGCCTTTGGCGTCGCCGTGGGTGGGGGGCTTTGCCCCCCGCGTTGAAAATCGGGGATTTTCAACGCTCCCCCCAGGATATTTTTGAAAAGAAGAAGGTGGGGCACGCGTGAGCCGGGTTTATCTGGATTACAATGCGACGGCCCCTTTGCGGGCCGAGGCGCGCGCGGCGATGATCCGGGCGATGGACCTGGTGGGCAATCCGTCGTCGGTGCATGCCGAGGGGCGCGCGGCCAAGGGGCTAATCGAGCGGGCGCGGGGGCAGGTGGCCCATGCGCTTGGCGCCGATGGGGCGGATGTGATCTTTACCTCGGGCGCCACGGAAGCAGCGGGTTTGGCCTGTGCCGGGCGGGACCTGCATGGCGCGGCGGTGGAACATGATGCCGTCAGGGCCTGGATCACGCCGGATTTGCCGGTGGATCCGGCAGGCCATGTGGCGGTGAGTGATCCGGCGCAATCGGTGTTGCAACTGGCGAATTCCGAGACCGGGGTGGTGCAGGACCTGCCCCAGGGACTGGCGATGTCGGATATGACGCAGGGGTTTGGCAAACTGCCATTGGCGTTCAACTGGTCCGGCTGCGAGATGGCGGTCATTTCGGCCCATAAGCTGGGCGGGCCCAAGGGGGTCGGCGCCTTGGTGGTCAGGCGCGGCACCGAAGTGGCCGCGCAGATCAGGGGCGGCGGGCAGGAGATGGGCCGTCGGTCGGGCACAGAGAACCTGATCGGGATTGCCGGGTTCGGCGCGGCGGCGGAGGCGGCGGCGCGGGATTTGGCCGAGGGTGTCTGGGATCGGGTTGCGGAATTTAGAAAGATTCTAGAAAAAGTGATTGCAGCCGAGGCAAAAGAGACTATTTTTGTCGGGAAAGGTGGTGCGCGACTGCCCAATACCCTATGCATGCTCACACCCGGTTGGAAAGGTGAGACCCAGGTGATGGCCATGGACCTTGCGGGGTTCGCGGTATCCAGTGGGTCGGCCTGTTCGAGTGGCAAGGTCAGGGCAAGCGGCACCTTGGAGGCCATGGGGATCGACCCCGAAGACGCGGCCTGTGCCTTGCGGGTCTCGATGGGGCCCGAGACGACGGAAGAGGATGTCATGCGCTTTGGCGAAGCATGGCTGAAGCAATGGAAAAAGCACCGCGCCCGGGCGGCGTGACGAGACAACCAAGGAGGTGGCCTTATGGCGGCACTGGATGACACACAAGTCAAGGAAGGCGTCGATCAGGAGACGGTCGATGCGGTGCGCGAGGTTGGCGGCGCTTACAAATACGGTTGGGAAACCGATATCGAGATGGAATATGCGCCCAAGGGCCTGACCGAAGATATCGTGCGCCTGATCAGCGAGAAGAACAACGAGCCCGAGTGGATGACCGACTGGCGTCTACAGGCCTATCAGCGCTGGCAACAGATGAAAGAGCCGGAGTGGGCGATGCTGGATTATCCGGAGGTGGATTTCCAGGAGCAGTATTATTACGCCCGCCCCAAGAGCATGACCGAAAAGCCCAAGTCGCTGGACGATGTCGACCCCAAGCTTTTGGAGACCTATGAGAAGCTGGGTATTCCGCTGAAGGAGCAGATGATTCTGGCCGGGGTAGAGGGGGCCGAAGAGGCGCCCGCCGAGGGCCGCAAGGTGGCCGTGGACGCGGTGTTTGACTCGGTGTCGGTTGGCACGACCTTCCAGAAAGAGCTTGAGAAGGCCGGGGTGATTTTCTGTTCGATCTCGGAAGCGATCGAGAAACACCCCGAGTTGGTCAAGAAATACCTTG
Source organism: Roseovarius bejariae (assembly GCF_009669325.1). Classification (NCBI taxonomy): domain Bacteria; kingdom Pseudomonadati; phylum Pseudomonadota; class Alphaproteobacteria; order Rhodobacterales; family Roseobacteraceae; genus Roseovarius; species Roseovarius bejariae. The sequence continues at coordinate 553,692 of NZ_SZWE01000002.1, forward strand.
GGTCGGTCGTGCCCGTGAGTGACAATTTCTATGCGACGCTGAACTCGGCGGTCTTCTCGGATGGATCCTTCGTTTACGTGCCGCCCGGTGTGCGTTGCCCGATGGAGCTCAGCACCTATTTCCGGATCAATGCCGAGAATACCGGGCAGTTCGAGCGGACGCTGATCATTGCCGACAAGGGGGCCTATGTGTCTTACCTCGAAGGCTGCACCGCGCCGCAGCGCGACGAAAGCCAGCTTCACGCGGCGGTGGTCGAGATTGTCGTCGAGGAAGACGCCGAGGTGAAATATTCCACCGTGCAAAACTGGTTCCCCGGGAACGAGGATGGCACCGGCGGGATTTACAACTTCGTCACCAAGCGGGCCGATTGCCGGGGCGACCGGGCCAAGGTGATGTGGACGCAGGTGGAAACCGGCAGTGCCGTCACTTGGAAGTATCCGTCGTGCATCCTGCGCGGGGACGACAGCCAGGGCGAGTTTTACTCGATCGCCATCACCAACAACCACCAGCAGGCCGATACCGGCACCAAGATGGTGCATCTGGGCAAGAACACCCGCTCGCGGATCGTCTCGAAGGGGATCAGCGCGGGGGTGGCGCAGAACACCTATCGCGGGTTGGTTTCGATGCACCCCAAGGCCAAGAACAGCCGGAACTACACGCAATGTGACAGCCTGCTGATCGGCGATAAATGCGGGGCGCATACGGTGCCTTACATCGAGGTCAAGAATAACTCCTCCCGCGTTGAGCATGAGGCGACCACCAGCAAGGTGGATGACGACCAGATGTTCTATTGCCGTCAGCGCGGCATGGACGAGGAAGAGGCCGTGGCCCTTGTCGTCAACGGGTTCTGCAAGGACGTGTTGCAGGCGCTGCCGATGGAATTTGCCATGGAGGCGCAGCAGCTTGTGGCAATCAGCCTTGAAGGGTCGGTGGGCTAAGGCCCACCACCCGGCATGACGAGGAGCGCGCGATGATCGTGACCACAACCAACAGCGTCGAAGGCCGTAAGATCACCGATTACCGCGGGATCGTGGTGGGTGAGGCGATCATGGGGGCGAATATCTTTCGGGATTTCTTTGCCCAGATCACCGATGTCGTCGGTGGCCGGTCGGGCGCTTATGAAAGCAAGTTGCAGGATGCGCGCGACACGGCACTGAACGAATTGGAGCAACGCGCGGCGGCGCTTGGGGCCAATGCCGTTGTCGGTGTCGATCTGGATTACGAAGTTGTGGGCGAGTCGATGTTGATGGTCTCGGCCAGTGGCACGGCGGTCGTGCTGGACTGAATGAATGGAATATATGCGGGCGCCCGGGGCGGTGCCGCGAGGAACGCGAGTTAGGAGCGAAAACATGTTGGAAATCAAGAACCTGCACGTTGATCTTGAAGAAGAGGACAAGACCATCCTCAAGGGTGTGGACCTGACCGTGGAAGCGGGCAAGGTGCATGCGATCATGGGGCCGAATGGCTCGGGCAAATCCACCTTGTCCTATGTCCTGTCGGGACGTGATGGCTACGAGGTGACCGAAGGCTCGGCGACCATGGAAGGCGAGGATATTCTTGAGATGGAACCGGAAGAGCGCGCCGCGGCGGGCCTGTTCCTTGCGTTCCAGTACCCGGTAGAGATTCCCGGTGTGGGCAACATGACCTTCATGCGCACGGCCCTGAATTCGCAGCGCAAGGCGCGGGGCGAGGACGAGATCAGCGCGGCGGATTTCCTCAAGCTGGTGCGCGAGAAAGCCGCGACCCTGAAAATGAGCAACGACATGCTCAAGCGGCCTGTGAACGTCGGGTTCTCGGGCGGCGAGAAGAAGCGTAACGAGATCCTGCAAATGGCCGTTCTGGAGCCCAAGATGTGTATCCTGGACGAGACCGACTCGGGGTTGGACGTGGACGCGATGAAACTGGTCTCGGAAGGGGTGAATGCCCTGCGTGACGAGGGCCGGGGCTTTCTTGTGATCACCCACTATCAGCGTCTTTTGGACCACATCAAACCCGACGTGGTGCACATCATGGCCGATGGCCGGATCATCAAGACGGGTGGCCCGGAACTGGCGCTTGAAGTCGAGAAGAACGGCTATGCCGATCTGCTTGAGGAGGTGGCGTAATGGCGTTGCCGCAGGCAAAACAGGACGCGACCGAGGCGCGGCTGAGTTCGGTTGACCTGCCCGAGGGGGCGGTGTGGATCGGTCAGGCACGCGAGGCGGCTTTGGCGCGGGTGCGCGCGATGGGCCTGCCCACGGCGCGCGACGAGTATTGGAAATTCACCCGGCCCGACACGCTGGTTCAGGCCGAGGCGCCCGAGGCGGCGCTGTTCGTAGAGGATGAAGCGCCGATTTTCGACGGGGTCGACCGCCTGAAGGTGGTTTTCGTCGATGGGGTTTTCGATGCCGAGGCGAGCGATGACCTGTCGCAAGAGGGCCTGACGATCGAGCGGCTTTCGGACGTGGCGCAGGCCGACATTCACTGGGCCAAGGATCTGTACGGCGCTTTGGAAGAACGCGGGCAGGATCCGGTGCAGCGGCCCTTGGCGGCGCTGAACACGGCGCTGGCGCAGGATGGTGTGGTGATCCATGCCACCGGCAAGGTGAGCAAGCCCGTGAACCTGATTTATAACCATAAATCAACAACTTCCGACGCGATCTTGCATAATGTTATCAAACTGGACCCGGGCGCGGACCTGACCATTCTTGAGAATGGTCCGGCGGCGGCGCGGTTCAACAAGGTCATGGAAGTGGACGTGGCCGATGGCGCGGCCTTCCATCATGTTCGCGCCCAGGGGCGGGATCATGAGCGCCGCGCTGTGACGCATGTTTTCGCCCGGGTGGGCGAGGAGAGCGCCTTCAAGACCTTCACCCTGACCGCCAATGGCGTGCTCACGCGCAACGAATGCGTGGTCGAGATGGTGGGCGACAATGGCGTTGCGCATATCGCCGGGGCCTGTGTGGGCGATGGCGATTTCCATCACGACGACACGGTGTTCGTCACCCATGACGCGGTGAACTGCGAAAGCCGCCAGGTGTTCAAGAAGGTGCTGCGCAACGGGGCGCGGGGCGTGTTCCAGGGCAAGATCCTTGTGAAACCGGACGCGCAGAAAACCGATGGCTACCAAATCAGCCAATCGTTGCTTCTGGATGGCGACAGCGAATTCGACGCCAAGCCCGAGCTTGAGATTTACGCCGATGACGTGGCCTGTTCGCATGGGTCGACCTCGGGGGCGATTGACGAGGACGCGCTGTATTACTTGCGGGCGCGGGGCGTGCCCAAGGCGATTGCCACCGATATGCTGACGCTGTCGTTCCTTGCCGAAGCGGTCGAGGAGATCGAGGACGAAGCCTTGCGCGACGAGATCAACACACGCCTTGAGGGCTGGTTGGAGCGGCGGCGCGGCTGATGCCTGTGACGCGTGATATCGCGGCCTCCTACCGGGGGCCGCGGGCCGTCTTTCGGCGGCTTCTGGCCATGGGCGACAACGAGGGCCGCGCACTTGCCATCCTGATGGCGGGCTGCGCGGTGACTTTCGTCGCGCAATGGCCGCGCCTGTCGCGCGAGGCGCATCTGGCTGAGCAGGATGTCTATCCGATGATGGGCGGCTCGCTTTTGGCGTGGATGTTCATCGCACCGCTGATTTTCTATGTGCTGGCTTTTCTAAGCGGGCTGATCCTGCGGGTATTTGGCGGCAAGGCCAGCGGGTTCGAAACACGCCTTGCCCTGTTCTGGGCCTTTCTGGCGGCCAGTCCGCTGATGTTGTTGAATGGCCTCGTTGCGGGGTTCATCGGGCCGGGTGGCGCCCTCATGCTGGTGGGTGCGCTGTGGTGCGTCGTTTTCTTGTGGTTCTGGTTGGCCAACCTGCGGGAAGCGGGGTGGGGGTGACAATGGGTTTCGCGGATTGGAAAGCCTTGTTTTTTCTGACGCTGAAGGCCCCGAAAGAGGCCGCACGGCACCTGATGGCGCTGGACCTGCCGACACAGGCGCTTTGGATGGCGCTTTCATTGGTGTCGGTGGTGACCTCGATGATATTCGCGGGGCTATTGCAAATGGCCCCGATGCCCGCCGACGAGATGGGCGCGCTGATCCGGGGGACACCTGCCTATGATGCTCCGCTGATTTTCGCGCTGTTGCAATGGGCGCGGGCGGTGGTTTCGGTTTTCGTGCTGTATTGGGTCGGCACCGCATTCGGCGGCCAAGGCCGATTGGTGGATGTTCTGGCGGTCATGGCATGGCTTCAGGCGGTGACCTTTGTCTTGATGCTGGGCATCGTGGTGCTAGGTGTCGCTGTGCCTTTCGTGAGCTCCCTTTTGATCCTTGCCATGGCGGTCTGGTGGATTTGGGCCGTGATCTCGGCGCTGGACGTGGCGCATGGGTTCGACAGCATGGTGAAATCCGCCGCTGTCTTGATTGTCTCGGTCATCGGCGCGACGATCGGTTTGTCAATTTTCGTCGGGGTGGTGGCCTCGGTTTTCGTGGGAACGGTTTGAAATGCTGGATGTGAACACAATACGCGCGGATTTCCCGATTCTCAGGCGCGAGGTGAACGGCAAGCCGCTTGTCTATCTCGACAACGGGGCCAGTGCACAGAAGCCGCAGGTGGTGATTGACGCCATCACCCGCGCCTATGCCGAGGAATATGCCAATGTGCATCGGGGCCTGCATTACCTGAGCAATCTGGCGACCGAGAAATACGAGGGCGTACGCGGGATCATCGCGCGGTTCCTCGGCGTGGCGGACGAGGATCAGATCATCCTGAATTCCGGCACCACCGAGGGCATCAACATGGTCGCCTATGGCTGGGCCATGCCGCGCATGGAAGCCGGTGACGAGATTGTCCTGTCGGTGATGGAGCACCATGCCAATATCGTGCCGTGGCATTTCCTGCGGGAGCGGCAGGGCGTTAACCTCAAGTGGGTGGATGTGGATGCCACCGGCTATCTGGACCCGCAGAAGGTGATCGATGCCATCGGCCCCAAGACCAAGCTGGTGGCGATCACGCAGCTTTCCAATGTGCTGGGCACCAAAGTGGATGTGCAGACCATTTGCGATGCGGCGCGCGAAAAGGGCGTGCCGGTTCTGGTGGATGGTAGTCAGGCGGCGGTGCATATGCCAGTGAATGTCGATGAACTGGGTTGTGATTTCTATGCGATCACGGGTCACAAGCTTTATGGGCCTTCGGGGTCGGGCGCGATCTTCGTGCACAAGGACAGGCTGGCCGAGATGCGCCCCTTCATGGGCGGCGGGGACATGATCCGCGAGGTCAGCAAGGACGAGGTGATCTATAACGACCCGCCGATGAAGTTCGAGGCGGGCACGCCGGGGATCGTGCAGACCATCGGGCTTGGCGTGGCGTTGGAATACATGATGGACGTGGGCATGGAAGCGATTGCCGCCCATGAAGACACGTTAAGCCGCTATGCGCAGGAGCGCCTGACCGGCCTCAATTGGCTGCACCAGCAAGGGACACGCCCCGACAAGGCGGCGATCTTCTCGTTCACCATGGAAGGCGCGGCCCATGCCCATGACATCAGCACCATTCTTGACAAGAAGGGCGTGGCCGTGCGCGCGGGCCATCATTGCGCCGGGCCCTTGATGGATCATCTTGGGGTGACGGCCACCTGCCGCGCGTCCTTTGCGATGTACAACACCACCGAGGAGGTGGACGCCTTGGTTGATGCGTTGGAACTGGCGCATGAGTTGTTTGGCTAAGGTAGGGCAAATTCGCGATTGCACCGTGCCGGGCGCGCGGCTATACCGCGCCTACGGTATGCACCTGTAGCTCAGCTGGATAGAGCGCTGCCCTCCGAAGGCAGAGGCCATAGGTTCGAATCCTATCAGGTGCGCCATATTTTCTTGAGTTTTTACTCACTTTGTTGTGTCGGCGATTCTGATCTGCAATGAAATCCGCAATGAAATGCACCTGGATAGAGGGTTGGCTTCCCAGGCCCAAGTTCACAGGTTCGAATCCTGTCGGGTGCGCCAATTTCCTCCATTGTATCCACATCCAAGGTCCAACCAGAGATTACTACAAGATGTAGTGGTGAATTTTTTTTTGAAGAAATACTCGTGAGCGTCTTTTTCGGTGATGTCGAAGGTGCTTCATCGCGCCTGCGACTGCATCATATATACACACGTCGAATCAAGTGGTCGCCTGGCGCGTGTACCAGATGGCAAGACAAGTGCGGGTCTCTCCAAAAAGCCGTCTACTGCTCGGTAGAGCCAGTGTCGCCTACACGTTAGCTTGACGACTGTTTCAGAAATTCATGGAAACCAACCGATGCAGAAGATCATGAAGGCCAAAACCAAAGATGCTGCACATCTGGCTCAACTGTACGCCAAGGCGCTGCGAGCTACAGGATTTGCGCGACAAGCCTCGGAAGAGGGGCGCGATGAACTGGTTCAGTGGTTAGAGCAACGGTGTTCTGAAAAGGAAATCTGGGTGAGAACTGATGAACACGGACCTACGGCTTTGGGTCACTTCGACGAGTCTAAGAATGAAGTGATTACGGTTGTCACTCGTGACGACATCGAGGGCAACGGAGAAGCCACTGCAATGCTCAGATTTTTGGCGGAGAGATACCCTTCCGTGAGAGTTCGTCCTGTGACGAAAGGCGGCAAAGCCGTAGCTTCCAAGTGTGGTTTTGTTCCAAGTATTGATGATCCATCTGCGTGGGTCCGTGGTTCGTAATCTATCGCTTTTTGTGACCGCGTCTCCGACGTGGTCCGCAAGCCATTTTCTGGGAAGCACACGGCGTATCGACCTCTGTGAGGATCTTGCGCATAAAACCGCAAGACTCCCAGACCCTATCCATCATCTTCCATCCAGGTCGTGCAGATCGATTTCCGATCCGTTCTTCAACATATCGTAGATCAGATTCGTCATGATCCCGAGGCTCTGGCGGTCTTCCTTCAGTAGGGTGGCAGCTAAGGTACTGTTGGAGCCCATGGCCCGAACGATCGCGGCCTGGATCGCGCCAGGCAGATTGCCTTTTAGAGCCTGTTCCTTGGGGTTTTTCTCCACCTGTGCCATGACGATCTCATTCTCGCGGGTAATGGCTGCGATGTGGTTCACGAAGTTAGCTTGATCCTTCAGGGGCGCCGCTTCACCGAAAATCCCGTTTAGTCTTTCGATTAGTTCCTGGAGGTAGACAGGTAAACTTCCAGGAGCAGGCGAGCCTCCTGGTCCGATTGGCTTGAGCGTCAAATCCGTTTCCTCGTCCTCGGGATCAGGTTGGCCGGGAACATCTACGGTCTGGATGTCGTAGCCTGTGAGGCGGATACCTGACAGATCGATTTGATCGGGTGGAATACCGTCAAGGCGCTTCGACAGTAGCTTTGTAAAGCTGGCAAGATTCTCGAGCTCCGGATCCCCGAGATCGATCAGCTGAGCGATGTAGGCATAGGTTCGAGAGAACCGCGCCAGCCCAGCCTTGAAGTCTGCCATTTGACCGATAGCCTCATCAATCTGGCGGCGCTCATAATCCGCCTGTTCCATGCCGGCCTCGTTGCCAGCTGCCTTCGCAGCTTGGTAATCTGCTTCGGCCTGCTGGCTTCGCGTTCGCAATTCCTTCAGGCGCGTGTTGTAGAGGTCGGTGGGCTCTTGGGTGGCCGCATACATCGCCTTGTGTTGCGCGTCTTCTGAAGAACCGTGCTCGTATCTGGCCTCGCGGAATGCTTTGACGTGAGAGGGCATGAAGATCGCTTGTTCTTCAAGTTGCTCTTTGAGCTCGTAGATGACCTCGAGGGTTTGCGCCTCCTCTACCTTTGCTCCGGAGTCATACTTCGCGAACGCGTCGAGGACGACCTCCGGATCATTCACGAAGTCGACGACGAAGGTTTGATCCTTCCCTGGGGCAGTTCGGTTCAATCGGGACAGGGTCTGAACGATATCGACCTCGTTCGCGATCTTCTTGTCGATATACATTGCCACGAGCTTCGGCTGATCGAAGCCCGTCTGGAACTTGTTCGCGACGAGCATGACGCGGTACTCGGGTCGGTCGAAGACGATCCGAAGATCCTGGTTTTTCGCGGCGGGGTTCATGTTGCTTTCAGTGAACTCGGCATCCTCTTCGCAGACGAAGGTTTCCCCGGAAATCCGATCATCGTCGGAGTGCATGACGTCCTTGCCCGACAGCTTGCCGGAGAAGGCCACCAAGGCGCGAATTTCCTTGTATTGCGGGTTCGCTTCGATAAAGGCGTCGAAGGCCTTCTTGTACCTGACAGCTGCGGGACGAGAGCTTGTGACAACCATAGCCTTCGCCTGGCCATCCAGCAGGTGCGCCACGTTCTTGGAGAAGTGTTCCACGATGAACTGCACTTTCTGGGTCACGTTTGTTGGGTGGAGACTCATCCACCTGGCGAGAGCGCGCTTTGCGGCCTTGCCATCAACACGCTTGTCGTCCGCGATCTGCTTTCCGAGGTTGAAGGCCGTCTTGTAGGGAAGATACCCCTTCAGAACATCGAGGATGAAGCCTTCATCGATTGCCTGGCGCATCTCGTATTTATGGAAGGATTCCGGCAGGTTGTCTTTGTCGGCGGGCCGCGACGGATCCGGACGCCGTCCAAAGAGCATCATGGTTGAATGTTTCGGCGTTGCCGTGAACGCGAAGTGGGAGATGTTGCTCGGCCGCACGCGGCTCTTCTGAATCTCCTCAAGAAGCTCCTCTACCGTCATCCCGGCCGTGTCCTTGTTGGACGACATGGCGAGGGTCGCCTGGAGCTTCGAGGCCGTGCTGCCGGTCTGCGAGGTGTGCGCCTCGTCGATGATGACCGCGAAGCCACGATCCTTCAGCGAGGTCTCGGTGAGGATCGCCTCCATGGCGTAGGGGAAGGTCTGGATTGTCACCACGATGATCGGCGTGCCCTTCAGGATCGCTTCTGTGAGCTGCTGGCTCTTGCTCTTGGAGCTCTTGTCGCGATCAATGGCAGCGATCAGGCCTTCCTGGTGGTCAATCTGCTGGACGGCATCCTGAAGCTGGCCGTCGAGGACATTGCGGTCGGTGACGATGATCACCGTATCGAAAATCGCCTTTCCCTCATTAGAACGCATCTTGACCAAGTCATGGGCCGTCCAAGCGATGGTCGATGTTTTTCCCGAGCCGGCACTGTGCTCGCACAGGTAGGCATGACCGGGACCGTTCGCCTTGGCGTCCTCGGTCATTTTGTTGACGGCATCGAGCTGGTGGTAGCGCGGGAAAATCTGGGTTTCCTTGACGGTCCATTTCCCCTTCAAGTCCACGACGTCCTTTTTCTCGACATAGACGAAGCTGTGGAAAATCCGCAGCCATGCGTCGGGCTGGCAGATTTTTTCCCAGAAGTAGGCGACGGGATATTCCCGGTCGTCGCGCGGAGGATTCCCGCCGCGTCCGTCATGCCCCTGGTTGAAGGGGAGGAAGAAGGTGTTCTCTCCGGCCAGCTTCGTCGTCATCCAGATTTCGCTGTCAGACATGGCGAAATGCACGATGGCGCCGCGCTTGAATGTCAGAAGAGGGTGCTTACGCTTCGTCTTGGGCTCCATCGGGAGCCTGTCTTCGATGTATTGCAGCTTTGCGGCTTCGGCCGACTGGGTGAAGTCGGTCTTGAGCTCGACCGTGGCGACGGGCAGGCCGTTCAGGAAGAATCCGAGGTCGATCGCATCCTGGTGGCCGTGCTTGTATTTCAGCTGCGGAACGACGCGCAGGCGGTTGGCGGCGTAGCGGTCGATGATCTTCTGGTTTCGCTGATCCTCTGGCGCGGCCTCGGACATGTCGATCTGTCCGCAGCCGGCGATGGCGAAGCCGCGGCGCAGGACATGGATAGGGCCGTTCTTTTCGAGCGCGGCCTCGAGCTTGTCCATGAGGACCTTGCGGGCATTGGCGCCATTCATGGCAACCAGTTTTTCCCACTTGGCGGGCTGAGTTGCTTTCAGCCACTCCTCGATATCCTCGGGGTAGAGGGCGTGATCCTGGTCGTAGTGCTCCGAGGAGCCCAGCAGCCAGCCTTGTTCGGTCAGCTTCTGGACGATGTACGCCTCGAGATGCTTTTCGTGGTGTTTATCGTCCTTCATGCTGCGCTCCTCGCGTCAATCTTGCCCGTGACGGCGGCTGTGATCAATGCCGCACGCTTTTCCTTGAGGAGGGCGATGCTTTGCTCGGTCTTGGCGATGAGGTTCCGAATGCGATCCAGCTCACGGTCGATTTCATCCGCGATGGCGCGCTGTTCCTCCAAGGGCGGCAAGAATATCGGCAGGATCAGGAATTTCTCTGGTTCGAGGCGCCATTGATCGGTCCGAATGCCATTCGAAATGAGCCTGTATAACCAAGGCATTGGGCGCGCGCGCAGATAGTGGTGCATATAGCGGGGATCATGCTCACCCACCGGTTCCATGACCACATAGTCCGGGCTGGTGATGCCTTGCATGCCAGCGATTCCCATAGAGCCTTGCCACGCTTTCATCTTATTGATCACCAGATCATTCGGGTTGACCATTTGATACTTCGACAAGTCCTCGGGGGTCTTGTTGATGTTGTCGTCACGCGAGGCTTTTTCGATAACGCCGTATTCACGGTAGACGGATAGAACCGTAAGGGTTTCGTATCCCAACCGTTTCTGGGGGCGGAAATGGTTTTTCATTCGTCCTCGCGTCCAGTGAGTTGGAACCTTGCCGCGCCATTCAACACCGGCATCAATCATCTTGGCGTCTGGGTCGACACCCACGCGGACGAGATGTGAAATCTTGGCCTTTTCCTTCTCATTCAGCAGTGCGATGAAGCGGGCCTTCTTCTCGATCAACCCGTCAATCCGCGCGGTTTCGCGGTCAAGGAAACGAGTTATTTGGGCCTGATGTGCCACATCAGGAAATCGGACGACGATCGAGCCAAGCTGAAACTGCGTGAGTTTGTCCCGGGTCGAGCCGTTCGTATACAGAGAGTAGTCTACTTGGTTTAAGTAGTACGCTAAGAATTCATGACTTATCTTGGATGTGTCAGGGCGCAACACATGTATATGATTGTTGGGCCAAATGGGTCCTTCTGAAACAAATGCGACGTCCTTGAAGGGGTCATAAAAAGGTGCGCCATCTTCTCCAATAAGAACAACTTTTTCGTCCAATAGGGCGGTGTCTACATAGTCCACGATTTTATTGGCTCCCCAATAGGGGACGGAGCCCGAAACGTGCTCTCGTTCGACAGCATTTAGAGGAATCCTGAGGTAATCAAGGTTCTCAGTAAGCCAACGAAGACGCGCGTTATTCATTCCGTCACCTCTGCCAGGATCGCTGCGATTTCGGCCTCCACGGCGTTCAGGTCGGCGTCGATCTCGTCCAGGTCGCGCGGCGGCTGATACTCATAAAAATACCGGTTGAAATTGATCTCGTAGCCAACGATGCCGACCTCGCCATCGGTCTCGTCCCGGTAGGTGTCGTCGATATAGGCGTCCGCGGCATGGGGCAGGACCTCGGTCGCCAGATAGTCCTGGATATCCGTGTCCATCGGCACGTTCTCGTAATCCGTCAGGTCGTCATCGGGCAGGACATTGCCCTTCTTGTCGGTGACAGGCTCAAGCTCTTGGTCGTGCACGCCGAAGGCGCGCTGGAGCATCTTCACATGCGTCGCGGTGAGTTTGCCCAGCCCGGAATCGGCCTTGGCCGCGGCCTTCATCCAGCCATCGACCCAGTGCCAGTCATGTTCCGTCCCCATCTGTTCTTCCAACAGGGCGCGCCAGCTTTCGCGCTGGTCCTCGGTCAGCTTGGTCCAGGGCTTTTCTTCTTCCAGCTTGGCCAGCCCGTCCTTGGAGATCACGATCTTCTTGCGCAGGGGGCGCAGGACACGGATGCGGCGGTAGCCGAATTCCGTGCTGTCGAAGATCTTGCTTTCGCCGGTCTCTTCGAAGGCGGAATACATGCTGACGATATCGCGCGTCTGCGCTTCGCCCACGCGGCGGCGCTTGTTGCCCTCGCTCTTGCGCATGGACTCGTACATCTCCGTCGCGTTGATCAGTTGCACCTTGCCTTGCCGATGCGCCGGTTTCTTGTTGGACAGGATCCAGATGTAGGTGCCGATGCCCGTGCGGAAGAATATCTCCTGAGGCAGCGCGATGATGGCTTCGACCACATCCTGTTCCAGCAGGTAGCGGCGAATCTCGGATTCGCCCTGGCCTGCACGCCCGTTGAAGAGGGGTGAGCCGGAAAGCACGATGGCAGCCCGGCCGCCACCTTTCTCCGGATCCTCCAGCTTGCTCAAAAGGTGGAGCAGGAACAGCATGGAGCCGTCGCCGACGCCCGGAAGCTTCGGTCCGAACCGGCCTTCGAACTTTTGGTCGTTGTGTTCCCTGACCACCGCAGCTTGGTCCATCTCCCATTTTTTGCCGAAGGGTGGATTGGAGACGCAATAGTTGAACTTTTCGTTCGACAGCTGGTCGTTCGACAGGGTGCTGCCAAGCTTGATGTTTTGTGACAGGTCGCGGCCCGGATCGGTCGGGATTGTCTTCAGAAGCATGGATGCGAGCGCGACGGCGTGCGTTTCGGGCTCAAGTTCCTGGCCGTAGGGAACGATCGTCGGGGCCTGGCCGTAACGGTCCCGCAGGGTGTCCACATGTTCCATCCCATCCGACAGGAAACCACTGGTGCCGCAAGTCGGGTCGTAGAGGGTGGTGATGAGACCAGGATTGTCGACGAAGATCTGCTCATCAGGGTCAAGAAGAAGCTCGATCGCCAGGTGCACGACATCCCGCGGCGTCATGAAGTCTTCTGCGGCCTCGTTCACCTCGGCGCCGAACTTGCGGATCAGATGCTCGTAGACATTGGACATGGTCCGTTCGGGGACCTTGTCGGGGTGGAGGTCGATTGCAGCGAAGTTCAGGCAGATCTTGTAGAGCACGCCGGCGCGATCCATGCGGGCGATCGTGTTGGCGAAGTCGAACTGCTCGAAGATCACCCGGGCGTTGGCAGAAAAGCTCGAGATATAGTCCTCAAGGTTCTGTCGAGTGCGGGTCGCGCCGAGGCTCTTCAGGTCGTAGTTCGAGGTGTTGTAGAACGGATATCCCGAGATCGGACGCAGGATGAGATCCATATCGATCCCCTGATTGGCCATCGACTGGTGCGTCGAGACAACCTGTTCCCGGGTCGGCTCCAATACGCATTCAAGGCGGCGGAGCAGGGTGAAAGGCAGGATGATCTTACCAAAATCGACATGTTTGAAATTGCCCCACAGGGCGTCGGCGTTTTTCCAGATGAAATCGGCCAGGGTTGTGTTGTTACCGTTGGTTTTGGTCATGGGATCCTTGGGGGTGTTCGTGTGTTACGCTTTGGCTCAATCGGGATATTGGTCCGAACAGGACGGACCGAAGGCTCTTTCAGTCTGCGCTGTTCAGGGGCGGAAGATCGCGGTGAGGCCAACTCTTCGCCTTCATGGCTCCGATCTCCTGGCGAAGTCGTTCAAGCTCTCGGAAGGCGTCTTGTCTTTTCGCAAATTCTTCACGAATCTTCGCCTGTTCCTCCATCGTGGGGACCGGGATCGGCAGAGACTTGAGATCCTTCATGTTGAACGCCTGAATGACGGCACCACCTGCGAGCGTGTTGAGATGCTCGTGCATCAGCTCGCTCGAAAGGTATTCGTAAAGCGCCTCTGGAAGCATCCCTCCGCGCCTTGGGCGAAGGATCATCATGGATTGTCCCACCGTCCAGAATGTGTCGGCGTTGCGATCTGGTACATCATCGGGCACAAGTCCCACCCGGCCAATCGTTCCTTTTACGGAAATGACGACATCGCCAGGTTCCAGTTGCTGATTTCGAGCCTTGCGAAGGCCGCCGCGGCCCACCTTGATGATCTTCGGCGGTTCGGTAAGGAAGCCATCCTCGCCGACATCACTGGGCGCCGTTTCGTGAACCAGGTATTCGCCGTCTTCATCTTTCGGCAGTGCGACCGGGCGGATCAATTCGACAATCTCGGAGAGCTCTTTAACCTCGTATCGGTCATTGAAAGCGGAGAGCTTCGCGGCCGTACGGCTCAGGTAGCGTGAGGGTGTCAGGATGCGGTCCTGCTCTTCGATTTCGGGAACAGGCACATCTCTGGCATAATCGACTTCCAAAGCTGAATTCGACAGCATTTCCGCCCACGTCACATCGAGTCTGGCCTCGTAGCGGCCACGGCTGCTGCGGGAAGCGAAATGCGGGTCAGAAAGATCAGTAAACCGCACGATATCGCGCTTTTCGCCGACTGGCGACATGACCAGAAGAGCGGTTGCGATGCCGGTCTCGTGATAGATCATGCCAGAAGGAACATCGAAGACGGCTTGGAGCCTCCCTGCGTTGATCAATTCGTCACGTGCAGCGACTTCGACCCCAACCATGCGGAAGAGGGGGCCGGCGGAGACGCCGATGATCGCTTGAGCTTGAGGCGCATGAGCGAGGATATCGGCAATCGCAACCGGTTCTGATGTAAGGCGTCCGGATTGCATGGCTCCCAGCCATTCAAGGGTTTCCCGGGGGAGGGCGGCAGCCTTGTCCATCTTCCACCCGAACGGAGGAAGGGAAATCTCGGCCTCTGCCTTCACCCCATCAAGGCGTTCGAAGGGCTGCCCGAGAAAGACAGACATGGTCACCTCAAGGGAAACCGCAGCAAGAGCGGCCATGTCGCAAACCTCTGGGTTTTGATCGACAAAGCAAAGATCAACCTCATCGCCAGCCTCTGCGGCGGCGACTCCGATCTGCAGAGCAGGATGCAGTGACCACCCGAATGCGCATCGCACCGAGCTGACACCTTCCATGATCTGGGCGATCTGCTGTGCGGCGGGCGAGGCAATCCAGAGATGATCTACCAGTTTACCTCGATGGCTGTTTTCCAGGACAACATCCAATGCAGCAAGGCGATCGCGTGGAGGAAGCCCGAGGAAGGTTTGGGCTGCCGCCTGCAGTTGCGGGTAGGCTTTGTCCGCGGAGAAGTTCTTCCACTTTTGCAGAGCCCCGCCATGGGTCTCAGGCACATTGCCGATCTTGTGAGCAACTTCCACGAGAAGGAGCGCGGGCAGTTCATCCATGCTCATTGTACCTCGGAGGCCGGCGATAATTTCCCAAACTTCTTTCATTGTATAATCAACCCCTGCTTTTTTTGGCCGCGGTCGAAGAAAAACTGTCAGCGCGGTAAGTTGTAATCACGGTGTCGCCGCAGCTCACCACAGTCAAGCCACCTTTCTTACTCGCGTGCTCAAGCTTTTTCTGAAGCTGCTTGAGCGCGGCAATCGTCAGACGGCAGTCCTTCGCGGTCAGCACTGTCTTGTCTCCATCAGACTCGCCATACTCCATGACGAGTTCGATCATTTCTCCGGTAATGCCTCGTTGGTTCATCCGGATGTCGCTGTGTGCAGTCCTCTGCATCGCATTCTCCTTTCTGCTGAAAATATAAATAGCACCTGTAAATCTAAAAGCAACTCCTGATTTTAGAAAATGCAAAAAATTTCTGCGCGGCCGGGTTTGCCCGTCCGTGCTTTGGATCTACGGTCAAATTCGTGCTAACTTTCCATGGCGGGAGACGCCAATGACAACATTCGAAGTATATCTATCCGTCGGATCTGTGGTAATTGCGATCGCCGTATCACTGTATGTTCGGCATCTGGTCCGAATCGGTGGCCGAGACCGTCCGCACGATCCGGAGGCTTTAAGGCGATTCATCGAACGAGCTAAACAGTTATCTGACACGCGCAATGACCACTACGAGAAAAGTGCCATGCGTGAAGAGGGTGATAGAAGGTAAAGAGTTCAATTTTGACAAGCATATGCCGCTATCAAGGTGTTGCCTGCTGCTTCTCTTCGACTGCCTCGCTGGGGGCCTCAGTGTCTCCGAGTCCATTGAGCGTAATGGGGGTGTGCCCCGGCATCTCAACCTGCAGGGTAAGCTTTCCCCCGAGGCCTTCTATGTAAGCGCGAAGGGTGGAGATCATAAGGTCGCTGCGCTGCTCCAGCTGGGCGATGGAGGACTGCCGTTTATTAAGGATGCGCGACAACTCCACTTGGGTCACTTTCTTCGCTTTGCGAAGCTCCTGAAGCGACAGGTATTCAGCATATATGCGCTCCGCGCCGTCCTCGACCTTCGCGCGGTTCTCATCGGACAGCTCGGCAAGGACATCATCCAGCGAAATGGTCATCTGTCTTTTCCCTTCAGTTTTTCCAGGTGCGCATCGAAGCGCGCATCTGCGGTCTTGATCAACTTCTTGTAGAAGCGTTTCTGGTTCACCCCTGACTTATCGCCGGCCGTCAAAAGCAGGGCCTTGCGTTCCGTATCGAAGGCGAAGGCAACGCGCCATGTTTCGTCACCTAAATTAAACCTTAACTCCTTCATGTTGGCATGCTTGGAGTCATATAGAGTATCCACGAGTGGCCGACCCAACTCGGGTCCCACACCCTGAAGTACGAGCGCCATCTCCAAGATTTTCAGGCGTACCTCCTTGGGGAAGTTGTCGAACTCCTTCTTCTTGAAGTCCTCATCAAAATCTACAATCCATTTCTTCTCAAGAGACAAATAGCTTACACCCTATATAGGTTTCAAGTGATATTTTGCTTTTCTTACAAAAGTGTGATTGCCTGGTACGCCCTGCAGGATTTGGTCATCGAAACGCCTCAGCATCACGGGCGATGTGCTGTGCCAGCTTCGCGTTGATTGCGCAGATGAGGCGCTCAAATCGATCCAGGGACGCAGAAGTCAGGACCTCCTTGGGGGACTGGCCCATCTTTTCAAGAAACAGGCGGGCAGGGCGGGTCTTGCTGAATTCCAAGTCGGCTTCCTTGAGAGCCTGCTCCATGCGCTTGGCAAGGCGCGGAATGCGATCGTTCACGGTGAGCTTCTTCTTTCCGATCTCGGAAGCATGGCTGTCGCGAACGAGATTCTCGTAGACATCGGCGTCGAGCAGATCCTCGATGTCGGCATCCTTGGGGCGCGCATCTGTCTCGAAGGCATCGCCGATCGACAGGATGTTATTCTCCCGGAGGACCTTCGTTTTCAGGAGATCTTCCCGGGTCGACAGTGCGTCCTTCTCGTGATCGAGCAGGACTAACACGTTCAGGTTCTCCGAAGCCAGCAGAGCCGCCATGTAAGGGATCTTCTGAGCGCCGCCGGCCGGCGTGATCGTCAGTGCCTCGTTGAGGCTCTGTCGGCCTTGGGAGGCCAGATATTCCGACACCGCCGACAGGATCCAGAAATCAGTCACGCCCTCGACGATCAGGTTGCTCCCGCCGAGGAACAGGCTCTGCGCCAGGTCGTAGCCGAGGGCCGCCTGCAGGGGAAACAGGGTTTTCCGGTCGCCGGACGGATTGTTCGTGACGGTGGTCCCGTCGGCCTCGGCGATACTCACCGTCCGGACCCAGTCGAGGTGCCTGGTCGGGACCATGAAGGGTGAGTGCGTGGTGTAGAGGATCTGGTTCTCGAAATCGTCTTCAAGGTGGGTAAGCAGGTCGCCCTGAGACTTGGCGTGCAGGTAGAGCCCCGGCTCGTCGAGAAGCAGTATCGCGGTGTCTTTGTCGCCATTGTCTGTGTCGGCCGCGAAGGCGGTGTAGAAGCTGAAGAACCACTGGAACCCGCGACTGCGTTCGTTCAGGTTCACATCCACGTCGAAGCTCTTTGCAGTGTCCGAGACGAAGGTGTGCAGATCGTTGCCGTCGAGATTGAATCGAACCTTCACCTTGCGATCGGTCCAGCGCTTCTGCAGTTCCGCTGACATGACAGAGCTGGCGCGGTTCGCGAGCTGGTTCCGTTGCTCTGTGTCGTCTATCTGAATCTCCTGAAGCCGGGCCGGATCAAGGCCGGCCACCTTGCAGAGCTTCTCGAAATTCTCGTCAGAGGTTTTCGTAGTGCCCTCGGCCTTGCGCTTGAGATACGCGGGGATGTTCTGGTGACCGGGAATTTCCGGATAGTCGTCGAAATAGACGAACAAGGGCAGCTGCTTCATTAGCCAGGCCCTGGCTGCGGCATGAGCCTCTTCGTCGCCGGCGATCGCTTTGGCGTCCTTCTGCAGGCCCGTCAAAACCTCTTCTTGCTTGTCGGTGAGCTCCTCGTCGGCCTTGGCCAGTTCGGTTCGGAGCGTCTCGATCGCCGCAATCGTGGCGGTTGCCCAGTTCTGAGCGTCCTCCTGGGGCGCGGCCGCAGTCTTGAATGTGTCAGCGGCCGCCTCGAGGACCGATTTTGCTGCGGCGTCTTCGACCTTGGATGCGGTCGCTTTGACGCTGGCGCCGATCTTCTCCACGGCTTTCTCGATGGCGTCCGTGTCGAAGGGGAGGTCGTCGTGTGGAATGAACATGGTGCGATTCGCGCCATAGACGCGTGTGATCTTAATGGGTTCATCTGGTCGCGACCGAGGCCAGAGCTTGGATACCTGGGCCCGCTCCTGTTCGTCCAGCGCCCAAGTCGTGATGGCCACAGGGGTGTGCTCGCAGCATTCCTCCAGTCGGCGGTTGCGAGGGAAGTCCTTCACGTCGTTCAGCGGCTGTAGGCCGCCGACGGGATTCACATGTGCGAGGGCCCGCAGGAGGTTCGACTTACCGCTTTCGTTCCGCCCCAGCAGAGCCGTTATCCGGGAAGCTGAAATTTCTCCGCTGTCCTGGATGGAGCGGTAGTTCGTGATCCGGAATGTGGAAAGCTGCATGTCATAAACCTCGGATAATTATGAGAGTTCTTTAAAAGATATTGGCGCCAAACAAAAACATGAAAACAGTGGCATAGGGTGTGCCTCGCACTGCGTTCCCAATCGAAACCGAAAGGTCTATTGACGGATTTCGATTCTGATTATTGAGGGATCAGGCTTCTGCTGTCCCAGAAGGCACCTGGTAGTCGTCTTCATCTTCTTGCAGAACATCTTCCTCGATGCTCGCGGGGCGGGACTTCACGGGCCGCGGCGGTGGCGCCTGCCAGGCCCGCAGGTGCTGTCCGACGAGATCATAGAAGTCGGGCACGATGCGCTCGATATCCTCGATGAATGTGCGGCGGCCGGCAAAGCGCTTTCCGAGGCTCTCGACCAGGAGCACCTCGAATGCGTGCGGCGCAGCATCTTTGTTCTCTGTCTGAAGTGAGTCCGGGTTCTCACGCAACACGGACAGGGACTCCTGCGTCGCTGGAGCCCGCCCCGGCCAATGAGCCCGAATAATGATCCGGTCATCCTCCTCCTTGAGCATCCTCAGGAGCCAATTGACACGCGCTTTCGTGGATTTGCGGTCAAGAGGTGCCTTGATCTTCATACCCGCGGACACGGTCTTGCGCGTCAGGTCGGCTATGACATCAATGTCGGCCGCACTGTCGGGTATCCGGTAGGTGGACGCGAGGCACTGATCATCCACAAGCTGCGAAATGCCGGCTTTGAGACGCGCGACTGGGTCATCTTTCAACTTGCGCTCGATGATGGTCTCAACAGGTTGTCCGACATGGCGGGATAGGTGAAGGCTCAGGTCGCGTTCTTCTTCGAACCAGCACCCAACGCCTTCCT
>NZ_SZWE01000003.1 GCF_009669325.1 Roseovarius bejariae
CGCGTGTCCCCAAAGGGCAAGAGAAGCCGGTGACGGATATAAAACCTCTCGATATCTCGAACTTCCCTGATATCGCGCGCACCGTCGCCTATGAGAAGCTGGAACCATCGGAACAGAGGGAAACGGCCGAACCGGATCGTGAAGCCTTCCGGCGGGAAGTGGAGGAGGTTCTGGGAAAAGACAGGCTCTCGGCCGTCAGACGCGGCGAGGCCAGTGCTTTCGACAGTTTCCTGGAAAACCCGTTGGACCGTCTCTACGCCACCAAGGCCTACATGCAGTCCGACCCGGAACACGCGGTTGCTCACGGCGACGCGGTGCGCGAGGTGCTTTCCGAGATTGTCGACATCGAGTTCGAGAACAGGAAGCTCGCGACCGGCGAAGTCGAGCGGCGCGGTCTGACGCATTGACGAACCGGGACGATTTTCCGGAGCGGGTCAAACGGGCATTGGCCGGACGCGCGGGACACCGCTGCTCGATGTGCAAGACGCCGACAATCGGCCCAAGCGACGAAGGTCCTCACGCGGTCACAAATATCGGCATCGCGGCGCATATCACGGCAGCAGCGCCGGGACGCGGTGCCAGGCGGTACGATCCATCGCTGACCCCGGAACAGCGGTCCGGGATCGAGAATGCTATCTGGCTTTGCCGCATCTGCGACGGGATAGTCGATCGGGACGAAGTGCGGTTTCCCGCGCACACCCTGAAGCACATCCGTCGCAATCACACCGAATTCGTTCGCTTGGGAACACAGGTCGAAACGGCTGTCGGACTCATCGCCATTGGCCCTGCCATCGTGGCCGGGGGACAAGTCGTCAGGTCCGACGCTTCCTGCTTGGTCGTCAGGTTGACCTTTTTTCTTGAAGGATCAGCGGACGATCTCCTCGCCTTCGTCAATCGCTTCGAAGCGCATCCCCACCTTTCTCGCTATGTTCTCCTGAGCGAACTCGGCTTGGGCGGTCTTCTTGACAGTGCGCCCGGTGTCGAACGCGAAGGAGCAGCATGGCAGATGACCTTCCGCTGGCAACCTGAAGCGCCCCGTTTGGCGGCAACCGATCTTGCCGGGATGTGCCGCCAAACGGGCGAGCTGATCTCGGGTGCTGAATACTGGGTGCAGTGTTTCGAGATGGCGCTGGAACAACCACCGGGCACCTGGTTCGCCGACATGGATGGCGGAAGCCACCTGTCCGAGCTTTACGATACGTTGCGCGGCTCGACCTGGTTCGAAGCTCTGGTGACATGTGAACTCATCCGACTTGCGTGTATCCCGGCACCGCCCAAACTTGGAGACCGTACCGAAAGCCATCCGCCAATTCCCTTCGTCCGGCGCGTTCGCGGCGTAAGCGTGCCCAAAACCGAGCTGAACGATGGCCGGTTGACCATCGAAGTCGATGCCGATCTTGAAGGTTATGGCCGCTGGACCGGTCCGCTGAGCCTTTTCATCTACACTCCAGAAGC
This sequence comes from Roseovarius bejariae, assembly GCF_009669325.1. Classification (NCBI taxonomy): domain Bacteria; kingdom Pseudomonadati; phylum Pseudomonadota; class Alphaproteobacteria; order Rhodobacterales; family Roseobacteraceae; genus Roseovarius; species Roseovarius bejariae. The sequence goes on from NZ_SZWE01000003.1 coordinate 1,456, forward strand.
TTTGGGCATTCAGCGCGCCAAGGCGCAATGGATGACCGAGAACAAGCGTCGGATTGAGAACGGTGAACGGGCGCTGCCCGGTCTGGTCCCTCCGGCAGACTGGAAGCCGGACGACGGATTTCCCGAATAGGCCGCGGCCGCCCTGGCTCCATGACCGGCCGATGCGCCCGCGGCCGGTCCATCGGTTATCTGGCGGAAGGCGGCTTTTCTGTCGGCTGAAAGTTTCCCGTCTCGCTCGACCTTCTCGCCTTCATCTTCCCCCATACATCCTCGGGGGAATGCCCGCAGGGCAGGGGGCAGACAGCCCCCAAAACCTCCAGGTGACGAGGCGCGCGCCGTCAGGTCGAAGAGCTGCCTTGTTCATAACGTTCGTTGGTGATGAGGACAAAATCGCCGTGGTCCATGTCTCTGACGAAGACAGGTCCGGCCTCGGCCAAGCTCAAAAGATCCTCGGGACGGTTTCGGAGCAGAACGCTCGAAAGCGGCTCCTCTTTCGAAGAGGTGTTTACCCCAAGCCCGACGGCGATGATTTGACGAACGAGGTGTTCAGGTTCGATCTCGCCAGAGGCCGCGACGGCAACAAGGCGTTCGTAAACATCGTCCGACAATTCTATTGTGATATCGACCATGCCTACCCTTTAGCCTCTGTGCGTGTGCCTTCAAAAGTGCCCTGCTGTTCTTCACCGGTTTGAAGACGCCCGTCCGCGATCCCCGTTTTGCCCGGGGCCAACGGGCACCAGCCTCCCCCTTTCAGAGATCGAGCCCTTCGGTTGCCGCAAGGGTCGTCAGAGGACAGTCTGTCACCATGTAGCGCTTCAGCGTCAGATCGCCCGTCACCACCTGCGCGGCGAGCTGACCGCAGTAGTGTTGCGCAGCGGCGCGTCTTTCCTGCATCGGCGGTCCGACGATGGCGGCGACGGCGATGGTGCTGCCGGCGATGACGCAGAACGTGCCGAAGAGGTAGCCATAGCCTTTCCAGCGTTCCAGTTGCCGCTCGCGCGCGAAGTCCCTGACTATCGGGGTATGGCTCATCGGTTGGTCCTCCTGTGTTACGCGCGCCGCTGGCGGCGCGGTTTCAGCTGCATCCGCACCGGCGGTTGTGCGATCCGCCTGACCTCGGGTGGCTCATCACCAGTATACCAGTTTTTCGCGCAAGTGATGCGGGAGGCGTAAACACCCAGAAAAGCCTGCTCTTCGATATAGTATTCCGTCACGACCCGTTCCCACTCGGGGATGGCGCCCGCATCGAGCGGCATGATGTTTTCCAACTCATCCACCATCCTGACCGTGGCCTCACCGGCTTTCGTCAGGGCTATGCCCTCCATCCTGTGCCAGTAGTCGCCATCTGGCAGGACATGCAGCGTAATCGGCCTGGCATAACCTGCCTCGACCAGCTCGGGGGCCTGCCGCGCGGAGACGAAGCCATGATACGACAGACACAGCAGTCCGGATTTCACGGCATCGAGGGAGACGGGGGCGTCAGGCTCGGCCGAGAGGGTTTTTCCGCCGGTAGCAGCGGGTGCCTTGCCCAGACAGTGCGAGGCCGAGCCGCCTTCCTCCATCGGAATGCAAATATCGCGGAAGCCCAACTCGTGCATCAGGGAGACAACCCCATTCGTCGTCTTGCAGATCCGCATCTTCGGTGCCGTGCCGCGCCCTGTCGCCACAAGGAAGCGTTCCGTCTCCCCGCGCTGCTCGGGCACCTGGATCACCCATTCGCCATACCAGACGGCTGAGGTTTTTCCAGCGTTCGCCAGCGAGACCACGTCGATCGCGTAGCCGTCCTCGATCAGGGCTACGAGCTGACGTTTTGAGATGTATGGGACTGAATGCACGGGCTTCTCCAAAAATGTTTTGCCAAAACGAGCTTCTGACGCGGGTTCACATCGGTTCTCTTGATCAGTATACATATTTTAGTTGATAACATTAAAGTATGTAACCGGCGATCAGCTTGTGCATGGATATGCGCAAGCTGATCGGGCGGAACTTTGCCCGCTTGAGAAAGGAAAAGGGTCTGACGCAGGAGCAGCTGGAAGAGCGCTCCGGGTTCAGTCAGCAGTATTTAAGCGGACTGGAACAGGGCCGGCGCAACCCGACCATCATAACGCTGTACGAACTGTCACAGGCGTTGGATGTCAATTTCATGGATCTGGTCAGGCCCGATGATGGACAACGGTAGACAATCCATTTGCCAGGCTGAGCAGTAGAAACGAAACCAAGCGATCGTGCTTCCAGCACCGAAGGAGATGAACTTCCCCGATCAGTTTACCGAACCAGAAAATTACCCCAGCCTCGACGACCTACCCTCACCGGCCGAGAATGGTCCCGCGCGAGAGGTCATGATGGCCGATCACCTGAGCTACCCCCTGAATCTCGGACACTGAGGGGTGGATTCCGGTAGGGGGCAGGATTGTATCACAAGGCTCTGACGCCCCCTACACCCCTTCAATTTGAGCCCTGTGGTTGCCTTCATTGTGGTGATGAGCGTGGTGCGCCCGTTTCGTGGCTGTGAAGGTGGCAAGAAATTGGGGGTGATTACTTCACAACTTCACCCCGGCTTACCGCCGCCACCGGTATTCGCCGGTGAGCAGGATGTGGGCCCATCCGAGCGGGGAGATATGCGCCAGCAGAGCGGGGGCGCAATTCCGCCCGGCCCGCTGCCGCGCAGCGACGGCCTGACCGAGGTGCTTGGTGTTCCAGTAGATGATAATGGCAGCGAGCAGGTTGAGACCGGCCATGCGGTAGTGCTGCCCTTCAGCGGTACGATCCCGGATTTCGCCCTGCCGCCCGATGCGCAGGGCGTTTTTCAGAGCGTGATGTGCCTCGCCCTTATTCAGGCCAATCTGGGCCCGCCGCTGCATGTCGGCGTCGAGGAGCCACTCGATGATGAAGAGGGTGCGCTCGACGCGGCCGATTTCGCGGAGCGCCAGAGCTAACTCGTGCTGGCGCGGATAGGCGGCGAACTTCTTGAGCAACTGACTGGGCGGTATGACACCCGTCACCATCGTGGCGGCAGACCGCAGCACACCGGGCCAGTTCTGGACCACAACGCCCTCGCGGATCTTGCCACCGATCAGGCTGCGCAATTCGTTTGGCGCTGACGCCGGGTCGAAGAGGTAGATCCGTCTGGATGGCAGGTCACGGATACGCGGGATGAACCGGAACCCAAGCAGCGAGGTTACGGCAAAGACGTGATCGGTGAACCCGCCGGTGTCAGCATATTGCTCTGTGATCTTCCGCCCCGCCTCGTTCATCAACAGCCCGTCCAGGATGTAGGGTGCCTCGCTCACGGTGGCGGGAATGTTCTGGGTCGCGAAAGGGCCGAACTGATCGGAGACATGGGTGTAGGCTTTAAGCCCCGGCTCGGAGCCGTATTTCGCGTTGATGAGGTTCATGGATTCGCCCTGCCGAGCGGCGGGGAAGAATTGCCCGTCGCTGGAGGCGGTCATGCCACCGCCCCAAAACCTTGCCATGGGCAGCCGGGATTGCGCCTCGATCACCATGGCGAGGGCCTGATTGATGGCGTCGCTTTCCACATGCCATCGTGACAGACGGGAAAGCTGGAAGTAATCATGGGTATTGGTTGCCTCGGCCATCTTGCTGAGCCCGAGGTTCAAACCCTCAGCCAACAACACCGTCAGCATGCCGATCTGGTCTTTGCAGGGAGCGCCGGTTTGCGCACTGATGAAGGTTTCCGTGAAGCCGATATCCGCATCGACCTCCTGCATCAGCTCGGTGATCCGTATGGCGGGCAGTCGGTCGTAGAGATCGAGCACCAGCTCGTCCGCCTCGTCCGGCACCGCAGCGCTCAGGCGGTCGAGTTTCAGGATACCGTTTTCGATCGATCCACCGGGGATGGCTCCGGCACGCGCCGCCTTGGCCAACCGCGCCAGGCCGTCGGTCATGCGTGCCTTGCGGTCAGAAAGCCAGGCTTCCGGATCAAGCGGCACGGCCAGTCCTGATATGTCCTTCACCGCCTCGGCGGGAACAAAAGCCTGATTCAGATCGCTGTAGCGCCGGGAGTGAGGCACCCAGACATCGCCAGAGCGGAACGCTTCCCGCAGATGGAACAACACCGCCACTTCCCAGAGGCGGTGGCCATCTTCCTCCTGGGCATTCAGATGGCGATGCCATTTGGAGCCGCGCCGCAGGAAGCCAACCGGTCGTTCCCCGGGTCTCTGATCGTCCGCGATCAACGTACTGGCCTGCAGCAAGGACGCAGTGGCACCCGCCGCCTGGATACCCAACGTGCGCAGCATGCGCGGGGCATAGCGCCGGAACCGGTGATAGCCTTGGCCAACATGGGCCAAGGGGTCAGCGGCCATCGTGTCGGTCAGCTCGGCGGCGGTGGCAACCAACCCTTCAAGCCGCTCCCACCCGCAGGCCAGCTCCGTCGCCTGATCCAAGGGCGCGCCATCGCTTCTGGCGTCGAGCAAGGCGGCACCAAGGGACTTGAAGGCGCGCAGGGTGTCCTGCACCGCCGTCTTTGCGTCAACGATCTTGGCCTCGCAGAGCTTTTTGGCCCCCTGCCATGTCCTGCCGACAATCCGGTCGTGGGTCTCGATCACTGCATCTGCAAGCGCCGCACGCCATGCGATCACGCAGACCGCGATGATGGCCAGTCGGCGATTACTACTGATGTCGCGGAGGCCATCGGCAAAATAGCGTTCCCCCTGACGTTGCAGGCGGGTCACCCGATGGGGTGGAACCCCCGCGAGGATATCAGTCGAAAGGTTTATCTCCTGCAGGAATTCCAGCCGGTCGAGCAGGCGGGTGGCATCGGCCGAGTTCTGACCCACCTCGAATTGGCGCAGCCAGACGAACCGGCTGACCTTGCCCTCGACCATATCCGTAAGCAGGGCATCAAGGCGGGCTTTCATCGGCTCCTCCAGCCGGGCTACGATGGTGCTGTCGATCTGGCGTTCCGCCGCGACAAGCGCATCCGCGCAGAGGCGCTCGATGACGGATATACCCGGCAGGACAGTTTTGGTCTGGCGGCACTCATCGACCAACCGGCAGGCCAAATCATGATTGGTGGTCGCGTTCTCTGCCTCACCCGCCAGCCAGGCCTTCAGCTCGCGTGCGCGGTGACCGGAGAACATCCTGAAGCCATAGACCTGACGCAAGTCGACCAGATGCCTTCGCCGCGTTACGTCGGTCTCGGCGTAATGGGAAAGCTCTTCCATCTCTTCGCCAAGCTGTGCGGCGATGAAGCGACTGACGGCCTCCGGAATGACTTCACCCGACGCCAGCAGTCGGCCAGGATACCGGAACGCACAAAGCTGAAGGGCAAAGCCGAGGCGATTGCGTGCATGGCGACGGGTTCGAATGAATTCGAGGTCATCGTCCGCCAGTGTGTAGTGGTAGAGGATGGTGGCTTCGTCTGTTGGCAGATCGAACAGCGCCGCACGTTGGCGCGCGGTCAGAATAGAGCGTCTTGGCATGTGGGGTTGTCCTTGTTAGTCATTAGTCTGTTCAGGACAAAATCCGCACCAGCAATATCAAAGGCTTGCAAGGCCAAATTCCGAGGGGGTTCAACTGGGACACATCCTCAAGCAGCAGAGCGATAGGATATGAACAACCGTGCAGCCATCTACGCCAGAGTTTCTACTTCTGATCAGTCCTGTGAGCGGCAGGTCGCGGAACTGACCGCATTTGCGGAACGCGGCGGCTATGACGTTGTCGGCATGTTCAAGGAAACGGCCTCCGGGGCCTCAGCCAATCGCGCCGCCCGCAATCAGATCCTCAATCTCGCGCAGGCCCGGCATATAGACGCCATTCTGGTCAGCGAGCTTTCCCGGTGGGGGCGCTCCACTCAGGACCTGCTCGATACCCTCAATCGGCTCGCAGGCTGGAAGGTCTCGGTCGTGGCTATGAACGGCATGACCTTCGAACTCGACACGCCACATGGGCGGATGATGGCCACAATGCTCGCAGGGATTGCCCAGTTCGAGCGCGACCTTCTCAGCGAGCGTGTGAAATCCGGTCTCGCCGCTGCACGGGCCCGCGGCAAAAAGCTTGGGCGACAGCCGGGACAGCGACCCAAGTCTGATAAGCTAGCCCCGAAGGTGCTGCAGGCCGTTCAAGACGGCAGATCATACCGATGGATTGCGCGCGATCTCGGCATTTCCAAAAACACCGTCACTGACATCGTTAAACGGCACAGAGATCACGCTTAGGGCGTCATCTAGGGTCTGCCCCAAAATGGTGCCCGCCGAAGCCCATCTCCCGGTCCATCGGTACAAGACCTGTTTCTCCTTGTGTTATTCTCTCTTCCCCTACTGCCCCAAACGCACCGCGGAGAAGCCCCCGGCGCCGACAAGTTGCACCATCCTGCGAGAAGAAGACACCTCCGTGTCGCCGCCGCTGCAGGATCAGGGGGGACGGTTTACCGTCGCCATACCCTGCTAAGGATCGGGTGATCAGGGAAGGGGATTCTGGAGATTTATTTTCGTATTTTCACGGTCATGAAAGATACTCGGCGCGTAGCATGAGGATAACACAATGGCACTTAAACGAGAACATCTAAAGGAGGCAAAGTCAGCCCTCAAATCCATGTCGACGCGGCGGGAGAAAAAGCTGACGAGGGCTGATTTTGTCACCAGCCTGATCCAGGACATCCACGCAAAGATGACGGCTGGGTTCTCTCTGGAGGAGATCTGCGCGGAACTCAACAAGACCCTTCCGGACGGCGAACAGCTCAACATGAACACATTCAAAACATACGTTCGCCGCGCTCGGACCCAGGCCGGAATTGCGCCGACCAGGTCATGGACGCGCCGGGTCAGTACCGCAGAAACAAAGATACAGACCACCCCCAACAAGGGGAGAACAAAGGTTCAGAAAGAGGACCCCGCATCGGATTTTCGTGATCAAGGAGGTGAACTATGAAGCGTATTTTTTTCATACACGGCGACAAGGGGGGCGTCGGCAAAACCGAGGTCGCAAAGCGCATGGCCGCCGTGATGCTCCAAGCCAAAGAACCGGTCACCCTGATCGATGGCGACAATAAAAACCCGGGCCTTCACGCCGCCTTCCAAAACGGTGAACTGGATGTTCACTGTATCAACGTCATGACCCCCGCTGGCCGCGATGCCCTCTTTGACATCATTGCGGAAAGTCCCGGCGATGTCCTAATTGATCTTCCCGCGCGCGGCTCTGACGTCACGGAGAGGCTGACCGAGGACGGTGCTTCCGAGGACGGGTTCAGCCTCGAACTGCTCTTGTCGGAAATCGAGGCCGAACTGACCATCATCTTCGTCATCGATCAGACCCGGTCGCCGCTCGTGGCGCTCAAGGATGAACTGGCAGCCCTACCGGACGCTACGCGCTGGATCATCGTGCGCAACTGGCGCGAGGACCGCGATTTCACATTGTTCGACACGACCAAGGTCAAAGCCGATCTCGAAGCGCGCGGGGCCGCCGTTATCGACATGGTCCGGCTCGACCCCAGAGTGAATGACAGTCTTGAGAACGCTGGCCTCAACCTGATCACGGCGCAGACCTCGGATAAGCTTTCCATGCTCCAGAAGATGCGCGTAAAGGCAGCGGTCCGGTCGTGGTCCGAACAGATGAAGATCGCAGGGCTACTTGAATGACCGGCCTTCCGGAAGACCTGTTCACCCAGATCTACCGCCGCGCACCAACGGAGCAAGACCGCGCGCGCCTGATGGCGGTCAAGGCGGGGCTGGGGCTTTCCCCTCGCGACGAGCTCTGGCCTGTAATCCTAGTGCTCGATCACTATGACCGCGCGATCAGAGCGGGCCGGGTCGCCTCCTTGCGCGACGTCCAGCGCGTCCTGGACGCAATGAACGACATTCCGGACCGCGCCGGGCCGATAGCGGCAGCCGAAGCCAGGAAGGCCATCGCACGGATCATCGAGGAGGCATCCGACAAGATCGCCCGGGCCTCGGCGCAGAAATCGATTACCACGGCCGATCACATCTCCCGACGGCAACTTATTGTCGCGGCCGTTGTCGGCGCACTCAGTGCCGCCTGTCTCGCCGCTGCCGCAGCTTGGGGCACGTATGTCGTCCTCGACGCGCGCGGTATCTGCGCCGAGCCGCCCGGTCGGGCCCGGGATGGCTCCATCGTGTGCTTCGTTCAGCGGTAATGGGCTGATCTCCTTCTCCGCCGGATGGCGTCGGCGGGATCAGCTATGGGCGTTAGGGGAGAAGGTGTGCGTTAGGGATTTTCAGGGCGGGGTCATAAAAACGAAAGAGGACTAAATTGGGGTTGAGCAGGCATGGCACGCGCAGGAGACGGAAAGCAGAGGTCAAACCGCCGGAGGCGGCACAACCTCCTTCAGCAGCGGGTGGATGATGAGGAACTGGCCGGGTTCATCGCGCGGGCGCGCAAGGCAGGGTACGAAGACCACCGCGAGTTCCACGGCGCTCTGATCTCCGGCGATGCAGGCTTTGATCGCCGCGAGCGCCATGACCTCCTGCGCATCCACGGCGAGCTGGGAAAGCAGGGTTCAAACCTCAACCAGCTTACATACGCCGTAAATGCAGGGCGCCTCACCGCGGTGTCGGCTGACGATCTTCGGGTAATCGATCAGGCGCGCATCGCGGTTGAGGCCGCCACCGCGCTAATCCGGGCCCTGCTGGCATGATCGGCGAGGCCATCAAGAAAGAAGGGGAGAAAGGGTCCGGTGGCGGCGCAGATGCCTTCAAGCCCGGCGTGGCATATGTCTGCGGCAAGGCCACCCGGGTCGCACTGCGCAACCTCGCCTCACGCGACTGGCAGAACGCGGCTGGGGACATGCGCCTCACGTCAGAGCTGAACAGCAGAGTCCGGAAACCATATTACCATTTGGTCCTCAGTTGGCATGAGCTGGAGCAGCCGACGGATGACCAGATGGTCGCGGCGGCCGACCATATGATCCGAAGCCTCGGGCTGGAGGAACATCAGATCGTCATCGGGACACATCACGACACGATGCGGCGGCATGTGCATCTGGTCTGCAACACGGTTCACCCCATCACCGGAAAGGTATGGTCGAAATCCAACGACCATCTTCGGATCGAGAAGGCCTGCCGGGAAATCGAGCTGGCACAAGGCTGGTCACATGACCGGGGCCGGTTCGTGTTCGATGTGTCTGCCGATGGCGCGGTCGAGTTGAAGCCCAACCCGGCGGCCTGGGACAAGAAGAAGGCTGCCCGGGACGCCGGGCAGAGGCCAAAAACCTCCGGCGCCCGAAAGTTTGAGAAATCAACCGGGATCGAGACATTCGAGCACAGCATCCCGGCCGCTCTGAAGGCTCGATTTGCACAGGTCGTTGGTACCGCGCAGGACTGGGAGGGTCTTCACGCGGCCCTCGGAGAGCTTGGGTTGCGCTATTACAAGGCGGGGTCCGGCGCGCGGATCGGCATTCTGGGAAGCGACGAATTCGCAAAAGCGTCAGCGTTCGGATCGAAGTTTTCCATCCGTAAGATGGTGGCCGCCCTTGGGGCATATAAAGATCCGGAAGGCGCATACGTCAATGATCTCAAAGAGGATCACAAGGGCATCGAAAGCATATCCGGGGTGGTCTGGAAAGAGGACCGCAAAGCGACCGCATCATCGGCGTTCAAGCTGACGCTCTTGCGCCGCATCTACTGCGATCTCCATCTCAATCCCGCCGTGTCTGACGCAATACGTTTTGTCGATCTGCAGGATGTGCCTCCTCAGATCACGTTCCGGGATAACGCAACATTGGTCGATCATGGCAGCCGTCTCTCGACATCGCGTAGCACCCACGAGACGCGCGCGGCCATGATCGCGATCGCAAAAGCCAAGGGGTGGTCCTCGGTGAAGTTCTCCGGTTCACCTGACTTCGTGCGTCTTGCGTCTCTCGAGGCCGCCCGTGCAGGTCTCCCCGTGCATGGTGCCCCGCAGGACATTCAGACGCAGTGTGATGCGATCCTGGACCGGCTGGAGCGCCAACAGTGCCGGATCGAGGCCGAGGCCCGGGCCGGGCAGCAAGCGGCCCATGAGGCCACTGTAGACCGCAAGCAGGGGATCCGGGTGAATGACGCGGAGCGGGCAGAGGCCGCAGCCCGGGTCGATGTCAGGACCGCCGAGGTCAGAGCCGTGATCGATGCCATCGGCCCCGGGCGTGATCCCGTCCGGACGGCCTTGCGGACTGTGGCGCGCCAGGAAGAGAAGCGGATCAAAGCAGAGCTGCCGGATCGCCGGAGCGTCTCGAACCCGCAAGCCGCCCCGGACGCGGATCGCAGAGGCAGTAGCACACATCGTCGGATCGCAAGAGCGGTCAAAGAGAACGATCATCACGAGTTGGACCGGATGCGGACGGTCCACATCAACGAGATCGCCTCGCGCGGTGGCTGGTCCTATGACCCCAAACACAAGGACGGGCATAACGACCCGCAGGGCCGGGATCGCCGGACCTATGTGCGCGGTGGCGAGACAATCAAGGCGACGCGGAAAGGGTCGCTCTGGGTCTGGACGAATAACAAGACGGGCGCATCCGGATCGGTCATCGATCTTTGGCTATCCGACAATGCGGGATCGACACTTGGCGATGCGCGCAAGGCGTTCCGCGAGATCATGGGCACTGACACACCGATGCTCGTGCCCCCAGCAGCGCCGCGCCTGGGCGACACCCCTCAAGACCACACCGAGGCCCGGCGCCGATGGGAGGAAGCACCTTATATCGACGATCACCGGACCTACGCAGAGGATCGGGGCATCTCGAAAGCGACCCTGCACCGCTTCCAGGAGGATGTGCGCTGTGGCGCTTTTGGCGGCATATACTTCGCGCATCGCAACCCCGAGACCGGAGATATTCAGGGGTTCGAACAGCGGTGGGAGAAGGATGGTCAGAAGAACGCTGCGCGCTTTGCCAAAGGCGGCCTGAAGACCGTCTCGGTCCTCGGTAATTCAAAAACCGCGACACGCATGGTGATCTTTGAAGGTGGTCTGGACGCCCTCGCACTTGCAGAATTTGAGGACCGGCACGACACGATCTACGTCAGCACAGGCGGCGGGTTCGGGCCAAAGACGGAGGCCGCCCTTCTCAAGCTCGCTGAGGGCCTGCAGGCGCTGTCAGGCTTCGATAATGACGCGGCAGGGGAGGCACTTCACAGGCGGCTCACCGGGCTCCTGCCCCGCGCCACGCGTCTTGCGCCGCCATCGCAGGTCGAGGGCGCAAAGAAGGTCTGTAAGGACTGGCTCGATGTTCTCAATGCGTCCAAGGGTGTACTTTCGCCAACCATGTCGTCGAGCGGTCTTGCGGCTCACAGTGAAAGTGCGGGCCTTGCCGAGCAGTCGGTGCAGGCACCGCATTTGCGTGAACCCGAGATGCCGGAATTTGGCTGACCTAACAAGCGCTGCAGCGCGACAAACAGAGATGAGGTCGCGTCAGATCCCATCGTCGCCACAAAAGTGATCACAGCGCTTCTTAAAATGAAGAAAAGAAGAGGACGTCAGGGCCTTGTGATACAATCCGGCCCCCTACCGGAATCTACCCCACTGACGTAAGCTACGATTTGTTGTCTGCTGATCTTCGACAAAAAGGAGATCAGAGATGTCGAAACGGAAGAACCATTCGCCCGAGTTCAAAGCGAAAGTCGCGCTTGAGGCTTTGAAGGGTGAGCGGACTGTTGCTGAGCTGGCGAGCCAGTTTGGCGTTCACCCAACGATGATCCACAGCTGGAAACGGGCGCTTCTGGAAGGCGCGTCCGGCGTGTTCGAGCGTGGCGGAAAGAAGCCCCCAGAGATCGACGAGGAGCAAGTCAAAGAACTGCACGCGAAGATCGGGGAGCTGGCCGTCGCCAACGATTTTTTGTCACGAAAGCTCAAGCCGTGGATCGGCAAGTGAGGCGCAAGATGGTCGAGCCTGCCAATACCAACCTGTCGATTGGTAAACAGTGCAAGCTGACACCCTACCGGAATCTACCCCGTGCCGTCCGGCCCGGTAACCTACACCCGCCACCTCAGCCTAGCGCTGGTACTTGATGAAGGGCGTCACGGTCGCGATGCGGTCATAGAGCTTGCGCGCCGTTTCGTTGAAATCCTGCGTCATCCAGTAAACGCTTGGGGTACCATTGGCATCCGCCGCGTCATAGACCGCTTCGATCAGCGCGCGGCCCGCGCCCGTGCTTCGCACCTTCGGATCGACATAGAGATCCTGAATGTAACACACGTCTTCGACGCGCCAGTTGTGGGCGTGATAGACCACGTGGACCAAGCCGATCACCTCGCCGCCGGTCTCGGCGACAAAGGCGCATTGCTGCGGCCGCTCCGAATCCAAAAGCCGTTCGAACGTCGTGTCATACACCTCGTCGGGGACCGACGATCCGTAAAACTCTAGGTAGCCGGTCCAAAGCTCGCGCCAGCGGGCGTGATCCTCGCGACGGAGCGGACGCGTTGTTGCTGTCATTGTGCAATCCTCGTTTATGTCGGTTCAGGCTGCTAAGAGCCCGGAGACCATTCGGCACACATCGGTAGCGACCAATGGCGCGTATTTGAAGCCTCCGCCGTTGTCGGAAGTGACGACAAGGCATCGGCCGTGACGACGAAGGCGCCGCGTGCCGTCGACTGCGGTCCAGGCATTCGTCGCCACCCGGCCCCGGTACAGGAATTCGTAGACCGGGTGGATCGCGACGTAGGCATCGGCCAAAGCTTTCCGCACCTCGTCCGCATCCGGGCCCGGCCGGCCGGCCGAATGGCTCAGGGCACCACAGCCGAATTTCGCCGGATAGCCCCTTAGCGCCGACATACCCCACATGTCACGGCCGCCCAGATCGGCCCAAGCCACAGCAGGCACCTCGGGCGCATCCGGCGGGGCATAGACCACGTGGCAGCGCCATGAGCGGACCGGCCCCAGACCGAATTGGTCCGCAAATCCGGCCAACCCCGGCCCGGCGGCCAGAACGACCGCGTCAAACCGCTCTTGCCCCGCGCCGTCGATCCGAACCGTGCCGCTTTGCGCGTCGATCCGTGTCACCGCCGCGCGTGGCATCAACCGCACGTCGCGAGAGACCAGCCAACGGACAAGCGCGGTCTGGATTTCGGCGGCCATGAGAACGCCGAACGTCGGAAACAGCCGCCGCATCGCGAACCGGTCACTGCCCGGCAACCGGTCGGACGGCGCGGCTGCCGCACCGTGCCCGACCGGACCCGGGCCGGCCACCAGGACTCCGGTTTCCTCGAACCCGTCACAGTCTACCTCGGACAGAAGGTCACGCCAAAGCGCCAGTGCGCGGGCGACTTCCGGCGCCATGTCACCGTTCTGCCACGGGTGTATCAACCGGTGCGCGCCGTGCGAGGCGTTGGCGGTGTTGGGGATGTCGTCGGCATCACAGAGCGTGACCCGCGCCCCCGCGCGGGTCAGCATGAATGCCGACAACAGGCCGTTGATCCCCGCACCGGCAACAAGCACGTTCAAGACCGGCACCGGCACGCGCCTAACCGACCTCGGCAGGTTGCCTGACCGCCGGAGCGGCGCGGATCTCGGGCGCCATCATGTCCTCAAGGATCCAGCCGGACCGATCGGCAAGCAGGCTGAAGCTCTGCGCGTCGCTGATCCCGTGCGAATGCTCGCACTGCCCGTTCAGGTAAATCTCCGCGCCCATGCTCGGTTTGGTGGCAACCTTGTAGGCGCGGCTCACGACGGGCATGCCGTCGGCGTCAAGCTCGATATGTTCGGCCAGGTCCCCCAACGGCCCCGCCATCGGATCGACCCGGAACCCGGTCGCGATCACCACCAGGTCAAAGCTCAGCGACTTGCCCTCGCCGGTATGCGGATCGCGGAGCGACAGCACCACATTCTGACCTTCGACATCCACGGCGGTGACGTGCGTGCGTTTTTCCATGAAGATGCGCGGGCGGCCTTCGACCTCGTCGAGATACATCGTGTTGTACAGTTCCGAGCTGCCGTCGGCATCGAGCCCGGCATAGTTCGTCTGCCAGGACTCGGCCAGGATCGCCTTGCGTGCTTCACGCGGCAAGCCGTGCACGTAGTCGGTCTCGGCCGGCGAATAGACTTCCGAGGAAAAGTTGCTCAGGTCATTCAGCCGGAATCCGTGCGAACGATGCACGCAGTGCACATCCGATTCGGGAAAGCGCGTCCGGAAATCCAATGCGATCTCACCGGCGCTCATCCCAGATCCGATCACCGCCACCCTGCGCACCGTCGACGGATCGGCGATGGCGTTCACGCGTGTGGCGAATTCCCCGGTATGGAACACCCGCGCGCCCAGATGCGGGCGATAGATTTCGGGGATGTTGGGCCGCGCCCCGGTCGACAGGACCAGCCGGCCGGCCTCGATCTCTTCGCCGGTCGATGTCCGCGCACGGATGCGGGTCCATTTTCCGTCAACCTCGGCCGACGGAGTCAATGCGGTCACGGCGGTACCGAAAGACGTGTTGCCCGCCAACAGCTCCCCGGCCCAGGCGACATAGTCGGACCATTCGATCCGGTTCACCGGGCGTCCGGTCAGACCGAAAGAATACAGCCGCCCCTTTTTCTTGAGATAGTTCGCGAAGGAATAGAAGCTGCGGGGGTTCCGCGGTGTCACCAGGTCGCGCAGCGCACTGTGATTGATATCGGCATGGCGGAACAGCAATTCGCCCTGCCAGCGGCAATCCGAGCCGGCCTCCAGGAACCGGAAACTGCCGACGGGCGACGTTCCGGTGGCTTCGATGTGGTCTTCGATCGCGGCTGCAAAGCTGATCCCTGCAGGACCGAAGCCGATGCCTAGCAGATCGACGGAAGTGTATGTCATTTGGCTATCCTCGTATTCGCTGGCTGTCGGTGCGCGCGCGACGACACGAAGACCGACATTATGATGAGACCGGCGCCAAGCAGCTTGGCCGCGCTCAGCAGCTCTCCGATCAGGACGGCCGCGACGGCGAGCGTGACGACCGGTTCGAAGTTCAGGGTCATGGAGGTGGGCGTGCTGCCGATGCTTCGGATGCTGCGGAACTGGAACAGGATGCCGATTCCGAAGAGCGCGCCGACGGCGGCCATCGTCACCAGCCCGATCGCGGCCTGCCCCGGTTCGAATACCGGCAAATGCGCGTCGCCCGATGCGGTCCAAAGCGCCAGCCCCAACACTGACGCCAACAGGTTGCCGGCCAGCCCCAGCCCGAAAACCGAAGCGGTGGCCATGCAGCGTTGCGCCAGCACGATGGATGCCGCCATGGCCATAGCGGCCAGAAGCGCCAGCCCCACTCCCTTCGGATCGGGCATGCCGACGGTGCCCGGCCCGGTCGCGATGGCGATACCGGCCAAGGCCAGAACCGGCGCCAGAAACATGCGGTACCCTGCCCGCACCCGCCCGGTCAGCATGTCGTGCAAGGTCACGAAGAGCGGGAAGGTAAAGAACAGGATCACCGTCATGCCGACCGAAATGTACTGTACCGCCCCGAGCTGGCAGAAGGCCGTCGCGACCAACGCCAGCGCCAGCCCGGCAAGGTGAAGCGGTCGGATCCGCCCAAGCGACAGGGACTGGCCGCCGATTACGGCCAGCCCGAAACAGATCACCGCCACGATGACGCCGCGCGATATGACCAGGTGTTCGACCTCGAGCCCCGCCGCATAGGACAGCGACGCGAAAGTCGTGATGCTGCCGTAGCAAACGGCGCTCAGCAGGGCGAACACGTAGCCTGCGCGTGGAAGCACCGCGGCGGGATCGGTGGAAACGTCGCTCATGGCGGACCCTCGTTATGAAATCACTCGTAGGTGATGGGGAATTCGGGCATTGTCCAGCCGCGCTCGGCATAAGGGAAGCCGCCGAGTTCGTTGCTGCCCAGGCTGTCGTCGCGGGGCGCCGCGTAGTAGCCGCGAACCTCGGTGATCTTTCCTTCGTCGTTGAAGGTGAACCAGTCGACACCGCGATACATCTTGTTGCGGCCGGGCTTCATCGCCGTCCATTCGGCAACCGCCGTCTTGCGCTCCGGGTCGCCGAACACCGTCTCGATGTGCCAATGCGAGTTGATCTGTTCGCCCTCGCTTTTCCACAGCTCGATCAGCGGCTCGACGCCGTGGACGGGGCCGAACATGCCGCCGGGCAAGTAGTTCACTACGTCCTTGTCGAAGACGTTGCGAATACCGCTTTCGTCGCGCGAATTGCAGGCGTTGAAGTAATCCAGAACGGCGCATTCCAGCGCGTTGTGGTCTGGGATCTTGTCAATCATGAGGTGTCTCCTTGGTTTTTATGATCAGGGAAGGTGCCAGGACGGGACAGGTGACACCGCGGATCGCGGTTATGGTCCGTCCGGAAAGGGTCGGCGGGGACGGGGGGGCCAGACGCACCCGCATCCGCCCGGGGCGCTTGGCGCCTCCGTTCTGGAGGAACGTGAAACTCTGCGCCTGCCCGCCGGACAAGAGCGCGGCAAGGGCACCGGCGCAGGACCCGCAAACCGGGTCTTCGTAGATGCCCTCGGCGGGGGCGAAGCTGCGCAGCTCCGCGTCGACGCCGGCCCGGCGTGACCGCACGAACGGTACCAGACCGACCGACTTGCTCGCGCGGCTCCACTCGGCGATGGCCGGGTGGTCGGGGCGCACGTCGCCCAAGGCCGTATCCGCGCGCAGCCCGACCAGCAGCCAACGAACGCCCGTCGCGACCAGGTGCGGCGGCTCGGGCGTCAAAGCCTCGACCGGAAGCCCCAGCATCGCGGCGATCTCACTCGGCGTCCGCGGCGCGGGCTTGTCGAAACGCGGGGCCGGCAAGGCCACGCGCCAGTCGCCGCCCGGCCGGTCACGAACCATTTCCGTCTGCCCCAGCCCGTCGGCCTGGATCAGGTCCAGCGCGTCCGAGCCGGTCTCTTCCGCGAAAGCATGCACTGCGGCCAGTGCCGGATGGCCGGCAAAGGGGATTTCCCGCCGCGCGGTGAAAATCCTCGCGCGGTAGTCGGCGCCTTTCGTCGGCGCGAGAATGAACACCGTTTCGGACAGGTTGACTGCGCTTGCGATGGCCTGCATCGCGGCCGCGCTCAACCCGTCACCGCCGAACACCACCATCGCCGGGTTGCCGCTGCGCGGGCCGTCGCAGAACACGTCGATCTGCCGAAGGCTCAGCTCGGGATGGCGCGCAATGATCTGCGGCAGGTCCGACAATGCCAGGGTCATGCGACTTCGGCGCTCCGCTCGGGCCAAGCCAAGGGACCGTTCTGACCGCATGCCGCCCACAAGCGCGCCGCCGTGTCCGGCATGATCGGGGCCATCCCGACGGCCAGCGCCGCAGCGATCTCGGTTCGCCGGGGACCGTCGCTTGCCAGCGCAAAGTCGAGTCCGTTGGCGATGGTCTGGGCCACGGTCCGCAGGCTGAAATGCTCGGGCTGGTAGGCCGAGGCAAACCGGTCCAGAACCGCGCCCGCCTCGCGCGATCCCGGATCGACCGCACCCGTGACGGGCAGATCGGCAAAGAGGGCAGCGAACGGGCGGCGCAGTTTCTTGTCCACGACTTTTTCGAAATCGGCGACGGTGAAATTGGCCTGATTGTATTCGGGGTTGGACCAGGCCAGATAAAACCGCAGCTCGTCGCGATCGGCCTCGGCCAGCATGTCGCGCGCCCAGATCAGGTGCCCTTGGCTGGTCGAGAACTTGAAGTTCTCCATCAGGTAAAACTCGTTCGTCACGAACGCGTCCGGCAAGAGATGGTCCATCCCCGCGCGCCGGGCCGCCAACGCCAGGGCAAGTTGCGCGACACAGTAAAAGAACGAATTGTCGAACCCTAGGAACTGGACGTAGCTTGTCGCGCCGTCGTCCTTGAGCATGCCGCCGTCGCGGCCGTGCGCCTGCGACAGCCAGTAATAGTGCCCCGGCACCATTTCCGCCCAGACGTTGATGACAGAGCCTTCGGCGCCGGGAAACGGCGCGGCCTGCCCCCAATCGGAGTTGAACGTCACCGGAAAATCCGGCAGCGGACGCGCGAACAGCTCGCCGATCAGCCGGCGCAGCATCGGGCGGCGTTCCGGGATGTGCCGTGTCAGATGCTCCCAGAGCATATCACGGTAGTTTTCCAGCGGCAGGACGTATTCGGTGATCTCGCGCGTTTCTAACGCGTCGCCGGCCATGCCCCCGGTCGGGTAGAGCCCGAACAGATCGAGGGCGTCATTGGGGTGACCGCAGGCTTCGCAAATATTGCCGTTCGTGCCCGCCAGGCACGTCGGGCACCGCCCCGATGCATAGGATTCGAACAGGAACCGTTGACGCTCGGGATCAAAGGGCACCGCGCGCGTCTGTTTTTCCAGCGCGCCGCTTGCGTACAGATCCTTGAACCAGTCGCTGACATAGGAGCCGTAATCGGCGTCGGGCATCCCCACGACATCGAACTCGATCCCCGACATGCCGAGCGTTTTCGATATCTCGTCATGCGAGCGGCGCGCCAGGGTGATCGGATCGGTTCTCAGCCGTTCCGCGGTGGTCACCACGTAGCTTTGGTTCAGGTCCACGCTGAGGGCGCAGACCGCGGTCTGTCCGCGCAGCTTGAGGTACCGCCGCAGCACGTCCGCCCCGAAATACGGTCCGGCGATATGGCCGACATGGAGGTCGCCATTGGGGGTCGGCGGCGGGGCCACGATGGCGTAGCGGCCGGCAAAAGTGGTATCTAGCATCGTTCGGTTTCCTGATAGCTCGGGTGTCAGTTCCGGGACGCAAGGTACGCGTCCTTGCTCCGGCCCTGATCGTCCCAGTAGATGTCGATGAAGGTCAGCGGCTCGGTGCCGGGATTTGCCATCCGGTGATGCCAGTAGCGCGGCACGTACCCGACATCGCCCGGATGCAGCAGCGTCGATTGCCCCTCCATCTCGAAACGCGCCGTGCCCGCGATCACGATAAAGGTTTCTTCCTCGTCGTGATCGTGATCGTCGGCATCGGTCATCGGGTCGACAGTGACCCAGACGGCACCGAATTCGCTGACCGGACGCTTGGTGTCGGCAACCCCGGCCCACGGGTACAACCGCCGCAGGTGGCAATTGTATTCGAAGCTCGTCGTCGCATCGGACTTGCGCTGAACGAATGTCTCGATATCGAAATCCGTGGTCGGCAGCAGATCATACATTGGTCAGTTCCTCGGGCTGCGGGACGGTGGGCGCACCCGCCTCGGCAATGTGATCGACAAGGGCGCGTGCGATCTGTTCCGACCGCACCGACAAGAGGCTGAAAGAGCCCGCGTCGCCGAACCCGTGCGTCGTTTCGCAAAGGCCGTTGATGAAGACCGGAGCGGTCGCCGCCCCCGGAAGCGTCGCCACGCGGTAGTCGCGGGCGATCGCGATGCCGCCATCGGCCCGCGTCTCGAAACGCGTCGCCAGACCGTCCAGCAACGGGTGATACGGCTCTTGGTTCTCGGCGTTGCCGAAGTTGCGGAACCCGGTCGCCAGCACGATGCCGTCCACCTCGAGCGTCCGGGGGGCGCCGCTCAAACGGTCGGTCACGGACATCGCGTAGGCGTCGCCGCGCTTTTCCACTCCGGCGATTTCGCAGTTGTGCACGATCTCGATGCTGTCGCCGTTCCGCACCCGCTGCTCGTACAGCTTGAAGTTCAGCGCCTCGATCACGTCCGGATCGGCCGCGCCGTAGTTGCTGCGCCACAGCTCGCGGGTGATCTTGTGCTGGCTGCCCTCGCCTGCGTCAAAGAACATGTCGACGAAGCTGGGATAATAGATCTGTTCGGTGAAGGCACTCAGGTCCTTCTGCTTGAAGCCGAAGCCGCGCGAGATGCCTGTCAGGCGGGCCCGCCCGGCAAGATCCAGCAGGATCTCGATCGCACTCTGGCTGCCGCCGACGACAGCAACGCGCGGCATGTCCAGACGGCCGAGCCAGCGGTCGCGGGCAAAGCGGTAGCCCGACAGGTGCACAATGTCGTCACCGAGCGCACTTTCGAATTGCGCCGGGATGTAATTCGACCGGCCCGGCGCGAAGCTGACGCTCCGCGCCAGCAGGCGGCGCCCGTCATCCAGCAAAACCGCAACCAGCGGCGTGCCCGACATGTCGGAGGTGTATGTCATCGCGACGACACGCGTGTTCAGCGAAACGTAGTCCAGGAACTGGCGACCCACCCAATTGACATAACCGGCATATTCCGTGCGCGGCGGATAGGGAGCGGACAGGTTGAGGTAGTCGAACAACCGACCCTGCGCCTTGAGGTAGGCAAGAAAGCCGTAGGGGCTGGCGGGATTGCGCGGCGTGACAAGGTCGCGCAACGGGTTGTGCTGGATGTCGGCCCCGTCCAGCAGCATACCGGGATGCCAGAGGATGTCGTCCTGCGCCTCCAGGAACAGGCAGTTGTCCAACGCCCCGACTTCGCCTAAGGCGATCGCGAGGGCCATGTTCGACGGCCCGAAGCCGACGCCGATGCAGTCATAGATATGCGCCTCGGCGTGTCGCATGTGGCTCATGTTGGTCATGCCGGTTCCTCCGTCTTGGAAAGTGTGGTGGCAAGCGCATCGGCCAGGATGTCGATCCCCTCGGCCAGTTCGTCACGCGTCAGCGTCAGCGCGGGCAAAAGCTTGATCACCTCGTCATGCGGCCCGCAGGTTTCGAGGATCAGCCCCGCCTTGAAGCAGGCCAGCTGGACGCGGCGCGCGGCGACCGGATCGTCGAAACGCAGCCCCTGCATGAAACCGCGCCCCCGGGTCGACAACCCGTGCGTTTCGGCCAGCCGCTTCAGCCGCCCGGCGATGAACAGCGCGTTTTCCTTGACCGTCTTGGCAAAGCCGAGGTCGGCCCAGAAATGGTCCAGCGCTGCCGTCGCAGTGACAAAGGCGTGGCTGTTGCCCCGGAACGTGCCGTTGTGCTCTCCGGGCAGCCACAAGTCGAATTCGCGCCGGAACAACACCATCGACATCGGCAGGCCGAAGCCCGACAGCGACTTGGCCAACGTCACGATATCCGGCGTGATCCGCAGCGCTTCGAAAGAAAAGAAGTCCCCGCTCCGACCGCACCCGGCCTGGATGTCGTCGACGATCAGTAGCGCGCCGTGCTTGCGGGCGATCTCGGCGATGCGACGGGTCCAGCGCGGTGTCGCCATGTTCAGACCGCCTTCGCCCTGGATGGCCTCCAGAACGATTGCGGCCGGTGCCTCCAGCCCGCCGGACGGGTCCGACAGCATCTTGTCCAGCATCTCGGCGGTGCAGATGTCCGGTCCATAATAGCCGTCATAGGGCGCGCGGGTGACGCCGCTCAGCAGAGTTCCGGACTGGCCGCGATGATGCCCGCTGCCTGTCAACGCCAACGCACCCAGCGTGCAACCGTGAAACCCGTTGGTAAAGGCGATCACCTCGTTGCGGCCGGTGACCTTGCGGGCCAGCTTGATTGCCGCCTCGATGGCATTCGCGCCGGTGGGTCCGGGGAGCTGCACCACGTAGTCCAGCCTCCGCGGCTTGAGGATATGCGTCTCGAACGCCGTCAGGAAGTCGCGCTTGCGGTCGCTTTTCAGGTCCAGCGACATGGCAAGCCCGTCATCCGCGATATGCGACGTCAACGCCTGCTTCAGAACCGGGTGATTGTGCCCGTAGTTCAGCGATCCGCAGCAGGCCAGGAAATCGCGGTAGTGGCGGCCGTCGGTGGTGGTCATCGTTCCGCCCCGGCCGGTGGAGAATTCCACGTCGAAGGTACGGCAATACGACCGGACTTCGGATTCGAGTGTCATGGTGTCAACTCCGAGGGTCAAAGGGTTTCGGTCGGACCGGCGGCGGCGCAGCGGCGGCCCGGCCCCGCATCGGCGTCGGCAGGTAGGTCGAGCCGAGTTCGCACAACAGCACGCCGGCGATGATCAGCAGTGTCATTGCACCCTGGAACAGCGTCGGCTGTTCGCCGAGCACCAGGAAAGCAAGCGTCACGCCGAAGACCGGGATCAGGTTAAGAAAGATGCTCGCCTCGACCGCCGAGGTCTGGGCGATGCCCCAGTTGTACAAAAAGTACCCGCCGAACGTGACGAACGTGGCCAGGTACAGCACGGCGATTGCGCCGGATGCCGGAATGTCTGTGCTCAGCGGTTCGCCGAAGAAGATCAGCGGGAAAAACAGCACCACACCGGCAAAGGCCTGCAAGGCGGTCAGCAGAAAGGGACTGTAGCGGTCCGACATCTTCTTGAGCAGGATCACGTAGACACCCGACGCGGCCATCGCGCCCAGCTCCAGCAGGTTGCCCAGCCACGGCATCGGCGCATACTCGGTTCCGGTCGATCCCAAGCTCAGCCCGACGGCACCGAGGATGCAGACGGCAAAGCCGGAAAGCGTCCAGAACCGGGGATATTCGCGCAGGATGACCCAGGCCAGCAGGGCCACGATAGGCGGCTGTAAGGCATTGATCGTCGCCGCCGCACCCGCGGTCGTCAGCCGCAGCGCCTGGCTTTCGAGGAAGAAATAGATCCCCGGTTCGCACAGCGCCATGATCAGCAGATAGACCCAGTCGCCGGACCTGTATTCGAACCGGCCCCAGAACCTGTAGAGCACTAGGAAACCGATCGCCGCGATCAGCATTCGGAAAAAGATGATCTTTCCCGGATCAAGAACCAGAACGGCCTGTTTCATCGCAATAAAGGAGCTGCCCCAGAAGAAGACCGCGCAGACAAGCGCGATCTTGGGGAGCAGATGCGACTGCCCGGCGCTCACAGCATCACCCGGATATTTTCGCGATCGCGCAGATCGAAATTCACCCGCCGGCCGTTGGCGATATTGACGCGCCGCATCCAGCGGTGCTTGGGGCCGTAATCCGGCTTGTAGATCGAGCGTCCGTGCGCCACGCGCAGGTTGTCCAGCAAAACGATCTCGCCCGGTTCCAGGTGCAGCGACACCGACACGCGGTCTAGCTCCGCATGCATCGCGTTCAGCGCCGCGTCCGCCTCGTCATCGCCGTCCAGGGCCGAAACGAAGGCCTGATCGACGCACATCATCGGCATGTCGCGACGACCGTAGATCAACGGGACCGGCTGCGAATCGTCGATCATCTGCTGGATCAGCTTGAAGGCGTCGGCGTTCAGCTTCCATTGCTCGCTCTCGTTTTCCACCGGCGTATGCGACTTGTCGGGCAAGATGATGAAACGCGGCTGACGCAGGATATCCACCGTTTCGGGCGGCAGGTCGAAATCGTCGATGCACGAGATATTGGTCGTCGCCTTTTCGCGGTTGCGATAGCACATCAGGGTGAAGAAATCCGCGCGGCCGCGGTGGAACGCCTCTTCCGTGTGCCACATCAGCGTCGTTGCACTGCTGCCGCCAAGTTGTTCGTCCTTGACCGACTCGATCGGAACGATGTGGCGCAGGAAACGTCCGTTTTCCTGGGTCCGCCATCCGAAGACACCGCCGACGGCGCTGGACAGCAAGAGCTGAAAGAACTCTTCGCGCAGGTACGGGCGATTGTCCCAAGGCTGATCCCAATGTTGCGGCGACGGGCCGATCGCGGCGTCATCGATGTCAAAACCGCGCACCACGAGATAGCCGCACGGCACCTCGCCGCTGGCGATCAGCTTGAGCAGTCCCAACAGGTTTTGCGGAAGTCGCGCGGCCATCAATTCGCAGGCAAAGGCCGCCTCGCTGCTTTCGACGGAATCGAATTGAGAAACCAATTCCGACAGCAGATCCTCGATGTCGCTCTTTTCGCGCTCCGACAAATTGTAGATCAGATCATCGGGCAGGAGCGGAGCAGAAACAAAGTCGCGGTATTCGAGAGTCATGGCATCCGTCCAAGCAGTTAATGGTCTGGGCGAAAAAAAGTCAAAATCGCTCTGCATGAAAAGGGACGCTTGCAATTTAAAAGGGTGCACTGTACTGCTGAAACGCATGATACGCGTAGGTTTTATCTCGTATTACCAATTTGTTAGATTGTTTGAGCGGAAAACCGTGCAACGCAAACCAAGCATTAAATCAATCGTCGAATCCTTTGCTGCGGACATCGAAAACGGACACTGGGCGGCCAATGCGAAACTGCCGTCACTCCGAAAGCTGGCCGAAGATCGGAAAATCTCCAAGTCGTCCGCGGTCGAGATTTACGAAAGACTCCTGGCACTCGAATTGATCGAAGTGCGCGGCAATCAGGGCTTTTTCGTCAAACAGCGCAGCGCCAAACCCGATACCCCGCATCCGGTGCCGAAAACCGTGACACCCGCCGACCCTCCTGACCGGCGCGGCCGTTTTCCGACGAAAGGATTTCACCCCAGCGGCGGCTGGCTGGGCAGCCATACATTGCCGCTCGAAGCGCTGCGGTTCGCCTTGCGGGAAACGGCACGCGCCAAGACGGACGAGCTGCTGAATTACACAGATCCGCGCGGTTTTCTGCCGTTGCGGAAACTTCTTGTCGATCGCTTTGCCACCCTCGGCATCAAGAGCCGCAGCGAATCTGTTCTGATCACCGATTCCGCTAGCATGGCAATCGACATGATCTGCCGCCTGATGCTGTCCCCCGGCGACACGGTCTTCGTGGACGATCCGACATCGCTGAATTTCACCAGCATGATCAAACTCTACGGCGTGAAAGTGGTCGGCGTGCCGTTCGCCGGAACCGAGCGCGACCTCGAAGCGCTGCGGCGTCTGGTTTCTGCGCACCGGCCGAAACTCTACCTTCTTAGTCCGGTCCTGCATAACCCGACCGGGTCCAGCATCACGACAAACCAGGCTTTCGACCTGCTGGTCCTAATGCGCGAAGCCGGGGTCTATGTCGTCGAGGACGACGTCTATGCCGATCTCGACGAGAACGCGACGACACGACTGTCTGCATTGTCGGGCCAGGCCGGCCTCGCCTATATCGGCAGTTTCTCCAAGACGATATCGCCCAGTCTGCGTTGCGGATTCATTTCGTGCGAACCGCACATCGCCAAACAGCTTGCCGAACGGTTCGCGGCAGCGAGTTTCGGGCTGAACACCCTGACGTCGATCACCACTTACAAGCTGCTCAACAGCGGACTTTACCGGCGCAACCTCCGATCGCTGCAAAAGACGGTCGCCGACGAACGCAAAACGGCGGTGAACCGTCTGGAGAGCATCGGTTTCGAAGTGCCTTACAAACCCAAGGGCGGCGTCTTTGTCTGGGCCCGGTGGCCCGGCCCGGCCTCTGCCCGGCTGATTTCCGACGTCGCGCTGGAAAGCGGTGTCGTGCTGGCGCCGGGCGAATCCTTCAGCCCGTCCGCGCGGTTCGGCGACCATATCCGGTTCAATTGCACGCTGATGCAGACCGGCGGCCTGTACCCGCGGCTAAAGCAGATACTGAAAGACGCCGATAAAAGGGCGCGGGCCTGAGCGGGCGCCGGAGCGAAATGCACACCGTGGCGGACCCGACCGCAGGTCTTGCGGGCCCTTTGGCCGGCGGCTTAAACAGGCGTGCACCCCCCGCGGCGCCGCGTTTGTCCCGCGCCCTGTCTCCGCCGGCACCGACGTTGCTAGCCACGACTCGCTGATCCTGTGGTGCCGCGCGGTGGATTCGCCGCTTGCAGAAGGCGGATTTGAGGGCTGAGCGCGCCCGGCGGTGCGCCTCAAACAGCGGAGGACAACTATGCTGGACATGTACAAGAACCACCGGGGGCGCCCGACCAATGCGCCCCCGGTGGCCCGCCGCATGGATGACATCTGGTTTCTGGCCCCATCGGAAGGTTTCTTCGTAGAACCACGCTAAGGGAGAACATTACATAAACATCATCAAGTTCCCCAATCTCTGGCGGGCCTGATGTTCAACAGTCGTGTAATTTTACGCTCTGCCGCCCCTGAATGCCAGTCAAAGTCCCCTGACAGGATGATGTGATCCCATCCGAGTGGCGCCGTGATCCGTCGCGAACGCCGCCCTCGTAGCAATATCCTCTGCCTACTGCACATGCTCCGGCCCGAATGAAGACAAATCCAAGTGATGCATCGCGAGGGCATGGTGTTCATGCCGGGTATTTCGCCTGACGGCATATTCACCGAGAGAACAAGCATCGACCTGCAGTTGCTCTGCAAGCCAGATGATCAGTTCAGCGGGCGGCATAAGATCTTCGCACCACCCCAGGCCAGGGTGGCGCAGCAAGGAAATATGAACCGCAAGCCCAAGGTGGTTTTCGGCGCGACGCCGGGTACGGATCAGGTCAATGTCATCTCCGCTCAGCAGATAGTGACGGATCAAGGCTTCAGAATCTATCGGCACCCCGAAGAGTTCCGCATACGCGCGGGAGGAAAAAAGTCTACGGGCCATAAGGTGTCCTCAAAACGGTCGTTTTTGGAAGATCGTACACGGTGCCCTCTTGACGCCGCCAAAAACCCCGTTCAAAACCAAGATGGTTTTTGAAGGTTTTTGGCATGATCCTGGGATACGCACGCGTTTCGACAGAGGACCAGCATCTTGATGCTCAGATCGAGGCTCTGAAGGCAGCGGGTGCGGAGCGCATTTGGTCGGAAAAAGTCTCTGGTGCGAAGGCGCAGCGACCAAAGCTCGCGGCTATGCTTGAACAGCTCCGCGACGGCGACGTTGTGACTGTCACGAAATACGACCGCCTGAGCCGATCCTTGCAGGATTTGCTGACCATCGTGGAGGCCATCCAGAAAAACGGCGCTGGCTTTCGCTCCCTGGCTGAGGACATCGACACGACCACATCGGCAGGCCGCCTCGTGTTCCATGTCTTCGCCTCCATCGCGCAGTTTGAGCGCGAACGGATTTCCGAGCGGACCAAGGAAGGATTGGCGTCGGCGCGCAAACAAGGCCGAATAGGTGGTAGGCCCCCTGCCCTGTCACCGGAACGCCGGGCCGAGGTACGGCGGATGCGTGATGAAGACGGGCGCGGCATTGCGGAACTGGCGCGGCTCTTCAAGGTGAGTCCGAATACGATCAGGCGAGCCTAAGGTTTTGGGCGAGCCATAGGAGGCAACATGCTGCACAGCGAGTTCAAGGTTGGCGATGAGTTTCGAACGGCGACGGGACTATGGCGCTGCACGGATATCGGCATCAGGACGATCATCGCGATCAAGATTTCTGATTATGATGATCCCTCGTGGTTCAATGGCCCGCCTTACGCTGTCGCCGAGCATGTCTTTGATGAGAACGACCTTACTGGTTTCGAGCGTCTTGCAGATGGCACGATCGCTGCGGACAGTTGAGTGCATCTTCACTTGAATAACCCAACCGTTAGGTTATATAGTCACCATGGTTGTCATTCACCGCGCCCACGGCTTCCGGTTCGTCATCTACACGGCAGATCACGAACCGGCGCATATCCATATCACCGGGGCTGGGCAGGCGAAGGTCAACCTGACCGGCCCCGATGGCGGACCCGAACCGGTCTACTTCATCGGCATCAAGAGATCCGACCAACGGCGTCTCATGGCAGATGTGATCGAGCGCCAAGATGAATTCTTAGCGGAATGGGAGCGTATCCATGGCAAACTTGACTGATGCACAATTCGAAGCGGCGGAAGCCCGAGGACGTGCCGCACTGGAAGCAGAGCCCCGTGCTATCGCGGCCCGCTACGATCGAAAGACAGGCCGCGTTACCGTCGATCTCGCGAACGGTTGCGCTTACGTGTTTCCGGCTGATCTCGTGCAGGACCTGAACGGGGCCAGCCCTGACGAGCTGGCAAGCGTTGACGTCGATGGCATGGGTTTCAATCTGCACTGGCCGCAGCTGGACGCCGATGTGTATGTCCCGGCCCTCGTCGCCGGTGTTTTTGGCACCAAGGACTGGATGAGCAAGGCGATGGCGAGACAGGCGGGTCGCAAAAAATCTCCGGCCAAGGCCGCAGCATCCCGAGCGAATGGCGCGAAAGGTGGCCGGCCACGTAAACAGGCCTCGCAATGAGCGTGTTTGGCCAAAGCCTTATAAGAGGCTTGAATGAAGCAATGGCGCTATCACTGACGGAGACGCTGGAGCACAAAGGGTACTCGGCGGTCATCGTTTTCGACCGGGAAGACGCGATATTCACGGGGCGAGTTGCGGATATTCCTGCGGGCGTGGGCTTTCACGCCAGCGA
This sequence comes from Roseovarius bejariae, assembly GCF_009669325.1. Classification (NCBI taxonomy): domain Bacteria; kingdom Pseudomonadati; phylum Pseudomonadota; class Alphaproteobacteria; order Rhodobacterales; family Roseobacteraceae; genus Roseovarius; species Roseovarius bejariae. Next base: position 29,335 of record NZ_SZWE01000003.1, read on the forward strand.
TACGGACGGTTTAAGAGCGGCCTTTCCAAGAGGCCGTGGATGATTACATCGACATGCTGGCTAACGGGTCCAATCTAGCGAGATAATCGAGGAAATTTCTTTCGGACAACCAGCAGAGCTGGATCAGCCGCGCTCCTTTCCCGCTTTCGAACTCACGCTGTCCAGCGTTTCCTTGAACCGCGCTTTGGCGGCCGCCAGCTCCTCCTCCGTCAGCTCCGGTTTCGGTTTCAGACATTGAAGGCGCGCTGCTACGAAAGGCTCTGCATCCTCATAGGCGCATTGTAGTTCTTTTGCGACGCTCGAAATGAAGGTGTGACGATCAAGCTCCGCGCTGTGCAAGCCGCCCAAGGTGCGCTGGAGGAAGATGAACGCCGCAGCGATATCTTGATATCCAGCCGCCGCTGCTTTCTCGAATTGTCGATCATCGAGCAATCCATCAAGGGCATCGAGCGCCTTACGCATATCACCGATGGCCTGGGCGACGCCGACGACTTGGCCCATTACGGCTTGATCAACCGTTTCAAGCTCACCTGCTTTTGCATCTATGACTCGGTTGGCGTCGGTCACAGCGGTTCTAGACCAGTTCCAGCTTGATCGTGCGACCGACAGCTTGCGCAGCGCGTGCCAAAACAGCAAGCGTGACGCTATTATTGTTCGGGTCGAGCAGGCGATCAAGCTGAGAGCGGCTTGTATCAAGACGCTTCGCCATCTCCACCTTTGAGATATGTTGTTCTTTCATCGCCGTTGTCAGCTGAAACGCCAGAACGCGCTTCACGGCCTGTTCGGTCGTGCTTTCATAGGTGCCCTGCTCTTTCAGGAAGTCCTCAAAAAGCGGCCCTGCTTTGCCGGTTTCAGTATCGGTGCTCATCCTAGTCCTCGCATTCGTTTATCCGCGACATCCAGTTCCTTGTCCGGGGTCTTCTGGCTCTTCTTGATGAACCCGTGCAGCAAAACCATACTGCCCTCATGGGCGAAGAAGAACACGCGGGCAATTCGACCGTCGCTCAGATTAGAGCGGATTTCCCAGAGACCCTTTCGTCCTTTGATCGACCGACAGAGCGGCATACCGATGGGCCAGCCAAACTCCGCCGTGCGAATGTCATCACCAATCACCCTACGGTCATCTTGAGACAAGCCCAGAAGCCATTCTCGCACGGGCACCTTGCCGGTGCCGGACTCGAAAAAGCGCGCCGGTAGTCGCTTTTGATCACTCACAGCGCTATGTACCACATAAGGTACAATTTGCAAGCCCTTTTCTCGCCCCCGGAACACCCCATAACAGATAACACCTACCTTCGACGGCCATCAATTTCCGCCGTGTCCGGTATGTTGATCCCGCCGGCCCGTAGGCATTCATACAGCAATTCTTTCTGGGTCATTCCGCGCTTCTGCGCTTCGGATGCGAAGGCTTCCTTGATCGGCTTGGGAACGTTCGTGAAGGAAAACTGAACCCTTGGCGCGTCCCTGAGAGCAGACGATTTTGCTCTACTCACGCTTGGCAGCGGCGCGGCCAACTCCTTCAGCTTCCGGGAGTCAGCACCATCGTTCAAATCGTCATCGAGATTTACGCTGACTTTGGCCATGAGCCACTCCTGTAGAAACTGAGCAGGCCCCTGCCCTGCAAATCGGCCAACACGGACTTCGCAGATCGGCGTGCCGATCCTTGCGGTGACTGGCCCGTTGATGTCATTTCCTTAAAGCCCGTGCGATGCGCGCACATAGCGTTGAGACGCGGTACACCCTGTGCATCGAGCGCATCCGTGATCGCTTGGGTAATATTGGTGTTCGTGTCCACGTCCATCATCACCACGAGCGCAGGCAATTCCTTTTCCATCGTCTCGGCAACGCTTTGAACATGGGAATAGGTGCGTTTCGCGCCTTTCGCGTCCGCTTCATTCGCCTTGGAGGGGATCAGGACCAGGTTAGCGGCCGCAATGGCGTGCATCGCCATGGCCGACTTGAAGCCGGCGGTATCCACAAAGATTGCATCATACGCGGTCTCAGACTTTTTCAGTGCCTTGACCGTCGGGATCAGCTTTTCGTCGTTTTCTTCATAAAGCCAATCAAGATCTGTTTCTTCCTTCTTCGCCCATGCTTCCAAGTGGCGCTGTGGGTCGGTATCAATCACCGCAACTTTTGCTCCGTCCTCAACCATGAGGCTCGCCAAGGCCGTCAGGAGAGTTGTCTTCCCTGCCCCGCCTTTTTCCTGAACTACACTGATGACCTGTGCCATTTTCTGCCCTCGTTTTTCGGCAACTCTAACAGATAACACTTAACAGTCAACTGATAACGGTTAATAGGCAACAGGTAACTGATATTAGATATTAGTTACCTGTTAGGGTGCCTTTCCTTTGCGCTCATACCATTTGCGGCAAAACCCAACGAACGCGCCATCAGGATGACGTGGTGGATCGTTCATCCACATCCGCCATTCCTGTTCTAGGAAGTAAACATCCCAAGTTGGTGCAGCCTCGCGGGCCTTCTCGTATGCTTCTGTTGAGAGCCTAACCGCTGAGTCTGGTGCCAAGGCGGGGCTGTCACCGTAAACATCAAGAAATTCAGGCTTGGGTGATACCTCAAGCACATCGTGCATCAGGCGAAACCTGTAGTCCGGCATATGCGACTGATCTTCATCCGCTTTGCAGATCGCCTTGACGAGACGCTTGAACTCTTTAGTCGTAGACGTTGAACCGGTCTTATGTTGGAGCTTGTCCAAACCAATCCGCCAGACGTCCTGCTTTCCGCAATGCTTTCTGGCAAGCTCGTAAAGACGCCGCTCCAGCGGCTTCCGAAGTTGAAAATAGGCCTTGTTGAGCGTCAAAACATTCTTGTTTTCAATGGCTTTAACGAGCCAGTCGCCCATTTCGAGCTCAACGGCAAGTAGGCGACCTGTGGAGTCTTCCTTGACAATCCGTGCATCGGTGATGAACGAGATCGACCGCCATTCGCCTAAGCCATGATCATGAATGTTGGTTTCGATCTGGGTAAACTGAAGGCGGGTGAGGGCGCGCCGAAGGGTTGCATACGCCTGTCCGGTTGTGTGCCGGTTTGTGGCTTTCAGAAGGTCATGCGCAGAAATGCGAACACGGCGACCAATCTCTTGGCCTTCGTTCTTGGCTGCCATGAGCTGGCTGAGCACATAGATCAAAATGTCTCTGTCGAAAACGTTCGCACGACCTTCTTTGGCCGCTGGTGTGATCTTCACTTTCACATTGCCCTGTTCGTACTCGAAAGCGGCAAGGTCTTTCTTGACCGAGAGTGAGAACAGGGGGTGCTCCATCGAAGCACGGTCACTTTTGGGCGTCGCGTCCAGAATATCGCAAACAAACAGATCCGGCTCAGTATGCCGTTGCGGTAGCAGAGCTGTCCTTTTTCTAGGCCGTGCCATTCTTCGATACTCTACACACTTTTATTCGACAGTCTGCCCACCCGAGGGGTAAGTTATTCGATAGTCTACACACCTTTCCTCGATAGTCTACCCACCTTTCTTCGATACTCTACACACCGACAGCCAAAAACAGAGATGATTTACAGTTCAATATCAATGGCTTGAGATTCCACCGATTCTCGTAACACTATATTTAACACATATATAACACTCACCGATGAGCGCCCATCTCCAGAAATCACCCATGAACGGCAGCTGTCGGACCCTGCTTAGAAAGCCGGGAAGCAATTTTTCGATTCGTCCAAGAGCTCAACCAATGGAGCGACCAGGCAAGATGCCGGAGAAACAAGGAGCCGCATGACCAACCAACCGCGCATATCGAGCAACATCAGCCGAGACGATCACCACCCGCTTAGGGTTCAAAAATACTGGCCCGGATATGCCAGTGGCGTTTCGCGTGTTTGCCGAGCATGGAAAACCTATCCAACACCTGACCAGTTCAACGATCTGCAAGCTCTTGTTCAAAGTCTCTACAACGACGCGATCGAGATGGTTCCGCGCGGTCAGCGCCCCGAAGGCATAGGTGTTCTCATTCAACGAACCGAACAGGCCTATCGCTACGGCCAGCTCGCGCGGTGCGGCATGAACATCTACGCGCTTTCGACCCCGTTGCGGGATGCCCTGCGCAAGACCTCCCTGGGCGATGTGCGTGTCGGGGATCTCAGGATGCCCTTCGATGTGCTCTATATCGGCTTCGAAGAGGGCAGTGGGATAGCGTTCGGCACCAGAGACCATCCCAAAGCCCTTGTCGTGGACGGAGCCTACGTCACAGCCGCTCCTGTGGACCCAGAGACAGGAACGCGCCACATAGACGTCTGTATCACCACACGGGACGCTCTGAGCACCCTGAGAGCCGATTACGGGGCGCACTGGCCGTTTTCATATGAACCGCATTTCACGTTTGCTCTTCATGGGACTGCTGACGACACGTTCGAGGCGGCCCTGGGCGAAGCGCTCGACACCAATGCCCTGGACCTCGAAGTCGATGAAGACGGGCTGCACAGATTTCGGGAAGCTGTCGTGGATTATCAGGAAGAAGCCGCGGTCTCGGGTATCAAGATCACGATCCCTACGGTTTCCGCATCCGAGGGGCTGGCAAAGTTCAAGAGCCGCAATCTGTCCGAGGCGAAGAACGCCCTGTCGCTGATCCTTGGCGCGCTCTGTGCCCTGACCGCCCGTCCGGATGACGCCGAGCTGTCGGAGACCTGGCCCGCCGACACACCGGAAGCCTTGATCGCCAAGGTCACATCCGCGCCCTCACCGAAGAAGCGGCGCGATGCACAGAACGCGTTGAAGAAGCGCGGTTTCGTTTCCGTCCGCCGGATCGACCTCGATGCCTTCGGAGGAGAAGCGCGCACATCCGGTGACGGGGCAGGGGGCAGTGTCACGCCCCATTGGCGGTCCGGGCACTTTCGCCGCCAGCCGGTCGGGAAGGACCGCACCGAGCGCAGATTGATCTGGATTCTGCCCACCATCGTGAACGCCTCGAAAGGCCCACCGAACAGCGGGCGTGTCTACAAGGTCAAAGGCAGACCACCAGTCTCCGACTGACCCGCATTTTTGCTCTTTTCCAACTCCCGATCCTCATAGCGAGAGTTCCGATTGTCAGAGTGGGGTTTGATTGTTAGAGTGTGGCAGGAAATAGGGTGTCTTTGTTCGCATCCTGCTCGCAAAGGAAGCCGATGACCACCCGACGCCGCCTCACCCCAGAGCAACGCCGCGAGATCGTCGCGGAGGCGCGTCGTGGCGTGGCGGTTTCGACATTGGCCAAGCGCTTCGAGGTCACGCCCCGCGCCACTCAATACACGCTGCGGAAGGCCGAGCAGGGGCGGCGCGACAGCGGCATCCGGACCGAGGCCATGAGCGTGACGCTGACGCCCGAGGAGATGTCAGCCTTCGATGCGGTGCTGGCAAAGAACGGGATCGAGACTCGCTCGGACGGGATGCGGCGGCTGGTGCAGGGGGCGGCGGGGCTGTTTCAGCCGGACGTGCATCTGGCCGACGAGCTGGCGGGGTTCCGGGCGGCGCTGAACCAGGTGGGCAACAACGTCACCCAAATCGCCAAGCGGATGAACGAGGCGAACCTGAAGGGCCAGCGCCCGCCGTTTACCGGGGACGATCTGGCACAGATGCGGCAGCTCGCGGGGTTCGTTCTGGATTTCGCGGACCAGGTCGATCTGCTGGCGCGGCGGCGGGTCGAGGGAATTTCCATGACGGCGGGCGATGCGCTGAAGGAGCTGGCCGATGCCAAAGGTTGACGCGGTCAGTGCCGTCACGGGCGATCTGTTTGCCGAAGGGTGGAGCCGCGTTCGCGGCTCGATGCAGGGCCTTACGGGAGAGCCGAAACGGTTGCAGATGGCGCGCGCCGCGCGGGGACATCGGGCGGCGGTGTTCAAGGCGATCCGCTCGGGCGGGTGTCACACGCGGGCGGAGCTGGTGCGCCAGCTCGACTACCTGACCACGAAGTCCTCGCATATCGTGGACAGCCGGGGCGTTCTGGACGGCAAGGAGACGCTGACGGGCAAGGAGATCGAGGCGGTTGCGGATCGCTATGTGCGGCGCTGGAGCGACGGGTTCCACCCAAAGCTCGGGCAAACCACCCACATGCTGATGTCCTTTCCGATCGGCACCAAGGGCGAGGACGTGCGCGACATCGCGTCCGAGGTCTGCGAGCGGTTTTTCAGCAATGACGAGGACGGGCGGCATTTCGACTACCTGATCGCGGTGCACGAGGACCGGGATCATCCGCACGCCCATGTCGTGCTGAACCGCAAGTCGCAGGAAGGGGAGTTCTTCTACCTGGGGCGGGATCATCACTTCAACTACGACGCTTTCCGGATCGCGATGGTCGAGGCGGCCGAGAAGATCGGTGTCAGGCTTGAGGCCACGCGGCGGGTGCATCGCGGGGTGATCGACTATCCGCCGCGAACACGCGAGGTTTATGCGGCCCGCGAGGAGGGCAGGGCAGCCCTGGGCCGAGAGCGGTTCGGAGGTGATCTGACGGCCACACAGGCCGAGATCAAGGCTATGGCGAGGGAATACGCGCAGCTCGGAGCGAAAGAGCCGGATGGCGAGCTGAGAGCGCCACTAATGCGGGCCGGGGGCGTGCTGGAGAGCGGCGGACAGCTGGAGCCGACAGGACATGTCTATACGGCGGAGGCACTGCGCGCCCGGTTCAATGCGGCGCACGAGCGGGCACAGGCAAGGATCGAGGCCGCTTCGCCGGCGGAGCGGCCCGGAATGCAGAAGCATGTCTATGATACCCTGAAGCCCCTTGCGCATACGAAGCCTCTCGATGAGCGATCGCATCTTCTGAACGAACCACCATCCGATACGGAGATTTATTCCACAAGAAATATCGACCCTGCCCGTCTGGAGCGACTTCGCGACCCTGAGATAGAGTCGCATATCGGATGGGCGCTAATCGGTACGGGGATTTCTTCGGAGAGTGTCATCGCCCGGATCGAGGCCGGTGCAGATAACGAGGCGCTCGAAAACGACTGGCTCGACGAGGATGCCAGGCAGATTGCTGCCTACAAAGGGCTGAACCTGCAAGACGCTGACGACAATGCCCGCACGTGGGACATGCTCAACCGTGCTTTTGACCGTATTGCAATCAGGTTGAACAGGGAGGGGATACTTCGGACCGATGGCATCGAGGCCGAGGATCACGGTTTCCATTTCGAGAAGGAGGCCTTCGAGGACAGGTGCCGTGCCATCCGGCAGGATTTACGCGACGAAGGGCTGAATGAAGATGATCTCGAAGCAAGGCGCGACGACATCGACGGACTTGCGCTCCACCAATTGAAGCAGGAACAGGCCGACTATCTCGCGCGTCATCGCGATATCATCGGATCGCCGGAAGACGTGTATCGCGCCAACGCTGAGGGCGAACGCGAAATCGTGGATCTTCTGCTTCTTCGCCAGTTCGCGGACGTAACTGAGGCTGTCATGAAAGACGCCGGCACCGAAACAGACCCTGTATCCACCGTGGCCGGAGCCTATCTCGAAACCTACCCGGACATGCCGAAGCATCTGGCGCGCGGACTGGGCGACACCCACGTTCTAGCCGCCGCACTTTGGGCGCAGACAGGCAAGAAAGAGTGGGAGGCCGAGCTGGAGCGCAGGGCGGAAACGCGGGCCTTGCGCGAGAGCGATCCGCGTGTCCCCAAAGGGCAAGAGAAGCCGGTGACGGATATAAAACCTCTCGATATCTCGAACTTCCCTGATATCGCGCGCACCGTCGCCTATGAGAAGCTGGAACCATCGGAACAGAGGGAAACGGC